>CADCTL010000195.1 GCA_902805625.1 uncultured Acetobacteraceae bacterium
CTCACCGCCCTCGGCTACTCCGTCCAGCCGCCAGCACAGCACGCATCCGCATGACCCGGTTTCTTCTTAGGGCGAGTTGGTCAACAAGACCGGCTACATGCGCGTGTTCCTTGATCAGCGCGAGCGGGCCCAAGACTATGACTACCGGCGGATTGAAGCCGTGTTGGACACAATTGTCAGCAGTTGCGTTCAGATGCGCGAAGCAGCGCTGCGCGAGGAGTTGGACGAGTTGTAACGGCATCCGCGTCTCAAGCGCCGCGGAGAGGGAGGGCACTCCGGGCCATTAACCGAACCCACCTCAAACAAGTTGAGGACCGCCCCCGCGTCGAGCAGCCACAGAGGATGGAGCTTCGTGGCGACGGACAGCGCCGCCGCCGCCACGGCGCGTTGCGACGCCACTCTCAAGCGTGGAGAGCGCTGCCAAAACCCAGGCCGGTGGTGGGCGGGGCCGCGCCGGCAGCATCAGGCGGCGGGTGGGGCGGCCTGTCGTTTATGCACCCACAATGGTCCGCCGCCCCGCCCGACAACACCGCGTCGCCCGCTTTGCGTGAGCGTTATGTTCGTGATATGTTCTTTAGATTTGTCGGAACGTCAGCCATGCGCCACGCCGCCTCAATCCGCTCTGCACAAGCTCCCCGCCCTAACGCGCGCGCCGACTCCCGGCACATTTTCACCGGACGAACCGCCGGGCCGGATCTACCCGAACCTGTCCCAGCCACCACTCCACGACGCCCAGCCGACGGAGCCGCCCGACCGCGCTCCCGCCCGCCGCTGGCCGCGCGCACGCCATTTGTCCGAAACACGCAAAAGGCGCAGAGCGCCCCTCGCAAACGGCCACCGTGCCCACGGCCGCCCGCGCCCGCCGGCAAGGCATTTGTCCGAACGCGCCAACGGCCGCCGCGGACGCTTCCCAGGGCACTCGTCCGAAACGCGCCGAAACCACGGAGCCGTTCGCCCAACCCCGCGCCGCCCGGCCGGTCGAGCCCCCACGCGCCGCCGCCCGTCCCGGCGGCATTTGTCCGAAACGCGCCGGAGCCGCCCATCCGCCGAACCGGCCCGGCGCGCCGTCGCCGCCACCCGGCCTGTTCCGGTCCGCCGCGCGTTGCCCTAGGGATACGGCCGATGACCGCCGCCGCCCCGTTCTGGAAGACCAAGCGCCTCGACGCCATGACCCGCGCCGAGTGGGAAAGCCTCTGCGACGGCTGCGGCCGTTGCTGCCTGCACAAGCTGCGCGACGAGGACACGGACCGCGTCGCCTTCACCGAAGTCGCCTGCCGGTTGCTCGACACCCAATCCTGCCGCTGCCGCGACTACCGCAACCGCCGCCAGCACGTGCCGGACTGCGTGAAGCTGACGCCCAAGCGCGTCGCCGCCATAGACTGGCTGCCCCCCACCTGCGCCTACCGGCTGGTGGCCGAGGGCAGGGACCTCCAATGGTGGCACCCGCTGGTCTCCGGCGACCCGGACACGGTCCACCGCGCCGGCGTGTCCGTGCAGGGCCGCGCCGTACCGGAACGCGAGGCCGGCGCGCTGGAAGACCACGTCGTCCGCTGGCCTGGCCGCTTCCCGCGCGCCGCGGCGGCCGCCCCGCCCCGCGCCGACAACCGGCCAGAAGGAGACGCCCCGTGCCCAATCCCGTGAAGGCCCCGCCGCTGTTCGGCGGCGTCAACGCCGCGGTGCTGACCGCGATGCAGCCGGACCTCTCGCCCGACCCCGACCGCATGGCCGCGCACTGCCGCTGGCTGCTCGGCAACGGCTGCAACGGCCTGGGCATCCTCGGCACCACCGGCGAGGCCACCAGCTTCGGCCTGCACGAGCGCAAGGCGCTGCTGGAAGCGCTGGTCGCCCGCGGCGTCCCCGCGGACGTGCTGATGCCAGGCACCGGCACCGCCAGCCTAGCCGACACGGCGGAGCTGACGCGCCACGCGCGAGACCAGGGATGCCGCGGAGCGCTGCTCCTGCCGCCCTTCTACTACAAGGGCATCACGGACGACGGCCTCTTCGCCTACTTCTCCGAGGTGGTGCAGCGGGTCGGCGGCGGCATCGCGCTCTACCTCTACAACTTCCCGCAGCAATCGGCGCTACCCTTCAGTCTCGGCCTGATCGAGCGCTTGCTGAAGGCCTTCCCCGGCACGGTCCGCGGCGTGAAGGACAGCTCCGGCGACTACGCCAACATGCAGGCCATGGTCCGAGCCTTCGCCGCCGACGGCTTCGAGGTCTACTCCGGCTCCGACGAGTTCCTCCAACGCATTCTCGCCGAGGGAGGCGCCGGCTGCATCACCGCCGCCGGCAACGCCAACAGCCACTGGGGCGGGATCGTCTACGCCCGCCGCACCGGTCCGGAGGCGGACGCGGCGCAAGCGGTGCTGAACGCCACCCGCCGCGCCGCCACCAGTGTGCCGCTCATCCCCGGCCTCCGCGAGATCATCGCCCGCTCCACCGGCGACGCGGCGTGGCGCACCATCCGCCCGCCCCACCTGCCGCTCGACCGCGACGCGGCGGAGAAGGTCTGGGCCGGCTTCCAGGCCGCCGGCGCCCTGCCGTTGCCGGGCTTGCGCCGCGCCGAGGCCGCGGAATGAGCCGCGGCCCGCCGCTCCGCTGCCGCGAGCCCGCCACCGGCACGGTTCAGATCGACGACGAGCACGTCCGGGTGGTGCGCTGGGACTTCAACCCCGGCGCCGAGACCGGCTGGCACCGCCACGGCTTCCTGTACGTGGTGGTGCCCGTCACGGACGGCAGCCTGCTGATCGAATTGCCGGACGGCACCACCGCCACGGCGGCGCTGGAGGCCGGCCGGTCCTACACCCGCGCCGCGGGCGTGGAGCACAACGTGGTCAACGCCGGCTCGGCGCCGCTCTCCTTCGTGGAAACCGAAGTGAAGGCCATGCCGGGCTGATCCCCCGCACGCGCAACTTCAACCGAGTATCCGCCGCATCGCGTGCCCGAGGGTCCGCATCGGCGCGACACTCGCCACCTCGTTGGCGAAGGCGCCGGTGTACAGCAGTGCGATCAGCTCCCACCGCGTCGCCCGGTCGGCCAGGAAGCGGCCCGAGATCTCGCCGCCGTGCGCGCGGACGGCTTCGAAAGGCAGGGCGAGGCCGCTTCCGGGCAGCTCGAGCTCCAGCCTGTCGCCCGGCGCGACCGGGCCCGCGAAGGAAAGGCGCACGCCGGTCACGCTCATGTCCAGCACTGTGCAGGCGGCCTCCTCCGCCCCGCCCGCGGCGGCGTGGCGCAGCCGGGCGCCCGCGTTCACCGCGAAGCGCTCTTCCTGGCGCGGGCGCGGCATCTCCACGCAGGCGGCGACCGCGACCGCCATGACCGCCAGGTTGAACAGGCTCCAAACCATGTTGAGCGCGTAGCCCGGGTCGCCCCGCCCCGGCGCCCAAACGCCCAGGTTCGCCAGCATGCCGCCCGCCGTCGCCAACGCGATCAGCAAGAACGGCAGCAGCAGCCCCCACTCCACCACCACGCGGTCGCGCGAAAGGCCCTTCGGCGTGACCTTGAAGGGGTGGCCGAAGGGCTTCACCGCGACCTGGGCGACGGTGCGGAGCACGACCACGCTGGACAGGAGCTGACTCACGTCCGTCAGCACCGGGCTCACGCGGTTGCCCGCCAGCACGGACATGAAGATCGTCTGCGCCGCGACCGCCGGCGCGAGGATGTGGAGCAGTTCGAGCGGTGTCGCGGTCAGGGTGCTGATCGAGAACCACCAGTAGAGCAGCGGCCCGACGAGGACGGAAAGCCGGAACAGGAACGACACCGACCAGTAGAGCGAAGCGTCGAACGCGGAAACGCGGTTCATCAGGCCCACCCGCCCGCGCCCGAGAAAGGACCAGCGCGTGTAGGCCTGCTGCAAGGCCCCGAGGCACCAGCGCGAGCGCTGGGTCACGTACTCCGCCAACCCCTCCGGCGCGAGGCCGAGCGACAGCCGCTCGTTCAGGAACACCGTGCGCCAGCCGTGCTCTTCCATGCGGAAGGTGGTGAGCATGTCCTCCGTGACGGTCTCGGTCGCCATGCCGCCCGCGGCCTCCAGCGCCGCCACCCGCAGCACGGCCGAGGTGCCGCAGCAGAAGGCCGCGCCCCAGGCGTCCTTGCAGGGCAGCAGCACGTTGAAGAAGAAGCGCTGCTCGTCCGGCCAGGTGCGCGTGGCGAGCAGGTTGCGCTGCAACGGGTCCGCGTTGAAGAAGTGCTGCGGCGTTTGCACGATGCCCACGTCCGGCGGCGCGAACAGCGGCAAGGTGCGCCGCAGGATGCGCCGCGCCGGGACGAAGTCGGCGTCCAGCAGCAGGACGAACTCCGGGCGCCGCCCGGTGGAAAGCGCGTGCCGCAGCCCGTTGTTGACGTTGCCGGCCTTGGCGTGCCTGCCCTTGACGCGGCTCAGGTAACGCGCGCCGAGGTCGGCGGCGAGCGCCCGCACCCAGTCCCGCGCGCCGTCGTCCAGCACCCAGACGCGGAGGTCCGGGTGCGCGATCCGCGTGGCGCCGAGGATGCTGCGCTCCAGGATCTCGTGGCCCTCGTTGTAGGTGCAGATGAACACGTCCACCGGCGCCCCGATCAGGGGCGAATTCCGTCCCGCGTCCGCCTCCGGCGACCGGTCGAGCGTGCGCGACATGAAGAGCAGCACGAGGAGGTTGCTGAGGATCGACAGGCTCTCCAGGAGGAGGAAGGCGTGCGACCAAGCGGTTTCCGCGGCGCCGTTGGCGGGCAGGGGGACGCTCCAGCGCCAGTGCGCGTAGCGCAGCAGCATGGCCGCGGCGACGGCGGCGGCGAGCGCGCGCGCCAGCGGCGAAGCGCGGCCGAGCAGCGCAAAGCCCGTGAACATGGCGCCGGCGGCCAGCAGCCCCGGCGCCAGCGCCTCCGACGCCGTCACGGCGCTGCGGCCAAGGCGCGCCGGAACAGGCCGCCGCCGGCTTCCGGCAGGAGCAGGCGCGCGGTGCGCCCGACGGCGCAAGCGCCGCCGCCGCCGTCCACCGCCGCGGGTTCCAGCGCCACGCGCACCAGCGCGACGGCGCCCGCCGGGCGGGAGGGCAGGGCGGCGAGGTTGCCGTCCTGCCCGGCCGGCGCTTCGCCGAGGATCGCCTGGACCGTGCCGCGCCTTTCGCCCGTTTCGCCGCTCAAGCGGATGCGCGCCGCGCCCCCGAGCCGGACCCGCGCCGTCTGGTCCTGCGGCAGCGCGGCGAGCAGGAAGGCGGCCGAGCAGTCCACCACCTCGGCCACGGGGTCGCCGGGCGCCAGCCTCTCGCCCCCCTGCGCGAGCACGCGCCACAGCGTGCCGGACGCGGGCGCCGGCAGATCGGCGCGGCGCAGCCTGTCCGACCGCTGCTCTTCCGCGCGGAGCTGGACGGCCAGCGCTTCGGCCTCGGCCTCCAGCGCGGCTATGCTCCGGCCCGTTTCGACGAGGCGCAGCGCCACCTCGTCCAAGCGTTGCGCCGCGTAGGCGGCGCCGCTGTGGCCCGCGTCCAGGAAGATGCCCTGGCGGAGGCCCGCGGCTTGGGCGCGCAACGCGGCGATGCGGCGCTCCTGCGCCTCGGCCTCCCGCGCCGCCACTTCCTGGTCCGCGCGGGTGCGGTCGAGGTCGGCGAGGGCGACGAAGCCGCCGGCGGCGAGCCGCGCCTTGCGCTCCAGGTCGCGCCGCGCGCGCGTTTCCCGCGCCCTCGCGGCGGCGAACAGCCGCTCCGCTTCGCCGATCTGGGCGGCGTACCACGTGATGGCGGCGTCGAGGTGCCGGGCGCCGCGGGCTTCCAGTTCGGCGCGCAGCCGCCCCAATTCGCCCCGAGCCGCCAACCCGGCCTCCAGTTCGGCCCGGACCCGTTCGTGGCGGCCTCGCAGATCGTCGAGGCGCTGGCGGTCCGCCCGGTCGTCCTCGACCGCCGCCAGCCGCGCGCCGGCGGCCACGGCCGCGCCCGGTCGGGCGTGCAAGCCCGAAACGGTGCCCGCGATGGGGCTCCTCAGCTTCACTGTATATGCGGAGATGACGGCGTGGTCCGTCGTGACGGAGAGCCTGTCGTCCAGCACGGCGTAAAGGCCGGCGCCCAGAAGGCCGAGCGCCAACAGCGCGCGGCCGAAGCGCGGGACGCCGCAGTTGGGCGGCTTGCTCGAAGCTTGCGCGCCGCCCCCGCCGCGGTCGGCCACCGGGAAAGCGGGTGCGGTCGTCTCCGCGTCGAAAAAGACCTTCGGGAAAGCCGAGCTTTCCACCCCCGATGCTGTCGCCATGCTGGACACCCGTCACCCACGGCGGAAGAGCCGGTGCGTGATAAGGCGGCCCAAAACATTTACTAAAAGTTGAAAGTGATCGAATTCCGAGGGTTGTTCCTTCCGGAAAGGCGCGAAACGGTGCGGTTGTTTAAAGAAGCCTGTCAAGCCGTTGAAGGCGAGGGCACCCGCGCGCCATCTTGGAACCATGGCTCATGGCGCTTCCGAGACGATCGACTTGCCCGCGGAGAAGCGCGACAGCGCCATGGGCGGCTGCCCCGTGCGGTGGCGCCGCTCCACCCGCGCGCGGCGGGTCAGTCTCCGCATAGACGCCCGTGCGGGCGAGGTGGTGGTGACGCTGCCGCCGCGCGCCAACCGCCGCGCCGGCGTGGCGCTCCTCACCACCCACGCCGCTTGGGTCATGGAGAGGTTGGCGGCGCTGTCGCCGCACGTCGCGCTGGTGCCGGGGGCGGAGGTGCCGCTCGGCGGCGTGCCGCACGTGATCCGCTGGACGCCGGGAACCGATGGGACGGCGCGGCTGGAGCCGGGCGCCATCGTGGTGGGCGGCGAGGCCGAGGAATCGCCTCGGCGCGTGGCCGAGTTCCTCCGCGCGGAAGCGCGGCGGCGCATGGAGGTCCTGTCCGCCGGCCACGCGGCGTTGCTCGGCGTCAAGCCCAAGGCGCTGCGCCTCAAGGACACGCGCAGCCGGTGGGGGAGCTGCGCGCCGGACGGCACGCTCGCCTTCTCCTGGCGGCTGGTGATGGCGCCCGATTGGGTGCTGGACTACGTGGTGGCGCACGAGGTCGCGCACCTGCGCGAGTTGAACCACTCGTCGCGCTTCTGGGCGCATGTCGCGCGCCTGACGCCGCACCGCGACGCCGCTGTGGAGTGGCTGCGCTTGAACGGGCCGGCGCTGCTGCGGGTGGGCTGACCTCCTCCGGGACCAACGCCTCGGAGAGCCGCACCGTCTCGTGGATGACGGCCATGTGGGACGTAGGCCGGCGCGATCTCTTCCGGCTGACCGGCGCGCTTCATGGTGGTGAAGGTGCCGAAGCTCTACACCGTTTCCCTGTCCGAGGTGGCGATGGCCGGCGTCCAGAACGGCCCCGGCACCACAGCGTTCACCCGCGCGCCGCCAGCTCCAGCGCGAGCGAGCGTGTGAACACGTTCAGCGCGCGCTTGGTCGAGGAGTGGGGGATCGCGCCCCTCTTGCCGAGATGGAAGTGGCCGACGAGGTGTTGATCACGCAGTCTCTAGCCTTCTCCGGGTGCGGCAGCGCCGCCTGGGCGAGGTGGGTCGCGGCGAAGACGTTCACGCGGAAGATGCGCTCCAGCACCTCGTCTGTGATCTCGCTGGTCAGCCCGCCCTCGAACACGGCCGCGTTGTTCACCAGCACGTCCAGGCGGCCGAAGGCGCTCACGGTCTCCTGCACCGGCCGGCCGCACTCGGCCTTGCGGGAAATGTCGCCCTTCAGCTTGAGGCAGCGCCGGCCTTTGCCTTCCACGGTGCGCGCCGCCTCCACGGCGTTGTCGTCGCTCTGGTCAAAGGCGATGGCG
This sequence comes from uncultured Acetobacteraceae bacterium, assembly GCA_902805625.1. GTDB lineage: Bacteria > Pseudomonadota > Alphaproteobacteria > Acetobacterales > Acetobacteraceae > Craurococcus. The sequence goes on from CADCTL010000195.1 coordinate 7,749, forward strand.
ACGACGTCCACGCCCTCCACGGCGTAGGCGAGGGCGACCGCGCGGCCGATGCCGCTGGCGTCGCCTGTGACGAGCGCCGCCTTGCCCGCGGGCTTGCTAGGGAGACAGGTCGCTGTCGGGTTGCAGCCTCACATCGGCCGGCCGGGGGAAGGTGGGGCGACGCTCGCCGGTGGTCATCCCGCGTGTGTCCTGTGACTGCCGGCCGGCGGTGGCCGTGCCGGGCGAGGGGCAGGGCCTGCGCCACCGGATGGGGGGTGCGCCCAAAGGTCGAGGCTTGGGCCGGTCTGGCAACGGCCGCGTCAGCCTCCCAGCGCCGCTTCCACCTCCCGCCCGCGCCCGTGCCGCCGGAACTCGTCGGCGAGGTGCGGGCGCGCTTCGAGCTGCCGCCGGTACACGCGGCGCGCCGCGGCGACCAGCGTGCCGTTCCGCCCCAGCAAGGCGTCGCCCATCTCGACGATGCGGAGGTTCGGCCAGGCCTGCGGGCGGATGCGGAACACCTCGCCGAACACGCGGTCGGCTTCGGCGTCGGGCAGGCCCTGCGCGAGGACGAGCGCCATGGACGCCGTGGAGCGAGAGACGCCCGCGTGGCAATGCACCAGCAGGTGCGCCTCGGGCGGCGGCTCCGCCATCAGGTTCCGCCCGAAGGCGAGCAGTTCAGCGACGTGCTCCTCGCGCGGCGGCTGCGTGCCGGGGATGTCCGCCTCGACCACGTCGTGGAAGCGCAGCTCCAGCTTCGCGTGCTCGCCGAACGCGCCGAAGGCCTCCGGCACGGGCCAGTCCGGGTCGAGAATGGAGAGGACGTGGCTCACGCCCGTTTCGCAGTGCCCGATCAGTTCCTCGATGCCGCACACGGACATCTTGAACGGCGCGATCGTTTCCACTCTCCGCACTCCCCGGCCATCCGCCACGGGCAGCAACGGCCCACGGGGCGAAGGGATGCGTTCGCCGGCAAGGCTCCAGGCGCCGAATCAGAAGACGCTCACGCGTTACGCGGGCTCGTCGAAGGACGCGCCCTGGCCGACCGCCGGCTCCGGCAGCACGGGGCGCGGCGGGATGCGGGGTCCGCGCCGGGGCGGCGAGCGGTCGAGCCCGTAGGGATCGGGATGGAACACGAGTTGGCCGTCTCCGCCGGGCCAAGCGGTCAGGTAGGCGAGCGCCACCCGGACCTCTTCGGGCGGCGCGAGTTCGAGGGTCCGGCCCGTGGCCGCGGCGGCCCGGAGCGCCTCGGGCGGCAGGTCGAGCACCCAAGCCGCGAGTTCGAAGATGCGCTCCACGCGGACGCAGCCGTGGGACAAGGTCCGTCCCTCGCGCGCGAACAGGCTCGGCTGGCTCGTGCCGTGGAGGAACACCGCTTGCGAGTCCACCAGCCCGATCCGGATCGGGCCGAGCGGGTTGCGCGGCCCGGGCGGCTGGACGAGGCGGCCGTTCACGCGGCGGAAGCCGCCCGCGCCAGACGCGCGGACGGACGGCTCGATGCTCGCGGGCACGTACCAGGGCGGGTTGATCCGGACCGAGGGCACGATGCTCGTCAGCCGCGGCGTGGGCGTCCGCCCGGCCCCGACGATGACCTTGGAGCGGAGTTCCTCGCGCCCGTCCCGGTACGCGACGACCTCGGCGGCGGCGATGTTGACCAGGATGAAGCGACCGCGGGCGTGGTCCAAGACGAGACCTTCCAGGCGCGCCATGGTGCCGTCGATGGCGGCTTGCGCCCGACGGTCCGGAGCGGGCGAGGACAAGACGGCCGAGCGGACCAGCGAAGCGAGGTCGGTCGTTCCCTCGGCCGCGGGGATGGTCTCCTGCGCGAAGGCGTGCGCGGTCGTGGGCAGGCCCGCGACGAACGGCGCGAGCGTGGCGACACCGGCCAAGCTGCGGATGAAGGATCGGCGGGTCTGGACCATGGGGCGAAGGGGGAGCGTCTCATTGCGTTGTCGGCATGGTAGCCGCGCCGCCCGACGTTCTCACATCCCAAGTTCGTGACGGCAGCGGTCTGGACCAGGGCGGTTTCCTCGCCGATCCGACTCCTCTCAGCGCCGCCGGGTCGCCGCCCAGGCTTCGGCCATCTTGGCCAATGGATCTTCGGGTACCGCGGGGCCTTTGTTGCCTGGAGGCACGTCTCCCCAGCGCCGCACCGGTCCGCTGTCGAGGTGGACGAATCCGCTCTGCGCGTAGACGCCCACGCCTCCGCGCCCGAGCGCCAATGCGGTTTCGCCGACATCGGCCAAACGCCGCGACGGTGCGCACAGGTCGATGGCGGCCCCCCGCAGGTGCTGACTGTTGCCCGCGCCGCAAACGGCTGCGTTGGTCTCAGGCGTCCGGTAGCCCGAGAAGACGAGGAACTCGCCCCGGACGCCCGCCCGCTGACCCACCTCCCATAAAATGTCGATCACGCGCGGATCGAACGGGTGGACAGTGCCCGTGCGGCTGTCCGCCAGCACCACCGAGAGGGCGGCGAGCGCGGCGGGATCGTGCGCGCGGC
>CADCTL010000196.1 GCA_902805625.1 uncultured Acetobacteraceae bacterium
GATGGCACCCGGATCAAGGCGGTCAACAACAAGGACCGCAACTTCACCCGCGCGTCTTTGACGAAGTTCATCGAGGTGGCCGACGCCAAGCTCGACGACTATCTGCAACGCCTCGACCGGAGCGATGTCAGCGAGAGCGGAACAGCCGGCTCGCGGACCAAGAACCTCGCCGAGAAGATCGCCGCGATCCGCGAGCGGCGCACGCGCTGCAAGGCCATGCTGACAGAACTGGACCGGACCGGAGAGGAGCAAATTTCACTGACCGATCCCGACAGCCGGGCGATGGCGGCGCACACACGCGTGGCTGTGGGCTACAACATTCAGGTTGCGGTGGATGCCAAGCACAAGCTGATCGTGGAGCAGCAGGTCACCAACCAGGTCGTCGACATGGGTCAGCTGACGCGGACCGCCGCGCCGGCGAAGGACGTTCTCGGCGTCGAGACGATCGCGGTCGTGGCCGACAAGGGTTACTTCAAGATCGAGGACATCGAGGCCTGCGAGAAAGCCGGGATCGAGCCGTATGTGCCGCGGCCCCAGCGAGGCCCCTCGGTGAAGGCGGGTCTGTTCCGCAAAGATGAGTTCAGCTACGACGCGGCCAGCGATAGCTTCGTCTGCCCGGCGGGCCAGCGTCTTCATCCTTATTCGTCGTCTTTTCTGCGCGGGCTCAGCAAAACCAACTACACCAACAAACCGGCGTGCGACGATTGCGTAATCCGCTCGCTATGCACGAACGGCCGGTTTCGCACGGTGTCTCGTCTTGAGAACGAAGCGGTATTGGACCGGATGCAGGCCCGATTGGCGGAGCGCCCCGATATCCTTGACCGCCGCCGTGAGACGGTCGAACACCCGTTCGGCACGATCAAGCAGTGGATGAACCAGGGTGCGTTTCTGACGCGTGGCTTGGAGAAGGTCCGCGCCGAATTCAGCCTGACCGCACTCGTCTATAATCTCCGGCGGGTCCTCAACATCGTTGGGTTCTCCAAATTGATGGCCGCGGTGGCGGCCTGAAAGGCGCAGGCGTGCCGGTTTTGTCGGGCTGACCAGCAAGATCGCCCGAAGCCGCGACGTCGAACCGGTGTTTTCCGTCCAACCGCCTCTGCGGTTCACCAGCGCTCCGCTGTGCGCTTCCACCGGTCGACTTCACCAGCGTTACAGCACGAGCGCGTTTCCACACGGTCTGCACGATTTATGCACAGACGTGCCGGACACGAGCAGCCGTCCTGAGCCT
>CADCTL010000197.1 GCA_902805625.1 uncultured Acetobacteraceae bacterium
CCTTCCTCGGTCCGATCGTCCGCGCCGGCCTCGTCCGCCGCCCGTCCGTTGGCGCGGCCCTCGAGCGCGTCCGCGACGCCGTCGCCGGCGGCGGCGATGGCCGGCGGCGCTTCCTCCTCTTCCTCCTCCGGCTCGGGCGCGTAGTCCATGCGCAGCGCCGAGGGCATCGCCTCGGCCGCCGGGCGCCCCTGGCCGGGCTCGGCCACCCGGAGCCGGTCGATCCGCAGCGCCGGCGGCGCCAGCGTGTCGTCCGGCTCGAACACCACCGCCATGCCGAAGCGCCGCTCGATGTGCGCCAAGCGGTCGCGCTTGCGGTTGAGCAGGTACAGCGCCACCGGGCTCGCCACGTGGACGGCGATCTCGGCGGCGCGGCGCTTGGCGCCCTCCTCCTCGATGGCGCGCATCACGGACAGCGCGCTGCTTTCGACGCTGCGGACCTGGCCGCGGCCTTGGCAGTGCGGGCAGGCGACGAAAGCGGTTTCGGTGAGCGAAGGGCGGAGCCGCTGCCGGCTCATCTCCAGCAGGCCGAAGTGGGAGATGCGGCCCACCTGGATGCGGGCGCGGTCGTGGCGCAGCGCTTCCTTCAGCCGGCGCTCCACCGTGGCGTCGTGCCGGCTCGACTCCATGTCGATGAAGTCGATCACGATGAGGCCGGCGAGGTCGCGCAGGCGGAGCTGCCGCGCGATCTCGTCCGCCGCTTCCATGTTGGTGCGGAACGCCGTGTCCTCGATGTGCCGCTCGCGCGTGGAGCGGCCGGAGTTCACGTCGATTGCGACCAGCGCCTCGGTTTGGTTGATGACGAGGTAGCCGCCGGAGCGGAGCTGCACGGTCGGCGAGTGCATGGCGTCGAGCTGCGCCTCGACGCCGTGGCGCGCGAACAACCCGCCTTCGCGGTGGTACTGGATCTTTTGCGCGTGCTGGGGCATCAGCATGCGCATGAACTCGCGCGCCTGCTGGTAGCCCTCCTCGCCGTCCACGAGGATCTCCTCCACGTCGCGGGCGTAGTTGTCGCGGATGGAGCGCTTGATGAGGTCCGCTTCCTCGTAGATCAGCGCCGGCGCCGTCGAGGCGAGGGTGCGCTCGCGGATGCTGTCCCACAGGCGGAGCAGGTACTCGCAGTCACGCCGTATCTCGGGCTTCGGCCGCTGCGCGCCGGCGGTGCGGACGATCAGGCTCATGCCGTCCGGCAGGCCCAGCTCGTCGATCACCTCGCGCAAACGGCGCCGGTCGGTGGCGGAGGTGATCTTGCGCGACACGCCGCCGCCGCGCGGCGAGTTCGGCATCAGCACGGAGAAGCGCCCGGCCAGAGAGATGAAGGTGGTGAGCGCCGCGCCCTTCGTGCCGCGCTCCTCCTTGACGACCTGCACCAGCATGATCTGCCGGCGCTTGATCACCTCTTGGATCTTGTAGTGGCGCATGAAGCGCGTGGTGGCGCGGCGCTCCTGCGCCACCTCTTCCGGCGCTTCGCCGCCCAGGGTCTCGGGCGGCGGCGCGTCTTCCCCGTCGAAACCTTCGTCGTCGGCGCGGCCGTTCGGCGCGGCGGCGTGCCCCAAGGAAGGCTGCTCGCCTTCGCCCGGCAGGAGGAACGGCCCGGACTGGTCCGCGATCGTCGCCTGCTCCGCGGCCGGCACTTGGTCCGCGGCTGACGCCTGCTCCGCGGCCGGCGTCGGATCCCCGGTCGGCGGCGCGTCCGGCGCGGGGGGCGGTTCGTTTTCCGGCAACACGGGCGTTTGCGGCACGGAGGTCGCCGGCGCCTCCTCCGGCGCGGGCTCGAGGGGCGGCGGCTCGGACGCGGACGCCTGCGCGACCTCCGCAGCGCTCTCCACCTGCGGCGCCGAAACCAGCACCGGTTCTGGCTCTTCGCGGGAAGGCTCGGCGGCGTGCGCGGAAGGCCTGGCCCCGCTTCCGCGTCCGGCGTCGGAAGCGGCCTCCGCTTCGGCCGCCGCTTCCCGTTCGGAAGCTTCCTCCTCTTCAGCGGCTTCTTCTTCGCGCGCTTCGGCGGCCTGCATCTCCAGCAGGCGCTGCCGGTCGGCGACGGGGATCTGGTAGTAGTCCGGGTGGATTTCCGCCAGCGGGAGGAACCCGTGGCGGTTGCCGCCATACTCCACGAAAGCGGCCTGCAAGGAGGGCTCCACCCGCACCACCTTGGCGAGGTAGATGTTGCCCTTCAGCGGGAGCCGATTGGCGGCTTCGAGGTCGAACTCCTCCAGCCGGGTGCCGTCCAGCACCACCACGCGGGTTTCTTCCGCGTGGGAGGCGTCGATCAGCATGCGTTTTGTCATCGAAGCTTGTGCTCCGCGCCGCTCCGGGCATGTCCTGCGGCGGGCGGCGGATCGGGGTGGCGTGGCCCGGACGACAAAGAGGGAGCGGCGCGGTCGATGGACATACGGCGGCCTCCTCCTCGTTCCGGCGGGGCGCGCGCACGGGGCGGCCTGCGCGCCGACGTTGGAAGGCGGCGCATGGCCACCCCGGGGCCGCGCCCCAGGGTTCGTGCCCCTGCGCCTCGCGTCGCTCGCGGCGGCCGGTTCGGCGCGTCGCCCATGCTGCCATGGACGACTCGGCGCATCGCCCGTGAAAGCGGGCATGGCGGCGTCGGCCGGGTGAGCGTTGAGGGCGAGCGAGTGTCCGCCGCCTCCGCCGCGTGGCGCGACCTGTCCCACTTGGACGGAGGAGGGCGACCCGGGCTCCGAACCCTGAGCGCGCGAACCCGGCGAAGCGCGGAAACCGGGGCCGGCCGAAAGCCGGGTCGGGTCCATGCCGGGTTTTCCGGGAGGCCACGACCGGCTTCTCCGAGCCTCGCCGTCGCCGCCCTGCCCTGAACCTCCGCCGGCAGCGGGCACCGCCGGGGCGAGGCAGCTTAGGCGAGGGGGGCAGGTTCCACAAGCCGCCCGCGCAAGGGGCCGCGACGCGGGTTCCGACCCCGGCGCGCGCGTGGCGGATGGCCCCTGCCGCGCCATTTTTCCGCGCCATGGTGGTAAAACTCGGCATCCGGGGAGCGAGGCTTGGTCATGCGGGGGGAGGACGCGGGGCGCCGCCGAGTCATCGGCTTGGGGGCTGCGCTGGCCGCGGCCGGGGTCTGGCCGGCGTCGGCGGTCGCCGCGGCGGCCATCTCCGCTTCGAACGGACGCACCCGGATCGAGGTGCCGCTCGACGCGGGCACCGCTTGGCGTCTTTCCGCCGCGACCAACCCGCCGCGCCTGGTTCTCGATCTGCCCGGCATGGCTTGGCGCGGCCCGGCGCGCTCCGCCGGTGCCGGCCTGGTGTCCGAAGCCCGGCGCGCAGGAAACGCCCTCGTGCTGCTGTTGGCCGCGCCTGTGGCGGCGCCGGTCATCGGCGCGCGCGGCGGCAACCTGGTGATCGAACTGTTCCCCGGCCCCGCCGCCGGCTTCGCCCGGCTCGCCGACGGCCGCGCGCTGGCCGCCGCGCCGCCGCCGCCCCGGACGCTGCCGCTGGTGGTCCTCGACCCCGGCCACGGCGGGCGAGACCCCGGCGCGGTCGGCGCGGGCGGCACGCAGGAAAAGCGGATCACCCTTTCCGCGGCGCTCGAAGTGAAACGGCGATTGGAGGCCGGCGGGCGCTGCCGCGTGCTGCTGACCCGCGGGCGCGACGTGTTCGTGCCCCTCGCGGACCGGATCGGCTTGGCGCGGCGGCGGGAAGCGGCGCTTTTCCTATCGCTCCACGCCGATTCGGCCCCCGGCGCGCGGGGCGCCAGCGTCTACACCTTGTCCGAAACCGCCTCCGACGCCCTGTCCGCGGCGCTGGCCCGGCGGGAGAACGAGGCCGACCGGGCCGGCGGGTTGCGCCTGCCCTCCGTGTCGCCCGACGTGGAGCGCATCCTGCTCAGCCTGATGCGGCAGGAAACGCGCGCGGGGTCGGACCGCTTGGCCCGCCTCGCCGTGTCGTCCCTGCGCGGCGAGGTGCCGCTGCTGCCCAACACGCACCGCCGCGCCGGGTTCGTGGTGTTGAAGGCGCCGGACGTGCCGGCGGCGTTGGTGGAAATGGGCTTCCTGTCGCACCCGGCGGACGAGGCGGCGCTGAACCGCCCGGCGCACCGCGCCCGCTTGGCGGCGGCGCTGGCCGGGGCGGTGGAGGGCTTCCTCCTGGCGCGCGCCCGCTCTTCCCTGGCCGCGGCGGGGCCTGGCCGCGGCGGGGGCGGAACCCCGTGGGGCTGACCTTGAGTTTTCGTAACCGACTTCGGCGTCGCCACGCGGCCCTCCGCGATGTAATTGGAACCCTTGATGGTTCCCCCTCCCGAGCTCCGCGCCGACCAACCCCTTTCCGGCCGCCACCGGTCCCCGCCGCCCGCCGAGCCGCCGCCGCCAGAGCGCCACCGGCCTCGGCGGGGGCGCCGCGTGCGCGCGGGGGGCGTCTTCGCCCGGCTCGTCCATTTCGTTTTCCTCGTCGCGCTGATGGCGGGCGTGGGCGGCGCGCTGGCCGGCTACGTCGTGTACCGGCAGGTGGCCGCCGACCTGCCGGACTACCGCTGGCTCGCCGACTACCAGCCGCCGCAGATGTCGCGCATCTACGCCGCCGACAGCCGGTTGATGGCGGAGCTGGCCGCCGAGCGCCGCGTGTTCGTGCCGATCGAAGCCATCCCGCCCCGCGTGGCCCAGGCCTTCGTCAGCGCCGAGGACCAGCGCTTCCGCGAGCACCGCGGCGTGGACCCCCTCGGCATCCTGCGCGCCGTCGCCACCAACCTGGAGCAGTACGGATCGGGCCGGCGCATGGGCGGCGCGTCCACCATCACCCAGCAGGTGGCGAAGAACATGCTGGTGGGCGCGGACCGCACCCTGTCGCGCAAGGCGCGCGAGGCGATCCTGGCGGTCCGGATCGAGCAGGCGCTGTCCAAGGACCGGATCCTGGAGATCTACCTCAACGAGATCTACCTCGGCTCCCAGGCCTACGGCGTCGCCGCCGCGGCGCAGACCTATTTCAACAAGGGCCTGGACGAGCTGACGGTGGGCGAAACGGCCTTCCTCGCCGCCCTGCCGAAGGCGCCGAACAACTACAACCCCGCGCGCTTCCCCGAGGCCGCCCGCGCCCGCCGCGATTGGGTGGTGGACCGCATGGCCGAGGACGGCGTCGTTTCCGCGGCGGAGGCCGTCGCGGCCAAGGCGGAGCCGGTGTCCGCGCGGCCGGCGCGGCGGACGGACACCATCGCGGTGGGCCAGCACTTCACGGAGGAGGTGCGGCGGGAGCTGATCGCCCGCTTCGGGCCGGAACAGACGGTGATGGGCGGCTTCGTGGTCCGCACCAGCCTCGACCCCGCCTTGCAGGCCGCGACGGAAACGGCCCTGCGGAACGGCCTCCTCGCCTACGACCGCCGGCGCGGCGGGTGGCGCGGCCCGGTGGCGAAGATCGCGGCCGGCACCACCGAATGGATGCCGGAACTGGGCGGGGTGCAGCGCCCCGGCGGCGCCCCGCCGGAGTGGCGCCTCGCCGTGGCGCTGGAGGTCCGCCCGCGCGAAGCCCGGCTCGGCTGGGTGGAGCGCCCGGACCCGCGCGCCGCGCCGCAGCCCCGCAGCGGCATGCTCTTCCTGGAGGACGTGACCTGGGCCCGCCGCGCGCTCGGCGAAGGGCGGCTCGGCGGGGCGCCGGGACGCATGGCGGACGTGCTGGCGCCCGGTGACGTGGTGATGGTGGAGGTGCAGCCCGCGACCGCCGCTGCCGGCCCGAACCGCCCGGCGCGGCCGGAACGCCTGGCGTTGCGCCAAATCCCGGTGGTGGAGGGCGCGATTGTGGCGCTCGACCCCACCACCGGGCGCGTGCAGGCCATGGCCGGCGGCTGGTCCTTCGACAAGAGCCAGTTCAACCGCACCACCCAAGCGTTGCGCCAGCCCGGCTCTTCCTTCAAGCCCTTCGTGTACCTGCCGGCGCTGGAGATGGGCATCCCGCCCAACCAGCGCTTCCTCGACGGGCCGATCGAGATCGCCACGGCCCAGGGCGTGTGGCGGCCGACCAACTACAGCGGCGGCGGCAACGGCTACGTCACCATCCGCACCGCGCTGGAGAAGTCGCTCAACCTCGTCACCGTCCGGATCGCGCAGGAGGTCGGGATGGACAAGGTGGCGGACGCGGCGGCGCGCTTCGGCGTCATCCCGAACATGCCGAAGTACCTCTCCATGGCGCTCGGCTCCGGCGAGACCACGGTGCTCCGCATGGCCGCGGGCTACGCGGGCTTCGTCAACGGCGGGCGCGAGGTGACGCCCACCCTGATCGACAGCGTGCAGGACCAGCGCGGCCGCTTGGTGTGGCGGAGCGACCCGCGCGACTGCGCCGGTTGCGGCGCGGCGGATTTGAACGCCGGCCCGCCGGAGCTGACGGAAGAGCGGAAGCAGATCACCGACCCGATCGCCGCCTACCAGATGGTGAACATCCTCACCGGCGTGGTGCAGCGCGGCACCGGCACGCGCGCGGGGCAGGGGCTCAACCGCCCCGTTGCCGGCAAAACGGGCACCACCAACGACTACTTCGACAACTGGTTCGTGGGCTTCACGCCCGACATCGTGGTGGCGGTGTGGCTCGGCTTCGACGACCCGCGCACGCTGGGCCACGGCGAAACCGGCGGCCAGAACGCCGCGCCCATCTTCCGCGACGTGCTGGAAGCGGCGCTGCGCGGCAGCCCGCCCGTGCCCTTCCGCGCGCCGCCCGGCGTCGCGCTGGTACGGACGCAGGTGGACGGCGGCGCCCCCATCCTGGAAGCCTTCCGGCCGGGCACGGAAAACGCGGCGCAGCCGCCGACGGAGGGGCTGCCCTCCGCGCAGCTCGGCACGGAGCGGCCGTTGCCGGGGCTTTACTGAAGGCCGTCGAAGGAGGTCAGTCCGGCACCTCGTCGATGGAGCGCGGCTCGCGCTCCGGCGTCCCGTTGCGCCCGTGGCGGAAGGCGGACAGCGCCGCGTAGGTCTTCAAGCGCGCGCGCATGATGGAGCCGAGCGGGCGGTGCGCCTCCAAGGCGTGCGCCGGGCGGAAGGCTAGCACGTCGTCGAAGTAGGGTTGTCGGGCGGGGCTGTAGGCTTCCTGCTTCGGCAACGCCAAACGGGCCACCGAGAGGTAGGAACTCTCCTTCTCGGGCCACCGCACGGAAGCGTCCTCGACCGGCATCTTCTCCAGGTCGGTGCAGAGCTGGACGCGGAAGTCGAACTCGGCCGAGGAGTGGCGGAAGAACTCGACCACGGCCTCGCGGAAGCCGTCCGGGTTGCCGCGGAGGTCCAGCGCCCCGTCGCCGAGCGCGTTCAGTTCCCGCGAGGCGGGGAAGACACCGACCTTGGCGATGTGGTCGCCGTACCGGAGCGCCGCTTGGCTGTAGTAGCGGTCGGCCAGCGGGTGCCTCGGCGTGTGGCCGAAGAATTCGAGGTTCGCCACGTCGGGGCCGCCGACCGCCTTGATCGCGGCTTGGGCGGCCCGGGCGGTGGTGGACACCGCCTGCTTCACCGCTTCCGGCATCGGCGTGCCCGCTTCCAGCGCCCGCATGGCGAGCAGGAAAGACGCGGCATCCGCCTGGGGGAACACGGGGCCGGTGGCCAGAACGAAATCCTGGGTGTCGGCGCCTTCGTGTCCGGGGAGCTTCGGCCCCTCGGCGCCTAGCACCTTGATCGCCATGCCCCGGTGGGTGGAAACGCTGTCCGACAGCAACTCCCCCGGCCCTTGCGCGAGGCGCACCACCACCGGGTAGCTCCGCGCTCCCGCGAACAGGCCTTGGCGCAGGAAGTCGGGCAGGCCTCCCAGCACGCGCAGTTCGCCCTTCAGCAGGCCGGTGCTCTTGGCGTGCGAGGCGCGCACGGCGCGGCCGTAGCGCGCCGTCGTGGTCTCGCTTTCCCGCATCATCGAGGCGATGATGCGCTCGACGGTCTCTTCCTCGTCGGGCAACCGCTGTTCGACAGCATCGCTGTAGCGGACGTAGGCGCGTTGCGCGGGCATCAGGGGCTGCTTCCCGCCATTCGGATCGTTACAACGCGCCTGAGGGAGAGGCGGTTCAGCCTTGCCACGCCCCGCGCCATGGCCTATCCGCCGGTCCATGCGCGCCGATGCCGAAGCCCTGCACCAGCGGATCACCGAATCGGTGGCTCTGCTGAGGAGGCATCTTTGACTGGGATGCCGCCGTCCGGAAACTCGATGAGCTGAACGCCCGCGCCGAGGACCCCAACCTCTGGAACGACGCCGACGCCGCGCAAAAGATGATGCGCGAGCGCAACCGGCTGGCCGACCAAGTGGAAGGCGTGCGCCGGCTGGAGCAATCCATCGCCGACGCGATGGAACTGGTGGAACTGGCCGAGGCGGAGGGCGACGCCGCCACCGCCGACGCCGCCGTGGCCGACTTGCAAACCTTCGCCGCAGAGGCCGCTCGCCGCGAGACCGAGAGCCTCCTCTCCGGCGAGGCCGACGCCAACGATTGCTTCGTGGAAGTCAACGCCGGCGCCGGCGGCACCGACGCCCAGGACTGGGCCGAGATGCTGCTCCGCATGTACCAGCGCTGGGCCGAGGCGCACGGCTGCAAGGTGACGCTGACGGAGGAGAACCCGGGCGAGGAGGCCGGTCTGAAGTCCGCCACCATCCAGGTGAGCGGCCCCAACGCCTACGGCTGGCTCAAGACCGAAACCGGCGTCCACCGCTTGGTCCGCATCAGCCCCTTCGGCGGCAACGACAAGCGCCAGACGTCCTTCGCCTCCGTCTATGTCTACCCCGTCGTGGACGACAAGATCGAGATCGAGATCAATCCCGCCGACCTCAAGACCGACACCTTCCGCGCCAGCGGCGCCGGCGGCCAGCACGTCAACAAGACGGAGTCGGGCGTGCGCTTCACCCACATCCCGACCGGGATCGTGGCGGCCTCCACCCAGGACCGCAGCCAGCACCGCAACCGCGCCATCGCCATGGACATGCTGCGCGCCCGTCTCTACGAGTTGGAGCTGACCAAGCGCGAAGCGATCAACGCCGCCACCGAGGCCGGCAAGACCGACATTGGCTGGGGCCACCAGATCCGCTCCTACGTGTTGCAGCCCTACCAGCTCGTGAAGGACCTCCGCACCGGCGTGGAGAAGGGCAACCCGCAGGCGGTGCTGGACGGCGACCTCGACGAGTTCATGGCGGCGGCGCTGGCCGCCCGCGTCGGCGCTACGCGGTCGGAGGCGAGCGCGGCGGCGCGGTAGCCGGGATCAAGCGGCCGCCAGCCTCAGCTCGATCCGGTGGCGCACCGCGGGATGTCGCAGCTCGAAGCCACCGGGCCGCCGTGCGACGCGCCAACCTGCCCCGCGCGCGTGCCCCAGCAGCGCCGCCGGCAGCACCACGACGCCGCGCGCCGCGCGCCGGTGGGCAACCAGCACCAGTTCCTTCCCGAACGAGATGTGCCAACCGTCGCGCTGGGCGAGCCGGAGCAGCGTGGAGAGCAGCGACCAATCGGTGCGCGGATTTGCAAATGCCATCGTTCTGGTAACAAGTCTCGAAGCGTTGGTACGTTGCCGAACACGCGGAATCGTGTGTCCGCGATGCTGCCTCCCTCGCAATAAAGCACCGCGGGATGCAACTTTCAGGCGCAGAGCGTCGAAGATGTTTGCTTGAAAAAGCATGATGCGGCATTACCGCACTGCGGTATGGCTTAGCGAAACCGCTTTTCCAGAAGCGCGGCATCGAGGGATCCGGCGCATGCGGGTGTTGTTCGTACACCAGAATTTCCCGGCGCAGTACCGTCATGTCGCCCCGGCCCTGGCCAAGCGCGGAGACACGGTGGTCGCGCTCGGCGAGAACGCGGGGGAGGCGCTGCCCGGCGTGCGGCACCTCCGCTACAAGGCACCGCCCTCCGCCGGCGGCAAGGACACGCACCGCTACGTCCGCCGCTTCGAGAATGCGGTGTTCCGCGGCCAGCAGGTCGCCCGCGGGGCGCTCGCCCTGAAGGCGCGCGGCTTCTCGCCCGACCTGGTTTGTTGCCACCCCGGCTGGGGCGAGGGGCTGTTCCTGCGCGACGTCTGGCCGGACGCGAAGCTGCTCTACTACTTCGAGTACTACTTCCGCTCGTCCGGTGGCGACGTGGGCTTCGACCCGCCCGGCGAGG
>CADCTL010000198.1 GCA_902805625.1 uncultured Acetobacteraceae bacterium
CGCCGCCAAGGCGTGTCGGCCGACTTGTAGACCACGTGGCGCAGGTCGTTCAGCCGGCCGGGGTTGCGCGGCTTGCCGTCCTGAACCCAACGCTCGCGCGACAGTCCGCCCTTCCAGGCGCGGGTGGTGAAGCCCAGGATCTCCGTCTTGACCGCGCAGCGCTCCAAGGTGCGGGCCAGGATGTCGGAGCACATGGCGGCGACGGTGATCGGCCGGCCGCGCATGGAGCCGGAGTTGTCGATCAGCAGGGAAACGACGGTGTCGCGGAAATCGGCCTCGCGCTCGCGCTTGTAGGACAGCGAATGCATCGGGTTGGCGACGACACGCGCCAAGCGGGCCACGTCGAGCAGCCCTTCCTCCAAGTCGAATTCCCAAGCCCGCTGCTGCTGCGCCATGAGCCTGCGTTGCAGCCGGTTGGCGAGCTTGGAGACCACCCCTTGGAGGTGGGAGAGCTGCTGGTCGAGTTGCTGGCGCAGCCGCGCCAGCTCCTCCGGGTCGCAGAGCGCCTCCGCGTCCACCACCTCGTCGAACTGCGTGGCGAAGGCGTGGTAGCGGCTCGCGTCGTCGGTCTGCGGCACCTCGCGGCGCTGCTGCGGGCCGCCCGGCCGGTCGTCGCCTTCCGCGGCGGCGCCTTCCTCCTCGGTCTCCTCGACCTCCTCTTCGGCGGCCTCGCCCTGCATGGCCTCCGGCTGGGCGCCGAGCATGCTTTCCTGGTCTTGCGCCTGGGCCTCGCCCTCGCCCGACTGGTCCTGCTGCGGCGTGTTCTCGCCCTGCTCCTCGCCGTCCTCCTGGTCCTCCGCCTCAGCCTCCACCTCCGCTTCGGCCAAGTCGAGGGCGGCGAGCAGGCGGCGGGCTGCGCGGGCAAAGCCTTCCTGGTTCTCGGTGCTGCCGGCCATCTCGGCCAGCGCGGCGTCGGCCTTGTCGTCCAGGGTGTCGCGCCACAGGTCGAGCACCCGGTGCGCGGCGTCCGGCGCCGGATGGCCGGTGATGCGCTCGCGCGCCAACAAGGACAGCGCCGCGGGCAGCGGCAACTGGTCCTTGCGGGTCATGCGGTCGTAGCCCTCCGACTCGCAGGAGTCGGACAGGCGGGCGCGGAGGTTGGCGGCGACACCGGGCATGTGGCGGCTGCCCACCGCCTCCACGCGCACGTCCTCCAGCGCGTCGAACACTTCCTTGGCCTCGCGGCGGGCGGGCAGGCGGGCAGCGTGGACCGCTTCCGAATGGTGGCGGAGCCGCAGCGCCGCCGCGTCGGCCGCGCCGCGTAGCTTCGCCATCTCCGCCGGCGGCAGGGTCCGCGTCGGCAAGGGCAGGCGCACGCGCTTGCCGGATACGCCGCCGGGGCCGGGCTGGAAGGCCACCTGGACCTCGGCGTTGGCGTGCGCCACCGCGCGCAACGCGCCGGCGGTGGCACGCTTGAATTCCTCCTGGCGGGTGAGGTCCTGCTTGCCGCTCATCTTCGACAACTACCCTGAATGGCTCGCCGCCGCGAGGGCCGCGGTGTCGGCGCCTGAGACAACATGGACCACCTTGCCGTCCCGCACGGTCCAGACATGGATGAAGGGGATCGAGACCGGGCTACCGCCTAGGGTCGTGCCCTCATAGTCGCCGACGACGGTGACGCGCTCGCCATCGGCGGCCGGGAACATGTCGCGCACCTTCGCGCCCCAGGTCCCGAAAGGACGCCGCAACGCCGGGAAGAACTCCCCGAAAACCGCGTCTGGCCCTAGATAAACGCTGCGCGGCACGGGGTAGCCCGGCACGTGCCACTCGATCGCCGGGTGGAGGAGCGAAGGGTCGGGCTTGGCGAACCAGCGGCGCATGACCTCGTGCGCGGTCGGCTCGCCCGCCACGTCACCCCGCCTTCCGCAGCAGCGCGCCCGCGGGCAGGTCCTCGTTGAAGCAGCGCTGGTAGTATTCCGCCACCGTGGACCGCTCCGCCTCGTCGCACTTGTTGAGGAAGGTGAGGCGGAAGGCGAAGCCCACGTCGCCGAAGATGCGCGCGTTCTCCGCCCAGGTGATGACCGTGCGCGGCGACATGACGGTGGAGATGTCGCCCGCGATGAAGCCGGCGCGCGTCAGGTCGGCCAACGCCACCATCGCCTCCACCTGCTTCTTCATCTTCGGGTCGCCCTCGGCGCGCAGCTTGGCCAGCACGATCTCCGTTTCCTGCGCGTGCGGCAGGTAGTTGAGCGTGGCCACCACGTTCCAACGGTCCATCTGGCCTTGGTTGATCTGCTGCGTGCCGTGGTAGAGGCCCGTCGTGTCGCCGAGGCCGACCGTGTTGGCGGTGGAGAACAGCCGGAACATGGAGTGCGGCCGGATCACGCGGTTCTGGTCGAGCAGCGTCAGCCGCCCTTCCACCTCCAGCACGCGCTGGATCACGAACATCACGTCGGGGCGGCCGGCGTCGTACTCGTCGAACACGAGCGCGCAAGGGTGCTGGAGCGCCCAAGGCAGGATGCCCTCACGGAACTCCGTCACCTGCTTGCCGTCCTTGAGGACGATCGCGTCCTTGCCGATCAGGTCGATGCGGCTGATGTGGCTGTCCAGGTTGACGCGGATGCAGGGCCAGTTGATCCGCGCCGCCACCTGCTCGATGTGGGTGGACTTGCCCGTGCCGTGGTAGCCCTGGATCATGACGCGCCGGTTGAACGCGAACCCCGCGAGGATGGCCAGCGTGGTCTCGCGGTCGAAGCGGTACGCGGTGTCCAGCTCCGGCACGTGTTCCGTGCGCGTCGAGTAGGCCGGCACCTGCATGTCCACGTCGAGGCCGAAAGCCTGGCGCGCATCCACGGTGGTGTCCGGGGTGTCGATCGCCGAGGTGGGACGGACCTCAGCGAGGGTTGCGACCTTGTTCATCGGCATCCGCTCGTATGTCCAGAGAGGAGTCTAGGGCAGGGGGGCTGGGGAAGCTACCCGGGGCGGGACAACTGCCGCCCGGCCAGTCCCTTCATGTGGCCCCTCAAGGCGCAGCCGCAGCCCCCGTCGCGGCCGAGGCCGCTGCGGGCCGCGGCGCGCCGAGCCGCTGGCGGAGCAGGCTGTAGGCGCGGTTGACATCCTTCAGCTTCTCCTCGGCGCCGCGGTCGCCGTTGTTCAGGTCCGGGTGGAAACGCTTGGCCAGTTCCTTGTAGCGGCTGCGCATCGCGCGGTGTTCCACCGGCCACTCGAGGCCCAGAACGTCCAGCGCCGCGCGCAGTTCGGGCGGCGCCACCGGCTTCTGCGCCGGCGCTTCCCGCCGGCGCCCGGCCGGTTGCCCGTCGCGCAGCACGCCGAGCGGATCCCGCAGGATCTCCGGCGACAGCTTCCGCGCCGCGCCGAGGCGTCCGAGCGGCCAGGTCGGACGTTGCCACCCGCTGTCGCTCCGCAGATTCGCTTCGATCTCCTGCGGCGACATGCCTTTGTAGTAGTCCCAGGAAGAATTGTACTCCCGGACGTGCGGGAGGCAGAACCACAGGTAATCGTTCAGCTTGGAGCGCGACCGCGGCGCCCGAAACTCTCCCACGGATTCGCAACCCCCCATGTCGCAAGGACGCGGCGGGACGTTGGGGTCCGCCTGCGGCGGTCGGGCATTCGCGCCACGGCGGGGCATGGTTGATTTATGGGAGCGGGTCGGGGACGGCGCAAGGCGACCGTCGCCGTCGGTCCGGAGCGTTCGGCGCTGGCGCTGCGTGATGCTATGACCCCGCCATGGACCTGCCCCCGCCCGACCGGGCCGAGCGAATCCGCCGCGCCCTGCTCGCCGCCTTCCCCGCCGCCGCCGTGGAGGTGGTGGACGACAGCCACCGCCACGCGGGCCACGCCGGCGCGCGCCCGGAAGGCGAAACCCACTACTCCGTGCGGGTGGTCAGCCCGGCTTTCACCGGCCTCAACCGCGTGTCCCGCTCCCGCGCCGCGCACGCCGCGTTGGAAGCCGAGTTCGGCGCCGGGATGCACGCGCTGTCCCTGCGGCTCCTGGCGCCGGACGAGGCGGACGCCGCAGCCCGTTGAACCCGCAACGCCCCGGCGCTTTGGAGTCCGCATGAGCGAGCCCATCATCCCCCGTTCCGACGTGGTCCGCACCGACCCGATCCAGTGCCCGTTCTGCGAGGAAACCACCATGCCCAACCCGCTGCCCGACGGCAGCGTGGTGTGTTCCTGCACGGCGGAGCGCGCTTTGCCGATGGGCAAGGACGAGGGGTTGCCCTTGCTCGCGGACGACCCCGGCTTCGCGCCAGCCGGCGGTGGCGGCGACGCGCAACGCGGGGTGCTGCCGCCGGACAAGGGGCAGTTCGGCACGGACATCGCAACGGAGGACTACGACCCGCTCCCGCCGCCGCCGGGCGGCAAGGCTTCCTGACGCCGCTGCGCCGTCACCCGCGCGGCGGCCGGCCGGCGCCGTCGCCCCGTCGTTCCAGCGCCAGCACCGCGGAACGCGCGAACAGCGCCGCCCCCGCCCACGCCAGCGCCAGCACGGGCAGCAGCATCGGCCGCCGCTCGTTCACCAGCACGTAGACCGCCAGCACCACGCCCGAAGCGATGTAGCGCGCCGCGGTCACGGCCTCGCCTTCCCGCCGCAGCAGCCATTCGCACAAGACGAGCGCCAGCAGCGCGTTCGCGCCGTACCACAGCAGCGACGCCCCGCAAGGCAGGCTGGAGGGCCGCGACACGAGCGGAAAGCCCGGCAGTTTGGCGAGCGCGTAGCCGCGGCACCCGAGCGGCACCACGTCGGCCATCAAGTGGATCGCCAGGCCGAGCAGGAACCAGCCCCCGAACCACGCGGCGCTGCGCTCGGCCGCCGCCCGCGCGTCGGGCCCGAAGCGCGCCGGCAGCCGCGCCAGCACGGCCGGCGCCAGCGCCAGGGCGAGCACCGGCACCAGCACGCTGTGCGTCACCATCGACCGGTGCCCGAGCACGGACAGGAACAGTTGGTCCACGTCGGGGAAGAACAGCCCCGCCGCAGTCGCCGGCCGCAAGAAGAACACCGCCGCGAGGAGCGGGAGGTGCCACAGCCACCGCGCGCCGCGCCGGGCCGCCACCCGCGGTCAGGCCCCGGAGGAGAGCGACCCCGCCGCCTTCAGCACCTCCGCCGCGTGCGCCTCCGGCTTCACCTTGCGCCACACGCGGGCGACCTTGCCCTCCGCGTCCACCAGGAAACTGCTCCGCTCCATGCCCATGTACCTCTTGCCGTACATGGATTTCTCCACCCACACGCCGTACCGCTCGGCGACTTGGTGGTCCGCGTCGGAGGCGAGCGGGAACTCGAGGCCGAATTTCGCGGCGAACTTCTCGATCGGCGGCAAGGCGTCGGGTGAAACGCCGACCACCGTGAGTTTCAAGCGGCCGAGTTGCGGCAGCGCTTCTTGGATGCCGCAGGCCTGCTTGGTGCAGCCGGGCGTGTCGGCCTTCGGGTAGAAGTAGAGCAGGAACGGGCTGCCCTTGAGCGCCCCGAGGCTCACCTCCCGCCCGCCGCTGGCCGGCATGGCGAAGTCCGGCGCCGGGTCGCCTTCCTGAAGTCCGCTCTCGCTCATCGCCCGCCTTCCTCCTCCGCGCCGGACGGCGGCAGGCCGCCCACGCGCCGCTCGAAGATCGCGCGCACCGTCCGCGCCGTGCCGAGCATCTGCTCGCGCAGCCCCTCGAGGTCAACCGGAGGCGGATCGAGCAGCGGCGCGGCGATCCGCAGCAGCGCCGCCGCGGCCGGCGCGGGCAGAACCGCGTCGCGGGTGCGGCCCACGGTGAGCCGAAGCACCCCGATGACCTCGCGCCACAGCCGGTCCGCCGAGACCAGCGCCGCCGTTTCCTCCTCCGGCAGCAGCCCGGCCGCGCCGAGCCGCGCCAGAGCCTCCCGCGTCGTGGGGGACAGCACGCCCGGCGTGTCCGCGCCGTGGCGCAGTTGCAGCGCCTGGGCGATGAACTCCACCTCGACCAAGCCGCCAGGCATCGCCTTCACGTCCCAAGGCCCCTCGGGCGGCAGGTCGCGCAGCATCCGCGCGCGCATGGAAGCGGCGTCCGCCAGCGCCGTCCCGGCCGGCCGCATCACCGCCGCCGCCAAGGTTTCGGCGATTCGGCGGCGGAGCGCCGGCGGCCCGGCGACGGCGCGCGCGCGGGTCAGCGCCATGCGCTCCCAGGTCCAGGCCTCCTCGCGGTGGTAGCGCTCGAAGGCGGCGATGCCGACGGCCACCGGCCCTTTGTTGCCGGAAGGCCGGAGCCGCATGTCCACCTCCCACAAGCGGCCTTCCGCCCCCGGCGAGGCGAGCGCGGCCACCACCTGCGGCGCCAAACGGATGAAGTACTCGGACGGCGCCAGGGAGCGGCGCCCGCCGGCGCTGCCGGTGGCGTTCGGGTCGTGGTCGTAGATCAGCACGAGGTCCAGGTCGGAGCCCGGCAGCATCTCCCGCCCGCCGAGCTTGCCCATGGCCACCACGGCCAGCGCCCCGCCGGGCACGGTGCCGTAGCGTTCGGCGAAATCCGTTTCGATCCGCGGCAGCAGCGCCTCGATGGCGGCTTCGGCCAGGTCGGCGCGCATCCCGCCCGCGGTGTCGGCGTCCAGCGTGCCTTCCAGCGCCGCCGCGTCGATCTCGAAGCGCCGCTCCGTGACGAGGCGCCGCGCCGCTTCCAGCGCCTCGTCCAGGTGCCGCGCGTCGCGCACCAGCGCGGGCAGGGCCGCGGCGGGGTCCAAGCCGGCCGGCGCCGCGCTACCCGCCAACAGCCCGTCCAGCGCCGCCGGATTGCGCGCGAGGTGGTCGGCGAGGGGCGGCGCGGCGCCCAGGATGCCCGCCACCCGCTCCAGCAGCGCCGGGTTGCGCCAGAACAGGCTCAGCACCTGCACGCCCGCGGGCAGGCGCTCCAGCATGGTCCCGAAGCGGATCAGCGCCTGGTCGGGGCTCGATTGGTGGGCGAAGGCGGCGAGGAGCGCCGGCATCAGCTCCGTCAGCAGCTCCCGCGCGCGTTGGCTCCGCGTGGCCCGCGGACGGCCGTGGTGCCAACTCCGCACCGTGGCGGCGACCGAGCCGGGGTCCCGGAAGCCCATCCGGCGCAGGGTCGCGATGGTGTCCGGGTCGTCCTCGGTCCCCGTGAAGACGAGGTTGCCGCCTGCTTCCCGCACCTCCGCCGCCGCGGCGCCGGTCAAGGCGGGCGCGTCCTCGAACAGCCCGGCGTAGCTGCTCTGCACCCGGCCGAGATGGCCGAGCAGCGCGGCGCCGAAGCTTTCCGGCCCGTCGAAGCCCATGAAACGGGCGATGCGCGCCAGCCCCGCCTCGTCCTCCGGCAAGCGGTGCGTTTGCCGGTCCGCCACCATCTGTAGCCGGTGTTCCAGGTCGCGCAGGAAAACGTAGGCGTCGGCGAGGTCGGATGCGGCGCCGGGCTCCAGCCGCCCCGCGGCCGTCAAGGCCCGGAGCGCGCCCAGCGTCTTGGGGTCGCGCAGCGCCGGGTCGCGCCCGCCCCAGATCAGTTGCAGCACCTGGGCGGTGAACTCGATCTCGCGGATGCCGCCCCGGCCGAGCTTGACGTCGTGCCCGAACACCGCCGCCTCGGCGCCCGCCCCGCGCGCCGCCTTGTGGGCGTGGATCTGGCGCTTGATGGAGTGGATGTCGGCGATGGCCGCGAAATCGAGGTGCCGCCGCCACACGAAGGGCCGGATTTCCCGCAGGAAGCGTTCGCCGAGCAGGAGGTCACCGGCCACCGGCCGCGCCTTGATCATCGCCGCCCGTTCCCAGTTCTGGCCCACCGACTCGTAATAAGACACGGCGGCGGCCACCGAGACGGCCAGCGGCGTCGCCGCCGGGTCGGGACGCAGGCGGAGGTCGGTGCGGAAAACGTAACCGTCGGCGGTGCGTTCCTCCAGCAACCGCACCAGCTCGCGCGCGATCCGGACGTAGCAGGCGCCGGCGCGGTCTTCATGGTAGGCTGCGGCGTGCGGGTCGAAGAGAAGCAAAAGGTCCACGTCGGAGGAGTAGTTCAGCTCCCGCGCGCCGAGCTTGCCCATGCCGAGCACGGAAAGGCCGCTGCCCGCCAAGCCCCCGCGCGGGTCGGACCACCGGTCGAGAGGGAACGGGCGCAGCTCGCCACGCCCGGCCGCGGCGCCGAGCAGGTGCGCGCAGGCGAGGCCGATGGCCGCCTCCGCCAACTCCGAGAGCGCCCCCGTCACCCGGTCGAGCGGCCAGCGGCCGGAGATGTCCGCCACGGCGGCTACCAGCGCCACCCGCCGCTTGGCCACGCGCAGCGCCGCGCCCACTGCCTCGCGCCCGCCCGCCGGATCGGCGCGGCGCAGGGCGTCGAGCGCGTCGGCCAGCGCCGCGTCCGGGCCGCGCCCCGCCGCCGCGTCGAGCAGCACCGCCGGTTCCCGCACCGCCAAGTCGGACAGGAAAGGGCTGTTGCCGCCGAGCGCCGAAAGCAGCGCCGCGCCTTCCGCGCTCTCCGCGAAGCCCCGAGCGTCCTCGGAGGTGGCCGCGAAGCGCGCCAGGAGGCGCTCGGCCGCGCCGGAGTCGTGGGGCAGGGGAGGCTTGCGCGGGGCGACGGGCATCATGGCCACGGAGCAGAGGCGTGACGCGCCGGTCCGGTCAAGCGGCGTCCGGCGTGGTGCGCCGCCTCTGCGGCGGGCTGCTCGCGCTGCTGATCGCGGCTTTGCTCGGCCTCGCCGCCCTCATCGTGCGGCTGGGCCAAGGCCCGCTGCCGCTGCCGCCGCTGGCGCGCGCCCTGGAGCGCGCCGCCTCCGCGCAGCTCGAACGCGGCGCGGCGGTGGAGATCGGCGAAGCGGCGATCGCCTGGGAGGGGTGGCACGACGGCGCGGCGGCGCCGCTCGACATCCGCCTGTCCGGCCTCAAGCTGCGCGACGCGGAAGGCAACACCCGCGGCGAACTGCCGGAGGCCGCCGCCACCCTTTCCGTCCGCGCCCTGATGCGCGGCGCCCTCGCCTTCGGCACGTTGGAGTTGCGGCGCCTCCGCTTGACCGTGGTGCGCACGGCGGAAGGCGAGTTCGACCTCGCTCTCGGGCCGCCCCCCGCCGGGGACGCGCCGCCGCCTGCGGCGGCGTCCGATGGCGGCGGGCTCCGCGACGCGCTGGAGACCCTGCGCGCCCTGGCCCGCCCGCCCTCCGACGACCGGGCCTTCGCCGCGCTGCGGCGCATCCGCGTCCTCGGCGGTGAAATCCGGGTGGCCGACTTGGCGCTCGGCCGGTCCTGGTCGCTGCTCGACACGCGCATCGACATCCGGCGGGCCGACGCGGGCGGGCTGATGGCGGACGGCGCCGCCACGATCAGCAGCGGCGAGTTCAGCGCGCCGGTGCGCCTGCACGGCGCCGCCACCGGCCAGCCGATGAGCATAACGCTCGGCCTGTCGCTTCCGGCGCTCCGCCCGGCGCAACTCGCCGCGGTCTGGCCCGGCCTCGGCCCGGTGTCCGCGCTGGACTCCCCGGTGAGCCTCTCCGCCGCCGCCGACCTCGATGCCTGGGGCCGCCCGGAGCGGATCGAGGCGCGGGTTTCGGCGGAAGCGGGCCGGCTGCGCCTCGGCGGCAACCACCACATGCCCTTCGCCGCGCTGTCCGCCTCCGCCGTGACGGAAGGACGCGGCGCCCCGATCCGCCTGCTCGGCGCGCGGCTGGCCCTGCCGGCGAGCGACGCGGGGCCGGGCGCGGTGCTGACGGGCAGCGGCGAAGCGGCGCTTCGCGGCGGCGCGTGGGAAGCGGCGCTCGACCTCCGGGCGGAAACCCTGCCCGCGGCGGCGCTGGACCGCGCTTGGCCGGAGGGCTTCGAGCCCGAACTGCGCCGTGCCGTGCTGGGCGCCATGCCGTCCGGCACCCTCGAAGGCGCCAAGCTGGCCTTGTCGCTGCGCGCGCCCGAAACGCTCGGCGACGTGGAGCTGGTGGAGGCGCGGGCGGCGCTGGAAGCGACGAACGCCGTGTTCAGCCTCGGCCGCGGCGGCACCGTCGCGGTGGCGGCGGCGGACGTCTCCGCGTCCTTCCGGCCGGACGG
>CADCTL010000199.1 GCA_902805625.1 uncultured Acetobacteraceae bacterium
GGAGATCGAAAACCTGGGCGTGGACATCCGGGACGCCACTCCGGACCACCTCGCCGGCTTCGACGCGGTGGTGCACCTCGCCGGGTTGTCCAACGACCCCTTGGGCGACATCGACCCGGCCCTGACGCGGGAACTCAACACGGACGCGGCCATCAACCTCGCCCTCGCGTCGAAGGTGGCGGGTGTGCCGCGCTTCCTCTTCTCCTCCTCTTGCAGCAACTACGGCGCGGCGGGGCAGGACTTCATCGCCGAGGACGCGGAGTTCCGCCCCGTCACGCCATACGGCCGCTCCAAGGCCGCCGCGGAGGTCGAACTCGCGCCGCTGGCGGACGAGCGGTTCTCGCCGGTGCTGATGCGCTCCTCGACCGCCTTCGGCGTTTCGCCGCGGCTCCGCTTCGACCTGGTGTTGAACAACCTGACCGCCTGGGCCGTGGCGACCGGCGACATCTACCTCAAGAGCGACGGCACCCCCTGGCGGGCGATCGTCCACATCGAGGACATCGCGCGCGCCTTCCTCGCGGCGTGCGAGGCGCCGCGCGAGAAGGTGCACCTGGAGGCTTTCAACGTCGGCTCCACCGCCGAGAACTACCGCGTCATCGAGATCGCGCGCATGGTGGAGGAGGTGGTGCCCGGCGCCCGAATCCGCTTCGCGCCGAACGCGGGGCCGGACCCGCGCTGCTACCGCGTGAACTGCGACAAGCTGGCCCGGACCCTGCCCGACGCGCGGACGCAATGGACCGCACGGCGCGGCGTCGAGCAGCTCTACGACGCCTTCACCCGACACGGTGTGAACCCGGACGAGTTCGAAGGGCCGCGCTTCGCGCGCGCCCCGCACGTGCGGTCCCTCATCGCGGCCGAGCGCCTCACGCCGGCGCTGCGGCCGACGGGGGACGCGTCAACCGAAGTCGCCGAGCCGAGGGCCGCATGATCAAGTCCGCCGCCTGCCTGTCGATTTCGGCCTGCCGCTGCTGCGGCGGGGCCGACCTCGCCGGCGTCTTCGACATGGGGCTCATGCCGCCCTCCGACGGCTTTTCGCGGAGTGCGGCCGAGCCGGATGCCACCTACCCGCTTGAGGTGCTGATGTGCGAGGGCTGCGGCCTGGCGCAGCTCCGGCACACGGTGGCGCCGGACGCGCTGTTCGGTGACGACTACTTCTACTTCTCGTCCTATACGCAAACCGTGCTCGACAACGCGCGGGCGAACGTGGAGGCGGCGCTGGCGCGCTTCCAACCGGGGCCGGACGCGCTGGTGGTCGAGCTGGCGAGCAACGACGGCTACCTGCTGAAGCAGGTCGCGGCCCGCGGCCACCGCGTGCTCGGCATCGACCCCGCGCCGCACCCGGTGGAGGCGGCGCGCGCGGCGGGCGTCGAGACCATCCACGCCTTCTTCACCGAGGCGCTCGCCGCGGGGTTGGAGGCGGAAGGGCGGCAGGCGTCGCTGGTCTTCGCCAGCAACGTGCTGGCGCACGTGGCGGACACGCAGGATTTCGTCCGCGGCATCCGCCGCCTGCTCCGGCCGGACGGCACCGCCATCATCGAGGCGCCGTACCTGCGCGACCTGGTCGAGCACCTCGAGTTCGACACGATCTACCACGAGCACCTCTGCTACTTCTCGGTCACGGCGCTCCGCGAGCTGTTCGGCCGCCAGGGCCTCCACCTGAACGACGTGGAGCGCATTCCCATCCATGGTGGCTCGTTGCGGATTTTCGTCCAGAAGAACGACGCACCGAGCGAGCGGATGCTCAAGATGCTGGAGGAGGAGCGCGAAACCGGCCTCGACCGGCCGGACGCCTTCCAAGCCTTCGCGGCGCGCGTCGCCGCGGTTGGGCAGGAGCTGCGGGACCTCCTCCGCCGGCTCAGGGCCGAGGGCAAGCGCGTCGCGGGCTACGGCGCCGCGGCGAAGGGCACGATCCTGCTGAACTTCTTCCGCATCGGCGCGGAGGATCTCGTCTGGATCGCGGACAAGAACCCGCACAAGCACGGCCTCTACGTGCCGGGGATGAAGGTGCCGATCGTGGGCCCCGAGCGCATCGAGGCCGACGCGCCGGACTACCTGCTGATCCTCCCCTGGAACCACCGCGAGGAGATCATGCGGCAACAGGCCGACTTCGCCCGGCGCGGCGGCCGCTTCATCATCCCCATCCCGCAGCCGCGGATCGTGGGCGCGGAGGGGCGGGCGGCATGAGCGAGGTCGATCTGATCGCGCCGCCGGAGGCCTACAAGGGCCGCAACCCGCTGGTGCTGCGGCGCTCCGAGCACGGCTGCTGCCCCGCCTGCGCGGGGCGGGCGCTGATGCCCGTCCTCACGTTCCGGGACGTGCCGACCAACTCGTGCCTGATGCTGGACAGCCCGGAGGAGGCGAGGGCCTACCCGCGCGGCGACATCGACCTGGTGTTCTGCGAGGCGTGCGGCTTCGTCTTCAACCGTGCCCTCGACCCGTTGCTGACGGAGTACTCCGACCGCTACGAGCCGACCCAGGCCTACAGCCCGACGTTCCAACGCTGGCACCGCGACCTCGCGGGAAGGATCGCCGGCGCGCTCGACCTGCGGGGGAAGACCGTGGTCGAGGTGGGGTGCGGGCAGGGCGAATTCCTGCACCTGCTGGCCGGCCTGAGCGGCTGCCGAGGCGTCGGCTTCGACCCCTGCCTGGACGGGCGCCGCGCCGACGTGGTGGGCGAGCGGGCGCGGGACGTGGAGCTGATCGGCGACTTCTTCTCCGACGCTTCCATCGAGGGCCTCACGGCCGACGTCCTGCTCAGCAAGATGACGCTGGAGCACATCCCGGCCGCCGGCCGCTTCTTCCGGCTGGCCGAGCGGGTGGCGCAGGCCTCGGCTCCGGGCATGCGGCTGTTCATCCAGATCCCGGAAAGCGAGCGCATCTTCACCGACCTCGCGCTTGAGGACGTCTACTACGAGCACTGCAACTACTTCACCGAGGTGTCGCTCGCCGGCCTGTTCCGCCGCCACGGCTTCACGGTGGAGGAGGTCACGCGGGAGTACGACGGCCAGTACCTGACCATCCTGGGCCGTTACTCGGGCGAGGCCGACGGGGCGGGCGAGGACGCTGCGGGCGTCGCGGAGCTGCGCCGCTTGGTGGAGCGCTTCGCCGCCACTTGGGCCGACCGTGTGGAAGCTTGGCGCGCCATGGTGGCGGAACGCCGGGCGCGGGGCGGGCGGGTCGCGATCTGGGGCTCGGGCTCCAAGGGCGTCGCCTTCCTCAGCGCGATCGGCGGGGGCGAGGGGGTGTCCCACGTCGTGGACATCAACCCGCACCGCCAAGGGCGCTTCATGGTCGGCACGGGGCACCCGATCGTCGGGCCGGCGGCCTTGAAGGACGTGGCGCCGACGACGGTCATCGTCATGAACCCGATCTACCGGCAGGAGGTGGCGGACCTTCTCGCCGGCCTCGGCCTGCGGCCGGAACTGCTGACCCTCTGACGGCGGGCACCGCGGCGCGGCTCCGGCCGCGCCGCGACGCGCCCGTCCGCAACCCCGCACAAGGCCGGGCCGGCAGGGCTCGTTCGCCACGGCCATAAAGAAGGGTCGCCGATAGCCTTCCCCGCCCCGCGACCCATCCTGATCGTGGACGACGACGACGCGCTCCGCGCGTCCTTGGCCGAGCACTTCTCCCGCCACATCGAGTTCGACCCTGACCAAGCCGGGAGCGCGGACCTTCGGGGCCGCTTTCCAGAGCGAAGGCGGGATATAGGAGGCCCAAGCGGCGCCCGTCCCGGCCCGACCTCCCTCAGCGGAACTCCGCTTCGGAAGCCGACCGAGCACCACGCCAAACCCGATGGCGCTCCGGCCGCGGCGCGGCCGGAGCCGCGCCGCGCGCCGGTGTCAGCCGGCCTTCCGGCCGCCGCGCAGCAGCGACTTCAGGCCGTCGCGCGCCGTGAAGGCCACGGGCGGGATGAAGGAGCGGACCAGCGCCCGCATCCGCGTTTGCCGGTTGCCGGGCAGGAAGGTGATGGGGGCGCCTTCCTTGATCGCCTCCGGGTCCGGGCTCCAGTAGAACCACGAAACCGATTTGCGCGACCGGTCGGCGGGGCAGGTCATCGGGTCCGGGAAGCCGTGCAGGGTTTCGGCCGTCGTCGGGAAGATCACGGCGCGGTTGAAGAACGGCTCGACCTTGGCGCCGGATGTCTTGTCCTTGGCGTCCCACAGCTCCAGCGCGCCGCCCCAGGCCGGGTCCCAATCCCGGTTCAAGTAGACGATCATGTTGAGGCGGCGGGTGAGCGGCAGCACGGGGTGCTGCGTCCAGTCGGCGTGGATGTTGAGCCAGCCGCCGCGGAAGGACTCGTGCATCCCGCCGCCGTGGAAGACGGGGTCCACGCACAGGTCGGCGTGCCCGGTGACGTGGCGCAGGAACTCCATCATCGGCGGCGCGCACATCTGCCACATGAAGGCTTGGCTGAACGCGGGCAGGTCGATCACGCCGCGCGAGGTCTGCTTGATCTCGTTGGCCGTGTCGTAGGACAGCCAATCGCGCCCGCCCCGCTGCGGGAACTCCGCCGCGACGCGGTCCAGCACCTCCGGGTCGAAGAAGTTGTCCAGGACCAGGTAGGGGAAGGGCTTGGCCGCGAGATAGCGGGCGCGCAACCGGTCTTTCTCGGCCATCAAACGCGTGATGGGCGCCATGCGGGCGACCGCCTCGTCGAAGCTCCCGTCGAGGCCGTTCTCCGGCAACGGCATCGGCCGGGTTGCTGAAATTTGGTTCATGCGCGTCCGCTCATCTCCATCACCGCGCGCATCCTACTCTGGCCAGAGAAGCTCCGCAGCAAAGCCGACCGCCATCGCGCCCGCGCCCGCAAAACAACTTGGTGATCGACGGCGCGCGCGGAGGCGGAGGGTAGGAAAGACTTCCGCTTGGCGCGCGGAATGAGGACCGACCGGTGCGATGCGAATCGGGCCATCTGGCATATGTTCTCGATCCATGCGGAAGGGAGCTCAGGCACATGCCGCAGGATGTGGATGGAGACGACGACCTGCGGGCCGCGGCGCCGCTGTGGTCGGGAGCCGCGCCCACCGCAACCGAGCAAGCCCTCGCGGCCGCTCGGGCGGAGATCGCGGAGTTGCGCCTCCGCCTCGCGGAGGCCGGCGGAGACCGGAACGCATCGTTGCGGGAGGGTGCGCAGATCCGGCCGACGGGCCCCGAAGAGGCGGACGAGGTCCCCCGCCCGCCGGGAAGCTGGCCGGAAGGTATCGCTCCGGCCCCGGACGGGGACGGGGTGCGGTTCCGCGCCATCGCCGACGTGGTGCCGCATTTGGTCTGGACCTCGTGCCCGACCGGCCATTGGACCTGGGCCAACCGCCGCTGGACCGAGTACACGGGCTTGTCCGTGCCGGACGCGCGCGGCCATGGCTGGCTCAATGCCGTCCACCCGGACGACCGGGACGCCACCCTGGCCGCGTGGCGCGCCGCGGACGCGAGCGGCGAGTTGCGGGTGGAGCACCGCCTGCGCGGCGTGGACGGGACCTACCGCCGGTTCGCGACCAGCGCCCTGCCGCAGCGCGAGCCCGGCCCGGCCGACGGAGGGGTCTCCTGGTTCGGCACCTCGACCGACGTGGAGGGCGCGCGGCGGCTGGAAGCGGCGTTGCGGGAAAGCGAGGAGCGGTTCCGCGGCTTCGCCGACGCCTCGCCCGCGGTGCTCTGGATCGCCGGCGCGGAAGGCGAAGCCTTGGAGTACCTCTCCCCCTCCTACGAGCGGGTCTGGGGCGAACCGCGCGACGCGGTCCTGCGCGACCTCGGCCGCTGGGCGGACCTGCTGCACCCCGAGGACCGCGCGGCGGCGGCCGACGGCTTGCGGCGGGTCTTCGGAGGCGAGCGGGTGAGCGCCGAGTACCGCATCCGGCGCGGAGGCGACGGCGCCGTGCGCTGGATCCGCGACGTCGCCTTCCCGATCCGCGACGCCGAGGGCCGCGTCCGGCGCGCCGGCGGGCTCGCGCAAGACATCACGGACGAGCGCGAAGCCGGCCGGCGCCAGCGCGTGCTGCTGGACGAACTGAACCACCGGGTGAAGAACGCGCTGGCCGGGGTCCAGGCGCTGGCGGCGCAGACCGCCCGCGGACAGGACGGGCTGCAAACCCCCGACGCCTTCTTCCGCGCCTTCGGGGAGCGGCTGATCGCCTTGGGGCGCGCCCACGATCTGCTGACGCGCGAAGCCTGGCAGGGCGCCTCGCTGTCCGAAGTGGTGCGGGGGACCCTAGCCCCGTACGACGGCCGCGGCGCCGACCCGGCGAGGATCGTGGCGCGCGGGCCGGAGGTGCGCTTGGTCCCCAACGCGGCCGTGGCGCTGCACATGGCCTTCCACGAGTTGGCCACGAACGCGGCCAGGTACGGCGCGCTCACGGCGCGGGAAGGCCGGGTGGAGGTGGCGTGGTCGGTGGCGCCCGGCGCCGCCGCGGCCCCGAACCCGGACGAGGGCGCCGTCCTCAAAATCCGCTGGCGGGAGCGCGGCGGGCCGCGGGTGCCTGGGCCGCCCGCGCGGCGCGGCTTCGGCTCGCGCTTGGTGGAGCGCGGCCTGTCGCGCCAGCTCGGCGGCGAAGCGCGGCTGGATTTCCAACCGGCCGGCGTTGAGTTCAGCCTGCGGCTGCCGCTGTCGGCCCGGGTGCAAGCGGCGGGCTGACAACGACGCCCCGCGCGCTCAAGTCACCTTGATGTTGCGGGCGCGGATGACCTCGCGCCACTTCGCGCTCTCGGCCGCGAGGTAGGCGGGCCACTCCTCCACCGGCCGCACCGTGGGCGTGATGGCGAGCGCCGTCAGCCGGCCCTGCATGTCGGGCGCGTTCAGCGCGGCCGCGCAGGCGGCGTTCAGGCGCGCCAGGATCGGCGCCGGCGTGCCCGTCGGCGCGAGCATGCCGACGTGCTCAACCGACTCGTAGCCGGGCGCCCCGGACTCGGCGAAGGTCGGCACCTCCGGCGCCAAGGCGCTGCGCTCGCGCGTCGTCACCGCCAGCGCCCGCAGCTCGCCCGACTGCATGAAGGGCAGCACGGCGGAGGACGGCATGAACAGCATCCCCGCCTCGCCCGTGAGCAGCCCCTGGATCGCCGGCCCGCCGCCGCGGTAGCCCACGTCGGGTATCTCGACGCCCACGGCCTGCATGAACATCTCGGCGGAGAGGTGCGACGTGGAGCCGATGCCGGGGTTGGCGTAGACCTCGCGGTTGCCGGGCCGCTTCGCCATGGCGACGTAGTCGGAGAGCGTCTTCGCCGGCGAGTCCTTCCGCACCAGCATGAAGAACGGCATGGAGGCGAGCAGCCCGACGCCGGTGAAGGCGCGCTCCGCGTCGTAGGGCACTTGGTAGAGCATCGGCGCGATGGCGTAGGTGGAGTTCGGCGCCACCACCACCGTGTAGCCGTCCGGCCGGGCGCGCGCGGCGGAGGCCATGCCGATGGTGCCGTTCGCGCCCGTGCGGTTGTCCACCACGAAGGCCTGCCCCAGGTCGGCGCCCAGGCGCGCGGCGAGGACGCGCGCGAAGGCGTCCGTGGACCCGCCCGCGGCCCAGGGCACGACGACCGTCACGGGCCGGTTGGGGAAGGCGGGCGCCGCCTGCGCGGCGGCGCGGCGGGGCCGCGTGGAAGCACCAGCCGCCAACGCGATGACGGCGGCGAAAGCGCGTCGTTCGAGCATCTCGCGTTTTCCCTCCCGTTGCTTTCTTGGCGCCGGGCCGCACGAAAGGCGGTGTCCGGCGCGACCCGTCCGCGGCGCCGAGTGGCGGTGGCCGGGCCCGGTCAACCCAACGCATCGAAGCCGCTTTCGCTGCGGCCGACGTCGTCCCGCAAGCGGGGCCGGTGCGGACCGTCACGCCCCGAGCAGGAAATCCGCGATCAGTTCCACCTGCGCGGTGAACATCCCGACGCCGGTCTGCGTGCCGCACCCCAGCGCCCGCGCGGCCCCGAGCAGCGGCGTGACCTCCGGCGCGGTGACGACGTCCGCCACGAACATGCGGCCCTCCAGGCGGTCGGCCATGACGGGCATGGCGTCCTCCGCCCCCATCCCGGCCGGGGTCGCGTTCACCACCAAGTCGAAGCCCGCGGGATCGGGCGAGCCGGCGCGCACCTCCGCCCCTCCTCCCTTTTCCGCCAGCTTCCGCAGCAGCCCGTCGCGGCGCGCGGCGTCCGCGTCGTGCAGGGCGAGGGAGGAGACGCCCGCCTCCACCAGCGCCAAGGCGATGGCGGAGCCGGCGCCGCCGGCGCCCACCAGCAGCGCGCGGCGCCCCGCCGGATCGAAGCCCGCCGCCCGCAGCCCACCGACCATGCCGAGCCCGTCCGTCATGTCGCCGTGCCACGTGCCGTCCGGGTTGCGCCGCAGGACGTTGGCGGAGCCGAGGAAGCGCGCCCGCTCCGTCGCCGTCGCGCAATGGCGGAAGGCGGCGAACTTGTGCGGCACGGTCGCCACCATGCCGTCGAGGTTCCGCACCGCGTCGGCGCCGCGCAGGAAAGCGTCCAGAGCCTCGGCCGGCACGTGCGCCGGCAGCAGCACGGCGTTGCGGCCGCGCGCGGCGAAGGCGCGGGACACGCCCCCCGGCGCCTTCACCTGCGCGACCGGGTCGCCGAAGATCAGGTGCAGCCGCGTGGCGCCGTCAGGCGCGGGCAGGGCGGGGGTCGTCGGATCGGCCATGGCGTTCTCCCGTTGCGCGCCGCCGGTCGGCGGAGGCGTCGAACGAACCGGCCGCGCGGCCCGTCGCGGCCAAGGTCTCCGCGTAGCGATCCAAGCGGCGCTCCCCCACCGCCGAGATGCCGCGCGCCATGCCGACCGAGGGTGCGGCCCGGCAGCGGCGAGGCGTGGCCCCCTCCGCCTCGAAGGCCGCATCGCGCCGCCGCATCGGGCTCCTCCCGTCCTGGCCCGGCCGGCATTCCACGCCGTTCCTTCCCGGCGGCGCAACCCCGCCCGCGTCCCGCCGGCCCTCACGCCCGCGCGTCGAGGCCGCGCGCCATCGCTTCGGCGACGAGGCGTAGGTGCCGCCGCAGGGCCGCCTCGGCCACGGGGGCGAGCTTCCCGTCCAGGCCGAGCGACACGACGCCGTGGACGGCGGAAAACAGCGCCCGCGCCAAACCGGCGAGTTCGGCCCCGTCCAGGCCGGGCCGGAGCGCGGCGACCGCGCCCTCCACGTGGCGGAAGAGCTCCGCCTGCTTCTCCAAGTACCAAGCCGGCGGCTCCCGCCCCGCGGCCATGCGGTGCGCGAACAGCGCGGCCCAGCGTGGCCGGTGGCTGGCCGCGTAGTCGAAATAGGCCTCCGCCAGCGCCACCACCTGCGCGGCGGGCTCCGCCTCCGGGTGGGCCGCGGCCCGGAGGTGGGCGTCCAGCGCGTCCAAGGTGCGCGCGTTGACGGCCAGCACCAGCGCGTCGAGGTCGGCGAAGGCGGTGTAGACCGCGCCGAGAGCGCAACCCGCCTCCCGCGCCACCTCCCGCGCCTTGAGGCCGGGGAGGCCGGCTCCGGCGATGGCCCGCTCCGCCGCGACGAGGAGCGCGTCCTGCAGGCGGCGTTGCCGGCGCCCGGCGGCGGTTTCGAGGGCCGCACCCTCTGAACCATGTTCAGATTTATCTTGAACGTCGTTCACAGCCGGCATAACCTCTCTTTTGAACGGTGTTCATACAGGAGGTGCCCCGGTGATCAAGTTGCTAGTGACCCTGATGCGCGGCCGGGCGGCCGAAGCCGCGGAGGCGGTGGCCGACCAGAACGCCTTGCCGCTCCTCGACCAGCAGATCAGGGACGCCGCCGCGGCCCTCGGCCGCGCCCGCCGCGCCTTGGCCCTCGCCATGGCCCAGGAGGCGCAGGAAGCGCCGCGCCTGGAGGACGCGACCCGCCGCATCGCCGACCTGGAGGACCGCGCCCGGCAGGCCCTCGCCGCCGCCCGGGAGGACCTGGCGACCGAGGCGGCCGAGGCCATCGCCGGGCTGGAAGCCGAGCAGTCCGCACGCCGGACCGCCCACGCACTCTT
>CADCTL010000200.1 GCA_902805625.1 uncultured Acetobacteraceae bacterium
GGCGCCTCCATGCCGCCCGCTCCGCTTCCCGGCCATGTCGAGCGGCGGGGCCCGTAGAAGCCTGGGGCCGTGCGGCGCCCCGCTGCGGGAGGGCGCGCGCCTGCTCCGCCCTGCTGCTCGCGCCGCGCGAGCTCCGCATCGTGACTGAGACGCGCGGCGACGATGAGGACGCGGAGCTCGCGGCCGACCTGCGCGCGCTCGCGCCGGGACTGGAGCGGCTGAAGCCCGATGTGCCGGGCGTGTCCGCGGCCGCTGGCCGGCGACTCGGAGCCCGAGAGGCCACGATGCGGGTCGCGCCTCAGTTCGTAATTCGGCCTGGGGCGGGAAGCGGATCTTCGGCAATCAAGCCTGTCCGACGAACGATCGGGTGGCGGCGCTAGGCCCGCGGGAGCGCCCCGCGCGGTTGCTCAGCGGTCCATCTGCCGCGGTGCCGGGCCGTGACGCCAACCCGAGGTGCCCGCCACCGTCGGCGTGAGTTCCTCAGGCGCCGCGGGACCGGCGCCGCCGGCGCTGGCGTACGGGCACCGTCCGCGTGGGCTCGCCCGTCCGCGCGCATTCAGTCCCGCGACAGCGGCGAGGTGGAGCAGTGGATGCCGCCGCCGCCGAGACACACCTTATCGTAGGGCACGAGGCGCACGCTGACGCCGGCCGCGTCCAGCGCGTCCTGCGTGCGCGCGCTGACGCGGTCGCTCATCAGCACGCGGCCGGGCGCCACGGCCAAGCAGTTCACCGTCCACGAGGGGTCCTCGTGGCTCACCGGAATCATCCGCACGCCGAGGCGCTTCAGCTCCTCCATGAACACGAAGGGCAGCGTGGAGGGGTTCACGATGGCCACGTCGTGGTGGACCATGACGAAGGCGCCGTCGATGTGCAGGCGGTAACCAGGAATTTGGACGCGGATCAGCCGCGTGCCCTGGGCAGCGAGCACCTCCTCCACCTGCCGCGCCCCCTCCTCGTTGACGCGCGAGGACACGCCGACCACCGCCACGTCCGGCCGGATGAAGGCGAAGCTGCCGCCTTCCATCAGCCCGGTGCCGTGGACAGTGCGCAGGATCGGGCAGCCGAGCGCAGCCAGCGTTTCCGTCACCGGCGCCTCTTCGCCGCGCCGGATGCGCGGCCCCATGCGGGTGACGATGGCGCCGCCCTTCACCGCGATGCAAGAGTCGCGCGTGTAGACGGCCTTGTGCCGGCCCGGCGCCGCCCGTTTCAGGTACACGACCTCCACGCCCTCCTCGCGGAGCGCCGCCGCCAGCGCGTCATGCTGCGCCTGCTGCTCCGCGAGCGGTGGGATGGTCTCACCGCGCCAGTAGGCGCCACTCCGGGGATCGCCGTAGGCGCCGAGTTCCGGGATCAGCGGCAGGTCGCGCAGGATGTCCAGCTCCGCGCCGGGGCGGTGCATCAGCACCACGCGCAGCCGGCCCACGTCGGAGTTGCAACCCCACGCGCGGCCCCAGACCAGGCGCTGCTGCTCCGCGCTTTCGAAGGCCGGCTCCGGCTCCGAGGCGAAGCGCTCGATCAGCATGTTGTAGCGGTGGTCGAACTCACTCATGGACATGGCCATGCGGCGCCTCCCTAGCTCTCGCGGCGCCGGCGCAACTCGCCGTCCGCCCACAGCAGCAGCACCGTGAACACCACCAGCAGCACCGCGACGGCGGCCATGGTGGGGTCCAGGTTCTCGTTGATGCCGTCCCAGATCTTGCGCGGCAGGGTGAACACGTCGCGGCTGGTGATGAACAGCACCATCACCAGCTCGTCCCAGGAGTGGATGAACGCGAAGATCGCGCCGCTGGCTATGCCCGGCGCGATGCGCGGCAGGATGACCCAGCGCAGCGTCTGGCCGAGGCTGGCGCCCATGCCGCGCGCCGCCTGCTCCAGCCGCGGGTCGAAGGCCGCGAGCGACGCCGAGACGGTGATGACCACGTAGGGGATGCCGGTGACGGCGTGGGCGAGCGTCACGCCGAGGAAACGGTCCAGCAGGTCCAGCTTGCCGAACCAGCGGTACAGCCCGACCGCGTAGACGATGCTCGGGATGATGAGCGGCAAGAGCATCAGCGCGCGCACCGCCTCGCTGCTCCGCCGCCCCAACCGCCAGCACCCAATCGCGCAGAGCGTGCCCGCCGCCACGGCCAGCACGGTCGAGGCGAGCGCCAGCCAGAAGCTCTGCCAGACCGCACCGAGCCAAGCCTCCGAGGTGAACAGGTTCGCGTAGTGGCGAAGGCTTGGCGCGTGATAGGGCAGCGAAAGGAAGCGCTGGTCCGTCAGGGAGACCGGCACGACGATGCTGATGGGTAGCAGCAGGTAGAGCGCCGTCGTCCAGGCCACGCCCCGCGCGAGGGGCCCGGCGCCGTGCCCGCCGCCCGTCACGCCCGCGCGCCCCCGAACAGGCGGTTGAGGTCCACGACGCGCGAGAACAACACGAGGGTGGCGAGGATGGCCACCACCAGCACCGTCGCAAGCATGGTCCCCATGCCCCAGCGCACGAGATCCAAAATCTGCAGCTTGATCCACTCCGCGGCCATCAGAGTCTTGCCGCCGCCCAGGATCGCCGGCGTGATGTAGAAGCCGAGCGAGAAGATGAACACCAGCACGCCCGCCGCGACCAAGCCGGGCAGCGACAAGGGCAGGAACACGCGGAGGAAGGCGGCCCGGCGCGAGGCGCCCAGGCCGCGCGCGGCGGCCAGCAGCCGCGGGTCGATCTCCCGCATCCCGGCCAGCATCGGCAGCACCGCGTAGGGCACCATGTAGTGGACCATGCCGACGACGATGCCGAACTCGTTCCACACCAGCCGCAACGGCTCGTCCACCAGCCCGACCGCTTGCAGCCCCTGGTTCACCAGCCCCTGCTGCCGCAGCAGCGTGACCCAGGCGAAGGCCCGCACAAGCACGCTGATCCAGAGCGGCACCAGCACGACCAGCAGCCAGTACCGCTGCACCGCGGGGCGCGCCAGGGCGATGACGTAGGACAGCGCGTAGCCGAGCAGCAGCGCCAGCGCCGTGGTCATCGCGCAGACGCGGAGCGTGGTGCCGATCACGCGCTGCACGCCGGCGTTGGTCAGCAGGCGCTCGTAGTTTCCGAAGCCAGGCTGCGGTTCCGTCACGGAAATGGCGAGCACCTGGACGATGGGCGCGACGTAGAGCACCGTCATCAGCAGGAAGGCCGGCAGCAGCAGCGCCCACCAGCCCGCGTCGCGGCGGAGCGCGTTCACGCGGCGGCATCCTCCTCCACCGGCACCGCCGCGTCCGCCGTCCAGCCGAGGCGCACCGCCATGCCCTCCGCCGGCCGGATCGGCGCGCGCCAGGACGGCAGGACGACGCGGAGCGTCCCCAGGTCGTCCGTCCGCACGTCCAGCGCGAAGTCGGCGCCGAGGTAGGACCACGCGGCGATGCGCCCTCCCACCACCGTGTCGGCGCCCTCGCCCTCCGCCAGCACCGCGATCTTCTCCGGCCGCAGGGAAAGCAGCGCCGCGGCGCCAGAGGGCAGGGCCGCGCCGTCCGGCAGCGCCTGCGCGATGCGGGTGGCGCCGGCCTCCAACACCGCCGCGCCCCCCTGCGCGCCCCGCACCGTGCCGCGGAGGAAGTTCGATTTGCCGAGGAAGTCGGCCACGAAGGAGGTGCGCGGCCGCTCGTACAGCTCCGCCGGGGCGCCGAACTGGACCAGCCGGCCGTGGTTCAGAATCGCCACGCGGTCCGAAAGGGAAAGCGCCTCGTCCTGGTCGTGGGTCACGTTGACGAAGGTGCGGCCGACGCGGCGGTGCAGCGCCTTCAGCTCGTCCTGCAGCTCGGCGCGGAGCTTCTTGTCCAGCGCGGATAGCGGCTCGTCCAAAAGCAGCAGCGCCGGGTCGAACACCAGCGCGCGGGCCAGCGCCACCCGCTGCTGCTGGCCCCCGGAGAGCTGCGCCGGCCGGCGCTCCGCGAAAGGCGAGAGCTGCACCAGGTCCAGCGCCGCGCGCACCTTGCCGTCCCGCTCCGCCCGGCCCAGGCCGCGCACGCGCAGCGGGAAGACCACGTTCTCCGCCACCGTCATGTGCGGAAACAGCGCGTAGCCCTGGAACACCATGCCGAAGTGGCGCCGTTCGGGCGGCAGGGGCGTGATGTCGGCGCCGTCCAGCAGCACCTGCCCTTCGCTGGGCGGCACGAACCCGGCCACCATCATCAGGATGGTCGTCTTGCCGCTGCCGGAAGGCCCGAGCAGCGTCAGGAATTGCCCCCGTTCCACCCGGAGCGACACGCCCCGCACCGCCGTGAACGTGCCGTACCTCCGCGTCAGGCCGCGCAGGTCCAGCGCGTGGCCCGCCGCCGCCGTTCCGCTCACTCGCGGTAGTCCGGCTGCTCGCGGTCCAGCTTGCGCCGCAGCGCCTGCCACGGGAGCCAACCCTTGTGCGGCCCGTCGCCGAACTGAGCCCGGGTGCGCCGCACCGTCTCCGCCGAGGGCAGCGCCAGCGGCACGCCCCCGGCCTGCGCGGCGAGTTGGATGCGGCAGGACTGTTCCAGGTAGTGCATCCAGTAGAACGCCTCGGCGACGGTCCGCCCCACCGTGAGCAGGCCGTGGTGGCGCAGGACCATGCAGGGCATGTCTCCGATGTCGCGCACTAAGCGCTCGCGTTCGGAGAGGTTGTCGTCCGCCGCCACGCCCTCGTACTCGTGGAACGCGACGCGGCCGTCGAACTCCATGCTGATCTGGTTCAGCGGCAGCAGCCCCGTCCGCTGGGCCGCGACCGCCATGCCGGCCAGGGTGTGGGTGTGCATCACGCAGCGCGCGTCCGGGCGGCCGAGGTGCACGGCGGAGTGGATCACGAAGCCGGCGGGGTTCACCGGCCAGCTCGTCTCCTGCTGCGGCTCCCCTTCCGCGTCCACCAGCACGAGGGAGGACGCGGTGATCTCCTCGAACAGCAGACCATAGGGGTTCACTAGGAAGCGGTGGCCCGGCCCTGGCACGCGCGCGGACAAATGCGTGAACACCAAGTCCGTCATGCCGAACAGCGCCACGAGCCTATAGGCGGCGGCCAAGTCCTCGCGCAGCTCGCGCTCGGTGGGCTCGTGGTCCGGGTCGGGCCGGACGGGCGGCGGCGGGATCGGCATCAGCCCGAGATGGTGTCCATCATCTCGGCGTTCGCGTTCTGGTAGTTGTCGCCCCACCACTCGCCGTTGATGGCGACCTGCACGCGCGCGTTCTCCGGGTCCGTGGGGTTGAAGCGTTTCAGCTCCGCCGGGACCTTCGCCGCCGCCGCCGGGTTGGTGGGACCGTTGCCGAGGAACTGCAGCAATCCGACCTGCGGTTCGGGTTTGGCCAACATGCTCGCCAGCCAGCGCTGCGCCAGGTCGCCGCCCGGGTTGCCGCGCGGGATGACGAAGATGCCGGGCTGCAGGATGCCCTGGTTCCACACCGTTTTGATGCGGCCGTTGGTTTCCTGCTCCAGCACCTTGGCGCGGGTGTGCCAGATCTGGCCCATCACCGCCTCGCCGGTCCGCATGAACTGCTCGCTTTCGCTGCCGCTGGTCCAGTACACGCTGTTGCGGCGTATCTCGCCCACGCGCTTCAGGCTCGCGCTCACGTCCAG
Source organism: uncultured Acetobacteraceae bacterium (assembly GCA_902805625.1). Classification (GTDB taxonomy): domain Bacteria; phylum Pseudomonadota; class Alphaproteobacteria; order Acetobacterales; family Acetobacteraceae; genus Craurococcus. The sequence continues at coordinate 5,559 of CADCTL010000200.1, forward strand.
CGGGTAGAGGTTCGCGGGGGCCTTGCCGAGCGACATCTGCGCCGCTTCCAGCACCGCCACCGCGTCCTTCCGCAGCAGGCGCGTGCCGGGGAAGCGCCGCAGGTCCCAGAAATCCGCCCAGCTCTGCGGTGGCTGCTGGATCTTGGCGCTGTCGTACACCAGCACGGAGCTGAACGAGTACGGCGCCGCGCCCCACTCCAGCACGAAACCGGGGCCGATCGCGTCCGCCTTGTTCACGACGGAGTAATCGATCTTCCGCGCGAGGTTCGCGCGGCCCAGCACGATGGAGGACGAGGCGGAGCTGTCGCACAAATCCCAGGTGACGCGGCCGCTCTCCACCATGCTGCGGATGCGCCCGGCGGAGGGGCCGGTGCTGTCCTGCACGCAGCGCACACCGGCGTTCTCCGCCATGAACGGCTCGCCGTAGAACTGGCCGAAACCCTGGTTCGCCACGCCGCCCCAGTTCACCATCACCAACTGGCGCTGCGCCTGCGCGCGCGCCGTCCTGGCAGCCAGCGGCGCCGCGCCCAGCGCGGCCAGCCCGGCGAGCAGCGCGCGCCGCCCGACCTCGCCGCGGCGGTGCTTCCGCCACGCCAACTCGACGCAATCCTGCTGGAAGGTCTGCATGGACCCTGCTCCCCTTGCGGCGCTTCGCCGGTGGCGTGAACCTTCCCTGCGCGCGATGTAAGCGCATCCGGTTCGGTATGGAAATCCCCCGATGGCCCACGCCCTCTTCGCCCCCGGCTTCAAGGCCGCGCCCTGGTGGTGGGAAGCGGCCGAGCCGCCCGCGCGCTCCGGGGAGGTGCCGGACCGCGTCGGTGTCGCTGTGGTGGGCGGGGGGTACGCCGGCCTGTCCGCCGCGCTGACCCTGCGCCGCCTCGGCCACGAAGTCGCGGTGCTGGACGCGGAGCGCATCGGCTGGGGCGCGTCCTCGCGCAACGGCGGCATGGTCTCGGGCGGGCTGAAGGTGGCGTCGAGCGGCGCCGGGGCGCGGGAGATCGCGCTGGCCGCCGCCGCCAGCCTGCCCTTCATCGAGGAGACGGTCGCGCGGGAGGGCATCGACTGCGACTACAAGCGCGTCGGCCGCTTCGCCCCGGCCTGGACGCCCAAGCACTACGCCGCCCAGGCCCGGCGCGCGGAGGGCTTGGCGGAGATCACCGGGATGCCCACCGCCATGCTCCCGCGCGAGCGGCAGCGGGAAGCGCTGGGCAGCGACCACTACCACGGCGGGATGCTGGTCGCGGCCACCGGCGGCCTCCACCCCGGCAAGTACGCGCGCGGCTTGGCGAGCGCGGCGGAGCGGGCCGGCGCCGCGCTGGTGGACGGCGTGCGAGTCCAGGGCATCAAGGACGAAGCCGGCGCCTTCCGCCTGTCCACCGACCGCGGCGAGGTGCGCTCGGACGCGGTGCTGGTGGCGACCAACGGCTACTCGTTGCACCGCGGCGGCACCGCGATGCCGTGGCTTGCCCGGCGCGTGATCCCGGTCGGCAGCTACATCATCGCCACGGAGGAGCTGGACCCGGCGCTGATGGACCGGCTGTTCCCCGGCCGCCGCATGGTCAGCGACACCCGGCGCATGTTGAACTACTTCCGCCCGAGCCCGGACGGGAGGCGCGTGCTGTGGGGCGGGCGCGCCAGCCTCGGCCCCACCACGCCGGAAGCGGCGGCGCCGATCCTGCACCGGAAGATGGCGACGGTGTTCCCGGAACTCGCGCGCACGCGCGTCACCCACGCCTGGACCGGCAACGTCGCCTTCACCTTCGACCTGCTGCCGCACATCGGCGTGCAGGACGGCATCCACTACGCCGCCGGCTGCCAGGGCAGCGGCGTGGCGATGGCGACCTGGCTCGGCCACAACGCCGCGCTGAAGCTCGCCGGCGCCGCGAACGAGCGCTTCCCGCTGGACGGCCGCGCCTTCCCCACCCGGCCCGGCTACCGCGGCCACCCGTGGTTCCTGCCGATGGTTGGCGGCTGGTACCGGCTCATGGACCGGGTGGAGAGGATGGCCGCCTGATGCCGGCGCCCGACCTCCTGCTGCTGAACGGCCGCGTCGCCACGATGGACGCGGCGGAGAGCGAAGCGGAGGCGCTGGCGGTGTTCCGCGGCCGGGTGGTCGCGCTCGGCACCACAGCGGAGATGCGCGCCCTCAAAGGCCCCGGCACCCGTGTCCTGGACGCGGAAGGACGGCGCGTGGTCCCCGGCATCGTGGACAGCCACGCGCACCCGGACGCCTACGCGGTGCGGCTCCGCACCTGGACGCTCGTCTCGCCCGACCGCGTCCGCTCGCGCGAGGAGCTGCTGCGCGCCGTCCGCGGCCGCTGCGCGGCGCTGCCGCCCGGCCGCTGGGGCGCCTTCTACCGGCTGAACGAGCGCGCCTCCGGCGGATACCCGACCCTGGCCGAACTCGACGCCGCGGGCGGCGGCCGGCCGGTGTTCGTCCTCCGCACGGACGGCCACCTCGGCCTGGCGAACAGCGCCGCTTTCGCGGCCTGCGGCGTCGGCCCGGACGCGGCGGACCCGCCCTTCGGCCGCTTCGACCGCGCGGGCGCGGCCGGCGCCTTCACCGGTTTGGTGCGCGAAACCGCCGCGCACATCTTCCTCAACGCCGTCCACGCCGCGGACACGGAAGGCGACATCGCCGAGGGCATGGAGCAGGTCCAGGACGAGTGCCTCGCCCACGGCGTCACCAGCGTGGCGAACTCGCTCTGCCCCAGCGTCGCCATCCGCGCCTTCCAGCGGATGCGGCGCGAAGGGCGCTGGCGGATGCGGATGGGCGTCATCGCCAGCGGGCGCGAGGAGGGGCTGGTCCCGCACCTGATCGGCGCCGGCGTCCAGTCCGGCTTCGGCGACGAGTGGCTGCGCCTCGTCGGCGTGGAATGGTGCCCGGACTGCTCCACCTCCGGCCGCACCGCCGCGTACTGGGAGCCGTACCGCGGCACGCCGGTGCCCGGGGAGCCGGTCCCGAACACCGGTATGCTGCTCTACGAGCGCGACGACTTGGCGGAGCGCGCCACCGCCGCCCACAAAGCCGGTTTGCAGGTGATGATCGAGGGCGTCGGCGACCGCGGCATAGACTTCGCGCTCGACGCGATGGAAGCGGCGCTGGCCGCGCACCCCGTCGCCGACCACCGGATGCGGGTGGAGCATTGCTGCCACGTCACCCCGCCGGTCCTGGCCCGGCTGAAGCGCGGCGGCTTCGTGGACAGCAGCGCGACGGGCTTCATGGACGAGCTGGGCGAGGCATACGCCGCCAACCGCGGCCAGGACGCGATGCGCCACATGTGGCCGCACCGCAGCCTCATCGCCGCCGGCGTGCCCGCGCCCGGGCATTCCGACTTCGCCGTCTGCCGCGTGAATCCCTTCACCGCCATGGCCTGCATGGCGACGCGCCGCACGGCGGGCGGCGCCGACCTGGACGCCTCGGAGGCGGTCACACCCGCGCAGGCCCTGCGGGCCTACACTCGGCTGGGCGCCTGGGCGCAGCGGGAGGAGGAGGAGAAGGGCTCGCTGGAGCCGGGCAAGCTGGCCGACTTCGCCGTCCTGGACACCGACATCCTCCGCGCCGACCCCGAGGCGATCCGCGGCACGCGCGTGCTCGCCACCTACGTGGACGGCGTGGAGCGCCACCGCGCGTAGCGCCGCCGGGGCAGCGTGGTTGCCGCCGGGGACGCGCCTCCGCATACTCGCAGCCGGGAATACGCTGGAGCGCCACACGGTGAAACTCACGCCTGCCGGGAACGGTACGCGCGTCCGTTCGCCCGCGCAGGCCGCCCGTCCCGGAGACCCCGCCGATGCCGCGCCCCTTCCACCTCGCCTGGTTCCTCCAGGGCTCCTCCGTCCAGGCCTGGGGCGAGCCGTGGACGGGCGCGATCGGCCGCGACTGGATGGTCCCGGAGCTGTTCTGCGACATCGCCCGCGCGCTGGAGCGCGCCTGCTTCGACTACGTGCTGATCGAAGACAGCAGCTACGTGGGCGAGAGCTACGGCGGCTCGCGCGAGCTGTACCTGCACCACGGCCTGTCGGTGCCGCGGCAGGACCCCAGCGTGATCGCCACCCTGATGGCAGCGGCGACGCGGCGGATCGGAGTGGTGCCGACGCTCTCGACCTTCGCCTACCCGCCCTACCTGCTGGCGAGGCTGGTCGCCACGCTCGACCAAGTCTCGGCAGGCCGGATCGGCTGGAACATGGTCACCGGCTCCAGCGACTACGCGGCGATGAACTACGGCATGCCGGGGATGCCGGAGCACGACCTCCGCTACGACATGGCAGACGAGTACATGGAAGCGGCGAACGCGCTCTGGGACAGTTGGGAACCGGGCGCGATCCTAGCCGACACGGCCA
>CADCTL010000201.1 GCA_902805625.1 uncultured Acetobacteraceae bacterium
AGCCACGGCCCCCCGCCGGCGCGGGCGAGCGGATGAACAGCGCCGATCCCGCGTCCAAGACCACGCGGGAGCGGGTGCAGAAGGGCGGCACCACGGCCAATCCGGACGCCAAGGTGCCGTCCGACCTCTACCCCGACCCGCCCGGCGTTTCCGACCAGACGAAGGGCGGTTCGGACGACTGACAGCCGCCGCGCGCCGCCGCAACGGGCGGATGGCGCGGGGATGCGGTCCGGCGGTTTCCTGCGCCGATGCAAACACCGCCTCCGATGGCGCTTCGCGACTGGGTCGGCTTGGTCACCCTTTCCTTGCTCTGGGGCGGGTCGTTCTTCTTCGTGGGCGTGGCGGTGCGGGAATGGCCGCCGCTCTCCATCGTGCTGGCCCGCGTCCTCGTCGCGGCGCTGGCGCTCTGGGCCGTGGTGGCGGCTCTGCGGTTGCCGGTGCGGCGGGACGGCGCGGCATTGCGCGCGGCGCTCGGCATGGGGGCGCTCAACAACCTCATCCCCTTCGGTTTGATCGTCTGGGCGCAGGGCGGCGGCTTGCCGTCGGGCATCGCCTCCATCCTGAACGCGACCACGCCGCTTTGGGCGGTGCTGGTGGCGCACGGTTTGGGCGCGGAGCGGCTGACGGCGATGCGCGTGGCGGGCGCGGCGCTCGGCTTCGCGGGCGTGGCGGCCATGATCGGGGCGGACATCGGCGCCGGCCTCGCGGGGCACGGGTCGGCGGCGGGCGCGGTGCTGCTCGCCACGCTGTCCTATGCCTTCGCGGGCGTGTTCGGACGGCGCTTCGCCGCGCTCGGCGTGCCGCCGCCGGTCGCGGCGGCGGGGCAGACGACGGCCTCCTCGCTCCTGCTGCTGCCGCTTGTGCCGCTGCTGGAGCCGTTGGGGGCGCTGCCCGCGCCTTCGCCCGCCGTCGTGGCGGCCTTGGGGGGATTGGGCCTGCTGTCCACCGCCCTCGCATACCTGCTGTACTTCCGCCTTTTGGCGTCGGCCGGGCCGGTGAACCTGCTGCTGGTCACGCTGCTGATCCCGGCCTCGGCGGTGCTGCTCGGCGCCCTCGCGCTGGGCGAGGCGTTGGCGCCGCGGCACGCGCTCGGCATGGCCGCCATCGCCGGCGGCCTCGCGCTGATCGACGGGCGGCTCCCGCGCCGCGCGCTCCTCAGCGCCCGTCCGTGACTGTCCCCGCGCGGAACTTCAGGCCGCGAAGACCACGCGCGTCGTGGTGCCGCCCTCGGCCGCGACGGACAACTCGCCGCCGAGTTGCTGCACCAGGCTGCGGATGATGCGCAGGCCCAGGCTGTCGCCCTTCGACGGATCGTAGTCCGCGGGCGGGCCGCGGCCGTCGTCGCTGACGCTGAGGGCGACCCGGCCCGGCTCGGGGCGCTCGATGGCGATGCGGATGGTGCCCCGCTCGCCCTCCGGCCAAGCGTGCTTGAGCGAGTTGGTGACGGCTTCGGCGGTGATGAGCGACAAGGTGATGAGCGTCTCGACCGGCAGGTCCGTCGTCGGCGCGTCCACGCGGCAGGCGATGTTGCGCGCGCCCGTGGCGTCCAGCAGGTCGGTGCAGATCTCCTGCAGGTGCTGGCCGAAGCCCACCGTGCCCGCGGCCGGGTCGTAGAGCCGGCGGTGGATGCGCGCCATGGTGCGGAGCCGTTCCACCGCCTCGTCCAGCGCCGCCGGCGCGGAGGCTGGGTCGGCCGTCACCCGGCGCTTCTGGAGCGAAAGGAGCGAGGACACGAACTGCATGTTGTTGGCGACGCGATGCTGCAACTCGGTGAACATGGTCCGCTGCCGTTCCACCAAGCCGTCCGCCCGCGCCCGCGCCGACTGCAAGCGCTCCAGCGTGCGGACCATGGTGTGAATCAGGTACAGGTTCAGCCCGGCGAGGGCCGCGTAGAAGGCCATGGCGATGAAGCCGCCGGGCCACTCCAACGCGAAGGAGTTGTTGGGCGGGATGAAGAAGTACCAGGAGGCAAGGCCGGAGAAGACGGCGCAGAGGGCGCCTGGCACGGTGCCGCCGAGGAAAGCCGTGAGCACCACGACGGGGAAGAAGGTGATGAAGGGATAGCCGACGAGGTCGTCGCCAATCTCGAAGCGAAGCCACAAAGCAAGGAGCAGCCCGACCATGCCGAAAGCGTGCCCGAACCAAGGGTGGGCGCGCAGCGGCGCGGTCGCTTCGAAAAGGTTCGCCAACCGGGGTCGCCTCGCTGCTCCGGGTCCATGCCCACGGACACCCGCCCCGGCGCCTCAAAACGCCAAGGCGATCTGAACCGTAACGGTTCCCGCGCGCCGCGGAGGTAAAGAAACCGCGCGTCGAGGAACCCTTCAAATAGTGAGGCGCACCCTCGATTTCACCGGGGTTGCATGCGGGTGTGGCGGTGGAGCTGGATGTAGTTGTCCGCCGTCTGCACGATTTCCACGCCCTGCCGCGCCGCCCAGACGATCTGCTGCTGGTGGAGCGGCACGTAGGCCGCGTCCTCGCGGAGGATCGTCGCCGACTCGGAGATCATGCGCTGCCGCGCCGCCGGGTCGGTTTCCACGCCGATGCGGCGGATCAGGTCGTCGAGCCGCGGGTTCGAGTAGCCGCCGTTGTTGAACACGCCGCGGGTGCCGTCCCGCGTGCCGGCCAGGTTGAACAGCGCGTTGTGCGCGTCGGCGGTCGCCGGGGTCCAGCCGAGCAGGTAGAAGCTGGTATTGTAGCGCGGCGGGTTGATCTCGGAGAAGTAGCGCGCGCGGGTCTGGGCCGCGAGCGTCACCCGCACGCCGATCCGCGCCAGCATGGACACCACCGCGGTGCAGATCGCCTCGTCGTTCACGTAGCGGTCGTTCGGGCAATCGAGCGTGACGCCGAAGCCGTTCGGGTAGCCGGCCTCCGCCAGCAGGCGCTTGGCGCCCTCGACGTCCACCGCCATGCGCTTGTCGTCCTCCTCGCGGAAGCCGTTCACGCCGGGGCCCCAGATCAGCCCGGTCGGGCGCGACTGGCCGCGCATCACGGTGCGCTGGATGGCCTGCGTGTCGATCGCCATGTTGAAGGCGCGGCGCACCCGCACGTCCTGGAACGGGTTCTTGCCTTGCACGTCGCTCTTGAGGAGCTGCGGCCGCATCTGGTCCATGCCGAGGTAGATGGTCCGCAGTTCCGGCCCCTGGAGCACCTGCATCCCCGGCGTGCGGCGGATGCGGTCCACGTCCTGCGGCGGAACGGTGTAGACGAAGTCGATCTCGCCCGAGAGCAGCGCCGCCACGCGCGTCGCGTCGTTGGCGATGATGGTGTACTCGACGCGCTGGAGGTTGTGCGTGGGCTTGTCCCACCAGTCCGGGTTCCGCTCCAGCACCGTGCGGCGGTCGGGCTCGCGGCTGACGAGGCGGAAAGGCCCGGTGCCCATGGCGTTGCGGGTGGCGAAGTTCTCCTCGCGCGAGGTCAGGTCGGCGGGGCGCGTCGCGTTGTTCTTCTCCGACCAGGCGCGGGACATGATGCCGAAGGTGGGGAGTTCCCGCACCAGGATGGGGTTCGGCTCGGTTGTCTCGAACTCCACCGTGTGGTCGTCGATCTTCCGCACCTCCTTCACGCTCGCCACCACCGCGTTGAGGTTGGAGCCCGGGGCGCGCACGCGCTGGACGCTGAACACCACGTCGTCCGCGGTGAAGGGCGTGCCGTCCGTGAACTTCACCCCGCGGCGGAGGTGGAAGCGCCACACGGTGGGGGAGGGCTGCTCCCACCGCTCGGCCAGCGCGGGCTCCGGCTCCATGTTGCGGTCGCGGCGGATCAGCGGCTCGTAGATGTGGCCGTTGAAGGCCAGCAGCAGCGTCTCGTTCCGCGTGTAGGGGTCCATGGAGTTGACGTCGCCGTCGTTGGCCCAGCGCAGGGTCTGGGCGGGCGCGGCGAAGGCGGTGCCGCAGAGCAGGGCTGCGGCGAGGGCGAAACGGCGCATCGTCGGTCGGACTCCGGGGAAGCCTGGGTTGTCGTTGGCGGCACGGTATGGGCAAGCCGGGCCGGGCGAAAGTGGGCGTTCGCCACCCTCCCGGAACCGCGATTTCCATGATGCCCATACGGAACGTCATGCTATAGGGCCCGGCCTGATTCCGGAACACGACGCGCATGACCAACTTCGTCCTGGCCCCCGCCCCGGTTCTCCCATGGAACCTGGTGTTCTCCTCCTTCACGGGCCAAGTCCGCACCCAGGATAACAACAGCTACATCCTCGACGGCAGCGCCTCGGGCGTGCCTGTGACGATCGAATTGTACGGCGCCGGGTTCGAGGAGGACGGCGAGGGGTTGTTCGACGGTGTGGCGGTCCTCACCGTGCTCCAGGCCACCGCGGGGGGCCAGGTCGTCGGGCGGGTGGACAATGCCTCCATCACCGGGCCGCTGCTCGCGGCTTGGATGCAGGGCAACGGAGCGGCTTTCGAGCTCGCGGCCTTCCCGGGCAACGACGTCATCCTCCTGTCGAACGCTTCCGAGTTCCAGGCCGCCTACGGCGGCAACGACCGCGCGGACGGCCGCGGCGGCAACGACACGCTGCTCGGCGCCGACGGCAACGACACCCTGCTCGGCGGCGAAGGCGACGACCGGCTGGAGGGCGAGGCCGGCCAAGACTTGGTCGTGGGCGGCGCGGGCCAGGACACGGCGAACGGCGGGGCCGGCGCGGACGTGTTCGTCACCGGCGCGCTCCGGCGCCAAGTCCAGGCGGGGCTCTCGGACGCGGGCGTGGCGCTGTCCGGGCCCGAAGGCCAGGACACCCTCGCCGCCTTCGAACGCGTGTCCTTCGCCGACGGCGTCCTGCACTTCGACGCGGCCGGTGCCGCCGGCCAGGTCTGGCGCTTGTACGACGCCGCGCTCGGGCGGGGCGCGGACACGTTCGGCCTGACCGGTTGGGTGCAGGCGCTGGACGCCGGCGCCGCCACTTTGGGCGCCGTCGCGAACGGCTTCCTGGGCTCGGCCGAATTCGCCCAGCGCTACGGGCAGCTCGACAACGCCGGATTCGTCGCGCGGCTCTACGCCAACGTCCTCGACCGCGCCCCGGACGCGGCCGGCCTGGAGAGCTGGACGGCGCGCCTGGCGAACGGCGCGTCGCGCGCCGAGGTGCTGCTCGGCTTCTCCGAATCGGCGGAACACCGCGCCGCCACCGATCCCGCGGTCGCCAACGGGCTTTGGGCGGTGGACCCGGAGGCGGTGGACGTGCTCCGCGCCTACATGACCGTTCTCGACCGCCAACCCGACGCCGGCGGGCTCTCGTCTTGGACCGCGGCGCGGAACGCCGGGCTGGCCAACGCCGCGATGACGGACGCCTTCATCGCCTCCGCGGAATTCCAGACCCGCTTCGGCGCGCTGTCGAACGCGGACTTCGTGGATCGCATGTACCTCAGCGCGCTCGACCGCCCAGCGGACGCCGAAGGGCGCGCCAACTGGACCTCCAAGCTCGACAGCGGCGCGATTCAGCGCCGGGACGTGGTGCAGGGCTTCGCCTACAGCGACGAGATGACGCAGAAGCTGCTGCCGCTGGTGGCCGACGGCATAGCCTTCGCCTGATCCGGGGCGGCGGGCGTCAGTGCGTCCGCAGCGCCCGCGGCAGGTCGGCCACCGCGCGGTCGATCAGCGCCGCGTCCGCGCCCGCGTCCAAGCGTTCGGCGATGACGGACCGTGCCGCTGCGGTGGCGATCTCCGCCGCCGCCGCGCGCACCTCGGCCAGCGCCCCGGCCTCGGCGGCGCCGATCCGCTCCATGGCCATGCGCTCGCGCCGCTTGGCCGAGGCTTCCGCCTCCGCCGCCGTCGCGGCGCCGGCCCGCTCGGCTTCGGCCCGCGCGCTGGCCACCAGCGCCTCCGCCTCGCGCAGCGCCGCGGCGCGGTCGGCTTCGGCTTGGCGCAGCATGGCTTCGGCCTCACTCCGCAGCCGCGAGGCCTCGGCCAACTCGGTTTGCACGCGCTGGGCGCGCGCGTCGAGCGCCTCCGTCAGCACGGCCCACATCTTGCGGCCCACCAGCAGCAGGAAGATGACGAAGCTGACCGCGACCCAGAACTTCGGGTCGAGCCAGAAGTGCTCGTAGTGGTGTTCCATCAGGCCCGCCCCCGTGCCGCGAGTTCGCCGTCCACGGCGCGCTCCACGGCGGCTCGGTCCGTTCCGCCGCCGACCAGCCGCGACACCATCGCCTCGGCCGTGTCGGCCGAGACCTGCCGCAGCGCGCCCATGGCGCTGTCCCGCGCGGCGGCGATGCGCCGCTCGGCTTGTTCGATCTGCGCGTTGAGGCGGGCGTTCAGCTCCTCGGAGCGTTGCGCGGCCTCGGCCTGCGCGCGCGCGACCGCTTCGGCGATGGCCGCTTGCCCCTCGGACCGCGCCTTCGCCGTGGCGGAGCGGTGCTCCGCGAGGGCCTCGTCGGCGCGGCCCTTGGCGGCCTGCGCCGCTTCCAGGTCGCCGCCGATCCGCCGGCGGCGCTCCTCCAGCACGGAGGCCACGCGCGGCAGCGCGACCTGGTCCATGGTGATGTAGAGCAGCCCGAAGATGATCAGCAGCCAGACCACCTGGGCGATCACCAACGGGTGCCCGAAGTTGAGCTGCGGCATGCCGCCGCCCGTGGCACCGGGATTCTCGGCCGCGACCTGCGCCAGCGCCGGCTCGCCGAGCAACGCCAGGCCGAGCACGGCCGCGAGCGCGATGCCCTTTCTCATGCCCACACTCCCCGGCGGCCGGTCGGACGGCCGCGCCGCTCTCAGGTGAAGAGGATGAGGAAGGCGATCAGCAGCGCGAACAGCGCCACCGCTTCCGTCAGCGCGAAGCCCAGGATGCCGATGGGGAACACGGCGTCGCGGGCGCCCGGGTTGCGGGCCACGCTGGTGACCATGGCGGAGAAGATGCTGCCGATGCCGATGCCGACGCCGGCGAGGGCGATGACGGCGAGGCCGGCGCCGAGCGCCTTGTAGGCGGCGACGTAGGAAGCGGGATCCATGGCAGGGGTCCTTTCATCGAAACGGATGGGGTGGAGGGACGGCCGCAGCGCGTCAGTGCAGATGCACCGCGTCGTGCAGGTAGATGCTGGTCAGGATGGCGAACACGTAGGCCTGCAAGAAGGCCACCAGCAGTTCGAACCCGACCAGGGCGACGTTCACCGCGAGCGGCAGCGCCGCGCCGAGGATGCCGAAGATGCCCGCGGCCGAGCCGATCATCACCACGAAGGTGGCGAAGACCTTCAGCATCACGTGGCCGGCGACCATGTTGGCGAACAAGCGCACCGAGAGGCTCACCGGGCGTGACAGGTAGGAGATCAGCTCGATCGGGATGATCAGCGGCGCCAGCAGCTTGGGCGCGCCCTCGGGGAAGAAGTAGGAGAAGAAGTGCGTGCCGTGGATCACCAGCGCCACCACCGTCACCACGATGAACACCACCGCGGCCAGCGCGAACGTCACCGCGATGTGGGAGGTGAAGGTGAAGGCGAAGGGCAGCATCCCGAGCAGGTTGCCGAACAGGATGAACATGAACAGCGAGAACACGAAGGGGAAGAAGCGCCGCCCTTCCTGCCCCACTTGGCCCACCACCAACTCGTTGATGAACTCGTAGGAGGCCTCGGCCGCGGCCTGCAACCGGCCGGGCACCACCGCGCGGCGCGACATGCCCCAGATCATCAGGCCGGTGATCAGCCCGACCGCCAGCAGCATGTGCGCGCTGGACTGGCTGAACCCCACGGAGCGGCCCACCGCGCCGAGGACCGGCACCAGCTCGAACTGGCTCAGCGCGTCGATCGAGTTGCCTTCGGCGGCCACGGGCGGGCTCCCAGACTCAGTGCAGCGTTCACTCGCGCCGGGCGCGCTTCGGACTGAACAGGCGGTAGACGTTCAGCACGCCGGCGGCGCTGCCGGCGAGGAAAAAGACGAGGAAGAAGATGGGCCACGTCCCGAGCCACCGGTCCAGCAACAGGCCGATGACGATGCCGACCACCAGGGCCGACACCACCTCCACGCCCGCGCGGAAACCGACCCCCCAGGAACCGGTCGGAAGGCCGCCCGTGGCATCAGCAGGCTTGTCCAGTCCCTGACGGGACCGTGCCTCCTGGAGCCGCCGTTCGAAGCCGTCGCGCTCGTCCACACTCTCTCCCCCGCCGGTTCTCCGCCGGAAGGCAGGGGGCGGATAGGCCCCGCCCCGCGGCGTGTCAAGCAAGCGCGCGGGCCCGTTCCGCGTGCCTCACTGCGCCGCGGCGGGGACGAAGGCGCCGCTCTGCTGCCGCCACAGCCGCGCGTACACGCCGCCGCGGCGCAGCAGCTCCTCGTGCGAGCCTTCCTCCAGGATGCGGCCCCCGCCCAGCACCACCAGCCGGTCCATGCGCGCGATGGTGGACAGGCGGTGCGCGATGGCGATCACCGTCTTGCCCGCCATCAAGGAGGAGAGCTGCTCCTGGATCGCCGCCTCGGCTTCCGAGTCCAGCGCGCTTGTCGCCTCGTCCAGCACCAGGATGGGCGCGTCCTTCAACAGCACGCGGGCGATGGCCACGCGCTGGCGCTGCCCGCCCGAGAGCTTGACGCCGCGCTCGCCCACGTGGGCGTCGTAGCCCGCGCGGCCGCGCCAGTCGCGCAACTCGCGGATGAAGCCGTCCGCCGCCGCGCGCCCCGCCGCCGCCTCGATCTCGGCCGCCGTCGCCTCCGGCCGGCCGTAGCGGATGTTGTCGCGGATGGAACGGTGCAGCAGCGCCGTGTCCTGGGTGACGACGCCCACCGCGGCGCGGAGCGATTCCTGCGTCACCCCCGCGACGTCCTGCCCGTCCACGGTGATCCGTCCTTCCTCCGGCCGGAAGAAGCCGAGCAGCAGGTTCACCATGGTGGACTTGCCGGCGCCGGAGTGGCCCACGAGCCCGACGCGCTCGCCCGGACGGATGCGGAGGTCCAGCCCCTCCAACACGCCGTTCTCCCGCCCGTAGCCGAAGCGCACGCCCTCGAAGCGGATCTCCCCGCGCGGCACGCGGAGCGGCACGGCGCCGGGCGGGTCCGGGGCGGTGGGCGGCACGGCGATGGAGTTCATCGCCTCCTGCACCACGCCGATGTTCTCGAAGATGGAGGTCACGTTGAAGGCGACCCAGCCGGAGATGTTGGCGATCTGCCAAGCCATCGGCAGCGCCGTCGCCACCGCGCCGATGCCGATTTCCCCCTGCGTCCAGAGCCAAACGGCCATGGCCGCCGTCCCGGTGATCATGGCGGCGTTCAGCGTCGCCAGCGCGAAGCCGTTCAGCGTGACCAGGCGCATCTGCCGGCGGAAGGCCTCCGTCAGCGCCAGCACGCCCTCCCGCGCGAACTCGTCCTCCTGCTGGGCGCGGGCGAAGAGCTTCACGGTCTGGACGTTGGTGTAGCTGTCCACGATCCGGCCCGTCAGCGCGCTGCGCTGCGCCGACGCCTCGCGCGAGCGATCCCGCATCCGCGGCACGATGAAGCGCAGCAGCGCGGCGTAGAGCAGGAACCAGGCGACGATCGGCAGGGCGAGGCGCCAATCCGCGTCGCCGAGCAGCAGCAGCGCCGCCGTGCCGTACACAAGGATGTACCAGACGGCGTTGACCACCTGCACCACGCTCTCGCGCAGCGCCGGGCCCGCCTGCATCACCCGGTTGGCGATGCGGCCGGCGAAGTCCTCCTGGAAGAAGGGCAGGCCCTGGCGGATGACGTGCCAGTGGCTCTGCCAGCGGATCATGGAGGTGACGTTGGCGTTGATGCCCTGCTGGGTGATGAGGT
>CADCTL010000202.1 GCA_902805625.1 uncultured Acetobacteraceae bacterium
GCTGCCGGCCCCGTTGCTGCGCGCGTCGCTGGCCCCGGCCTACGGCGATCCGGCGGTCCTGACGGAGGAGGTGTTCGCCCGCTACCGCGACATGCTGCTGGCGCCCGGCGTCCGCCAAGCTATCGTCGCGCGCACGGGGCAGAACGTGCTGGCGGAGCCGGAGCCGCTGCTGCGGCGCATCCGGGCGCCCACCCTGCTGGTGTGGGGCGAGAAAGACGCCATGATCCCGTTCCGGAACGCCGCGGACTACACGGGCGCCCTGCCCGACAGTTCCGTCGTGTCTTTCCCCGAACTGGGCCACGTGCCGCACGAGGAGGCGCCCGCCCGGTCGTTGGAGCCGGTGCGGGCTTTCCTGATGCGGTGAGGAAGCCGGGCGGCCTCCCGGCGCGGGTGCCGGGCGTGTATGGTCCGGCGCGCGATTCAACCCCCCTTTAGCGGAGGACCGGATGAGCAAGGAATTCCTGGGCGATCGGAAGCATGCGCTGGAGGAGGCCTTCTTCGCCAAGCAGGACGAGGCGCTGCTGCGCCGCCTTCGGGACGCCGAGGCGGCGAAGTCGAAGAAGGAGGCCCTGTCCGCGGCGTCCGGCATCGCCGACGATGCGGTGCTGGACCGGCTCGTCGCCCTCGGGGTGGACAGCGCCACCATCGCCGCGCTGTCCCTGGTGCCCTTGGTGCTGGTGGCCTGGGCGGACGGCAGCATGGACGACAAGGAGCGCGACGCCGCGCTCGCCGCGGCGGCGGAGGCCGGCGTGGAGAAGCAAAGCGCTGGCCGGCAATTGCTCGAAGGTTGGCTCGCGACGCGGCCGCCGCCCCAACTCCTCGCCACCTGGACGGACTACATCCGCGCGATCTCGCCCACGTTGAGCGAGGGAGCCAAGCGGGAGCTGAAGTCGGACCTCCTGGGCCGCGCGCGGAAGGTCGCCGAAGCGGCCGGCGGCTTCCTCGGTGTCGGGCGGAAGACGTCGCCCGCGGAAGATGGCGTTCTGGCGCGGTTGGAGAAAGCGTTCTCGGCCTGAGGGCGCCACCCCAACCTTTGCCACACACCGAAATGGTCACGTCGGTTCGACGCAGTTCAACCGTAAGGTTGGCGCAGACGATTGCCTCTGCGCCGATACGCGATTAGAAACATGCCGGTCCAGCGCATTTTCGCATAGGGGGCGTCCGTTCATGGCGCAGAACGGATCGGGCAGCGTGGCGCAGGCCGTCGCGGCGCACCAGGATGAGATCTTCTCGGAATGGCTCGCTTTGCAAATGGAAAGCGGCGCCTTGCGGAGCGGCCGCATCAAGGAGGCTGAACTCCGGACCCAGTGCCGGGCCTTCCTCGAAGTGCTGCGGGAAGGCTTGGCCGAGGGCGGCACCGACGCGGACGCGCCCGTCTTCGGCCGCGCCAAGGAGATGCTGACCGAGGTTTCGCGCTCACGCGGGATGCAGGGCTTCACGCCCACCGAAACCGCCGCCTTCGTGTTCTCGCTCAAGCGGCCCATGTTCAACGCCCTGAACCGGGCGATCGAAGCCGCCGCAAGCGAGGGCGGCGGCGCGGTCAGGGCCGCGAGCGCCGCCACCGCGCGCTACACCTGGGACGTCACGCTGTTGCTGGACCAGCTCGGCCTCCACACGATGGAGGTGTTCCTTAAAACGCGCGAGGAGGTCATCGCCCGCCAGGGCCGCGAGATCTCGGAGCTTTCGACGCCGGTGGTGAAGCTCTGGGACGGGGTGCTCGCCTTGCCCCTCATCGGCACGCTCGACTCCGAACGCACCCAGGTCGTGATGGAGAACCTGCTGCAAACCATCGTGGACCAGTCGGCCGAAATAGCGATCATCGACATCACCGGCGTGCCCACCGTGGACACGCTCACCGCCCAGCACCTGCTCAAGACCGTGGCGGCCGCGCGGCTGATGGGCGCGGACTGCATCGTATCCGGCATCCGCCCCCAGATCGCGCAGACCATGGTGCATCTGGGCGTCGAGCTGGACGTCACCTCCAAGGCGACGCTCGCCGACGCCTTCCGGGTCGCCCTCACCCGGATCGGCCGCGCGGTGGTGAAGGCCCCGCGGGTCGAGGCGCCCGCCGCCGGCCGGCGCTGACGGCGCCGCCGGCGTGGATCGCATCCCGGTCCTGAAGCTCGGCGACGCGCTGCTCGTCACCGTCCAGGTGGACATGCACGACCGCTTGGCGGCCGCGCTGGAAGAGGACCTCACGGGCCGCATCGCCGCGACCGGGGCCAAGGGCGTGCTCATCGACATCTCCTCGCTCGAGATCGTGGACTCCTTCATCGGCCGCATGCTCGACACCATCGCGGCGGTGTCGCGCATGCTGGACGCGGACACGGTCGTGGTCGGGATGCGCCCGGCGGTGGCCATCACCCTGGTCGAGCTCGGCCTGGAGCTGCGGGGCGTGCGGACGGCGCTCAACGTCGAGCGTGGCATGGCGCTCATCGGTCGGCGGTCGGATGCTGGCCGCGGCGGCGACGACGGCGGCGGCGACCGCGACGGCCCGGCCGCGGAAGACATCGATGACGACGGAGGCTGACCCGGCGTGGAAGCGGCGGCGGTCTTCGAGATCCGCTCCTCCGACGACGTGGTGCGGGTGCGCCAGGAGGTCAGGGCGCGCGCCGTCGCCGCGGGCTTCGGCCTCGTGGACCAGACCAAGATCGTGACCGCCGCGAGCGAACTCGCCCGCAACACGCTCGACCACGGCGGGGGCGGCGCTGTGCGCGTCGAGTCCGTGTCGCAGGGCGGCCGGCGCGGCGTGCGGCTCACCTTCGAGGACCAAGGCCCCGGCATCCCGGACGTCGAGCAGGCGCTCAAGGACGGCTTCACGACCGGCCGCGGCCTGGGGTTGGGCCTGGGCGGCTCCAAACGCCTCTCGAACGAGTTCGCCATCGACTCGGCGCCCGGTCGGGGCACGCGCGTCACCATCGCGCGGTGGAACAGCCGATGATCGCGGTCCAGGTTTCCGAGCAGAGCCAAGTCGCCGAGGCCCGCCGCGCCGCGACCCGGCTGGCCCAGCGCGTCGGCTTCGACGAGGCGGCCGTGGGTCGGGCGGCGATCGTGGCGACGGAGCTGGCGACCAACCTCGTCAAGCACGGGCGCGGCGGCCGCCTGCTCGCAGGACTGTCCGACGCGCCCGACGCCGAGGGCGGCCGCCGCGCCCGGAGCCGGGCGGAGGACGGGAGCGCCGGCATCGAGCTGGTCGCCATCGACCAAGGGCCGGGCATCGCGGACCTGGACGCCGCGTTGCGCGACGGCTTCTCGACGGCGGGCAGCGCCGGCCGCGGGCTCGGCGCCGTCCGCCGGCAAGCGCACGCCTTCCACATCTATTCGCGCCCCGGCGCCGGGACGGCCATCCTCGCACGGCTGGGCGCCGGCAGGCCCCCGCCGAGGGCGACGGACGCCGACGAGTCCTCCGACGCCAGCAACACGCGCGCGTCCACCGCGCTGGACGGGGGCTGGGGCGCCGTGTGCGTCCCCAAACCGGGCGAGGAGGTCTGCGGCGACGATTGGCACGTGCGCTCCTCCCCCGGCATGCCCCGAGGGAGCGACCGCACCGCCATGGTCGTGGACGGGCTCGGCCACGGGCCGCAGGCGGCCGAAGCCGCCGCCACGGCCGTGCGCCTGTTCAACGACCGCGCGGGGCTTTCGCCGGCCGCCATCATGGAGGCGCTCCACGCGGGGCTGCGCGCCACCCGCGGCGCGGCCGTCTCCATCGCCCGCTTCGACCGCGCGCGCCGCGTCGTGGTGTTCTGCGGCATCGGCAACGTGGCCGGCGCGCTCGTGTCGCGCGCCACGGGCCAAACACGTCGCTTGCTCTCGCACAACGGCACCGTCGGCCACGCCGTGCGGCGCATCCAGGAGGTCGAGTACCCCTACCCGGACGCCGCCGACGCGCCGGCGGTCGTCCTCCACTCGGACGGCCTCAGCGCGAATTGGTCGCTGGCGGCCTACCCCGGCCTCCTCGAGGGGCACCCCAGCCTCCTCGCCGCCGTGCTCTACCGCGACTTCGCCAGGGACCGGGACGACGCGACGGTGTTGGTCGCCCACGAGACCGGCAAGGGGTGAGCCGATGGGCGGCGGCGCAGCGGGCTGGTGGCCCATCCTCTCGGTCCCGATCGCCAGCGAGGCGGACGTGGTGACGGCCCGGCAAAGGGCGCGGCGGGTGGCCGAGCTGGTCGGCTTCGACGCGCAGGACCAGACCCGCGTCGCCACCGCCGTGTCGGAGATCGCCCGCAACGCCTTCGAGCACGGCGGCGGCGGCCGCGCCGAATTCGCCCTGCGCGACGCCGGTGCGGACGAGCCGCCGGAAGCGCGGCGGCAGCGCTTAGTGGCCCGTGTTTCGGACGAGGGGCCCGGCATCGGCGACCTCGACGCCGTGCTGGAAGGCAGGCACCGCTCGAAGAACGGCATGGGCGTCGGCTTCCTGGGCGCCAAGCGCCTCGTGGACGGCTTCAGGACCGAAACCGGCGCCGGCGGCACCACGGTCGAGATCGAGAAGGCTCTGCCGCGCCGGCGGCCGCGCCTGAGCCGCGAGGACCTGGGCGAGGTTGTTGCCCGGCTCGTGCGCGAGCGGGCCGTCGATCCTTTGAGCGTCCTCGGCGAGCAGAACCGCGAGCTGGTCCGCAGCCTGGACGAGCTGAAGGCGCGGCAGGAGGAGCTCGCCCGGCTCAACCAGGAGCTGGAGGACACCAACCGCGGCGTCGTCGCGCTCTACGCCGAGCTGGACGCCAGGGCCGAGCAGCTGCGCCAGGCGAGCGAGACCAAGTCGCGGTTCCTGTCCAACATGAGCCACGAGTTCAGGACCCCGCTCAACTCCATCCTGGCGCTCTCGCGCCTGCTGCTCGACCGGACGGACGGCGAGCTGTCGGAGGAGCAGGAGAGGCAGGCCGGCTACATCCGCAAGTCCGCCGAGAGCCTGGCCGGGCTGGTCGATGACCTCCTCGACCTCGCCAAGGTGGAAGCGGGCAAGCTCGACGTCCGGCCGTCCGCCTTCACCGCCGCGGAACTCTTCGGCGGGCTGCGCGGCGCGCTCAAACCGCTCAGGGCGAACGACGCGGTCGAACTCGTCTTCGAGGAGCTTCCGGCCGACTTCCCCCTCCTATCCACGGACGAGGCCAAAGTGGCGCAGGTGCTGCGGAACTTCGTCTCGAACGCACTCAAGTTCACGCCGACAGGCGAGGTGCGCGTCTCGGCCGCCCACGACCGCGACGCGGACCGGGTCCTGTTCGCAGTCGCGGACACCGGTATCGGCATCGCGCCCGAGGACCAGCCGCGCATCTTCGAGGAGTTCGCGCAGATCGACAACCCGCTCCAGAAGGCGGCGAAGGGGACGGGCCTGGGCCTGCCGCTGTCACGGCGCTTGTCGGAGCTGCTGGGCGGCGAAATCCTCGTCCGCAGCGAGCCGGGCCGGGGTTCGGTTTTCACGCTGTCGATCCCGCGCGTGTTCCGCGGCCCGCCCCCGCCGGCGACGGCGGAGGCGCCCCGCAGCCGCGCGCGCCTCCTCATCGTGGACGATGACGAAGCGTTCCGGTATGCGCTGCGGCAGATGGTGAACGGCGCGGGCGACGGCGAAACGGCTTACGAGGTCGTCGAAGCGGCGGACGGCGCCCAGGGCCTGCGGCTGGCGCGCGCCGAGCCCGGGCCGGACGCCATCCTGCTCGACCTGCGGATGCCGGTCCTCGACGGCTACGCCGTCCTGCGGGCCCTCGCGTCCGACCCCCTCACCCGCGGCGTGCCGGTCGTCGTCGTCACCTCGTCCGCCGCCGCCCCCGGAACCGACGCGCGCCTCGCCCATGCCCACGCTGTGCTGTCCAAGGACGCGCTCTCGCGCGAGGCGCTGGCGGCGGCGCTCCGGGACGCGTCCGAGCGGGCGCGCTGAGGGATGGCGAACAACCGATCGGCCCTCATCCTCAACGTGGACGACAACGAGGCGGGCCGCTACGCCAAGACGCGGGCCCTGCGCCGCGCCGACGGGATCGAGGTGATCGAGGCCGAAACCGGCGGCGATGCCCTGCGCCTCGTCGAGGAACGCCGCCCGGCCCTCGTGCTGCTCGACGTCAAGCTCCCCGACATCAACGGCCTCGAGGTCTGCCGCCGCATCAAACGCGACCGCCCCGAGACCCTGGTCCTGCAGATCTCGGCCTCGTTCACCTCCGGCAGGGACCGCACGCGCGGGCTCGACGCCGGCGCCGATTCCTACCTCACCCAGCCCGTCGAGCCGAACGAGCTGGTCGCCTCCGTCCGCGCGCTCCTCCGCATCCGCGAAGCCGAAGCGCGCCTGCGCGCGAGCGAGGAGCGGCTGCGCCTCGTGGTGGACGGCGCCAAGGACCACGCCATCATCACGACGGACGGCGAGGGCCGGATCACGGGCTGGTCGTCCGGGGCCGAGGCGATCTTCGGCTGGAGCGCGCCCGAAGCCGTGGGCCAGGACACCGCCCTGATCTTCACACCCGAAGACCGCGCGGCGGGCGCCCACCGCCAAGAGATCGAGACCGCCCGCCGCGAGGGCTGCGCCGAAGACGAGCGTTGGCACACGCGCAAGGACGGCGGGTGCGTGTTCATGAACGGGTCGCTGCGCCCCCTCCACGACGCCGAAGGGCGCGAAGCGGGCTTCCTCAAGGTGGCTAGCGACGAGACCGCCAGGCGCGGAACCCACGAGACAGCGGCCAGGCTCGCCGCCATAGTTTCCGCGACGCCGGACGCGATCGTGAGCTTCTCGGGCGAGGACGGCCGCGTCGCTTCCTGGAACAAGGGCGCGGAACGCTTGTTCGGCTACACGGAAGCCGAGGCGATCGGCAGGCCCGTCGATCTGCTCCTTCCCCCGCCGGACCGGTTGAGCCCACGCGAAGGCAGCACGGGCGTGTTCCGGTGGGCGATGGAGGAAGGAGCGGTCCAGATTGAAAGCGTGCGCCGGCGCAAGGACGGCACCCTGATCGACGTCTCGATTTCCGCGGCGCGCATGGAAGCGCTCGGCGGGCGCGCGCTCGGGGTTTCGGCGATCTTCCGCGACATCACGGAGCGCAAGCGGACCGAGGCGGCCCTGCGCGAAAGCGAAGCGAATTTCCGCACCCTCGCCGACAACATCCCGGCCCTGTGCTGGATGGCGGACGCCGACGGCTGGATCTACTGGTACAACAAACGTTGGTACGACTACACCGGCATGACGCCCGAGCAGATGGAGGGCTGGGGTTGGCAGTCGGCGCACGACCCTCGGGTGCTGCCGACGGTGATGGAGCGCTGGACGGGCTCGATCGCCAGCCGCCAGCCTTTCGACATGGTATTCCCGCTCAAGGGCGCGGACGGCGCCTTCCGGCCGTTCCTGACCCGGGTGGCCCCCGTGCGCGACGGCGAGGCGCGCGTCGTGCGCTGGTTCGGCACCAACACCGACATCTCCGAGCAGCAGGCGGCTGAAGACAGGCTGCGCGAGCTCAACGAGACGCTGGAGCAGCGCGTGCAGGCCGAGGTGGCGCAGCGCGCCGAGGCCGAGGAGCGGTTGCGGCAGTCGCAGAAGATGGAGGCCGTGGGCCAGCTCACCGGCGGCATCGCGCACGACTTCAACAACCTGCTCCAGATCGTGACAGGCAACCTGGAGATCCTGGGGAGGAACCTGCCGGAGGACGCGGGCCGGCTCCGCCGCGCGGCGGAGAACGCCATGAACGGCGCCAAGCGCGCCGCCACCTTGACCCAGCGCCTGCTCGCCTTCTCGCGCCGCCAGCCGCTGGCGCCCAAGGCCATCAACGCCAACCAGCTCGTGTCGGGCATGTCGGACTTGCTCAACCGGGCGCTGGGCGAGACCATCGCGCTAGAAACGGTGCTGGCCGCGGGGCTCTGGCGCGTCGAGGCCGACCCGAACCAACTCGAAAACGCCATCCTCAACCTCGCGGTCAACGCGCGCGACGCCATGCCGAACGGCGGCAAGCTCACCATCGAGACCGCGAATTCCCACCTCGACGAGGCCTATGTCCACAACAACGTCGAGGTCAGCCCCGGCCAGTACGTGGTGATCTGCGTGTCAGACACCGGCACCGGCATGGACAAGGAGACGCGCGCGCACGCCTTCGAGCCCTTCTTCACCACCAAGGAGGTCGGCAAGGGCACCGGGCTCGGCCTCAGCCAGGTGTACGGCTTCGTCAAGCAGTCCGGCGGGCACGTCGCGATCTACTCCGAGCCGGGCGAGGGCACCACGGTCAAGATCTACCTGCCGCGCCTGCTCGGGGCGGTGGCGGAGGAGCCGAAGGCCGACGAGCCCGTGGTGCCGGAAGGGTCGAAGGCCGAGACGGTGCTGGTGGTGGAGGACGACCACGACGTGCGCGCCTACACGGTCGAGGTGCTGCGCGAACTCGGGTACCGGGTGCTCGAAGCCCACGACGGCCCTTCGGCGCTGCGCCTGGTCGAGCGGCAGGACGTCGGACGCATAGACCTCCTGTTCACCGACGTGGTGTTGCCGGGCGGGATGAACGGCGAGCAGGTGGCCGCGCGGGCGCGCGCCGTGCTGCCGGGCGTGAAGGTGCTGTTCACGACCGGCTACGCGCGCAACGCCATCGTGCACCACGGCCGGCTGGATCCCGGCGTGCGCCTCCTCACCAAGCCGTTCACCTACGCCGACCTCGCGGTGAGGGTCAGGGACATGCTCGACGGGCAACTGACTTGAACGCGTTTCCGGACCTCGCGCCGAGCCGCGTGGCGGAAGCGTAACGACGGTCCGCCGTGTGCATCGCCTGGCGGACCGCGGCGTTTGCGCCGCTGCGGCCGAGGCAACGCGAGAACAGGCAGGAGCACCGCCATGCAGCAGCACGCGCAACAGATCAGCGAGCACATGGAAATCGTCGGTTCCGACGGCGGGCACGTCGGGACGGTGGACAAGATCGAGGGCGACCGGATCAAGCTGACCAAGAAGGACGACCCGGACGGCACCGGCGCACACCACCACTACCTGCCGCTGGGCGCAGTGGCCTCGGTGTCCGGCAACCAAGTACGGCTGAACATGCCCGCGCAGCAGGCCACGCAGGCGGCGGTGGGCGGCGGCCTGGACAAGAGCATGGGCGCCCAGGCCGGCGTCACGGGCGCCGGCACCATGCAGCCGGGCCAGATGGACATGGCAGCGGACCCGATCCCGAGCATGGGCGGCACGGGCGGCGGAGGCGGCTTGCGCGACGGCGTGGCCGATCTCGGGCCGGGGGCCGGCGCCGCCGGCATGTCCGGCGACACCGCGCCGGGCACGATCAGCGGCCGCGGAGGCGGCGGCGTCGGCGGTACCATGCACCCGGGCGGCGGCTCGGGCACCGGCGGCCGCAGTCCCGGCGGCTGACGCGCGCGCCGGCGTCCGTTCACCCCCGGCGAGGGTACGGCGCCGGGGCGCCTTGCCTTTCGCGGCTTGGCCCTCCCGGCCCTGGTGACCTACGCGGCGCGGTGACTTGCGCCCCCCGCCGCC
>CADCTL010000203.1 GCA_902805625.1 uncultured Acetobacteraceae bacterium
CGAGCGGCAGGTGCACAATGAAGCCGCCGGTCAGCGCGACGCCGAAGTGGAGCGTGACGTAGAGGACGTAAGGGCGGAGGATTCGAGCCACGGCAACGTCCTTGGTCCTTCGCGGCGGGCCGATCAATTATCCACCTCGCCGGTTCTGCCCCACTAGGTGGCCGCGCCCGCCCTGGCGACGCGGCTTCGGGATGCCCGACAGCTTGCCGCGGCTGATGGCGGACGCTCCGGCGCTGGTGGCTGCTGGACACCGCGCCTCACACTACCTGGGCACTCCTGGACTGGTCCTGAGCCACCCACCTTTTTGCTGATCAGCTTGGCGGGAGGTGGCGATGGCCGAAGCCGGCGGCGCCGGGGGCGATCTGGATCGTTGGCTGGCGCCCTTCCTCGCGGCGCTCGGGCACAAGAAGCGCCGGACCTGGGCGCCGCTTCACCTGCGTGGCTTGATGGGCCCGGGCGAGCGCAAGAGCCTGCAGCCCATGGCGGCCCGGCTGGGCCTGTCCGGGCACGACCAGCTGCAGCACTTCATCGCCAGCCCGGCCTGGGATGACGGCCCGCTGTGGCGGGTGCTGGCCGAAGAGGCCGACCGGCTGGTGGGCGGGCCGGAGGCGGTGCTGGTGGTCGACGACACGGCGCTGCCGAAGAAGGGCGCGCTGTCCGTCGGTGTGGAGCGGCAGTACTGCGGGCAGCTGGGCAAGAAGGCCAGCTGCCAAGCGCTGGTCTCGCTGACGCTCGCCGGCAAGGAGGTGCCGATGCCTGTGGGGCTGCGGCTGTTCCTGCCCGAGAAGTGGACCGCCGATCCCGCGCGCTGCACGGCGGCCGGCGTGCCGGAGGCCGAGGTGGTGGCCCGCAGCAAGGGCGAGATCGCCTTGGCCGAGCTGGACCGCCTGCGGGCGGCGGGCCTGCGGTTCGGCATCGTGCTGGCGGATGCCGGCTACGGCGCGAGCGCGGCGTTCCGCCACGGCTTGGACGAGCGGGGCTTGGCCTGGGCGGTGGGCATCCCGCGCAACCAGAAGGTCTACGGCGCGGACGTCCGGCTGGTCCCGCCCGGCGGGCGCAAGCGCCGCCCGGTGCCGGACCAGGAGCCGCGCGAGGCCGAGGCGGTGCTGGCCGGTCTGCCCTGGCGCCGGGCGACGTGGCGGCGGGGCACCAAAGGGCCGCTCGTGGCGCGGTTCGCGGC
>CADCTL010000204.1 GCA_902805625.1 uncultured Acetobacteraceae bacterium
GTGTGTCCAGAGCGCCCGGAAGGCCGGGTGGCGGAGGGAGGCGAAGGCGCTAGCGGACGACATGGCCTGGGCCGTGTTGCATGTGTGGATGGCCCCCGTTCCGCACCGTTAGTAGGGAGTGCCCCGGTGAGGCGCCAGGACCCGCGCGCCGCAAGGCGGCACGGGGCATGGGACACCCAGGGCCGCCGCCGCCCGGGAGCGCGCCCATGCTCGAGGACCTGCTCGTGTTCGCCGCCGTGGGCTTCGCGGCGCAGATGATCGACGGCGCCATCGGCATGGCCTACGGGCTGTCCGCCACCAGCGTGCTGCTCAACCTGGGCGTGGCGCCCGCGACGGCGAGCGCGAGCGTCCACGCGGCGGAGGTGTTCACCACCGGCGCCTCGGGGCTGGCGCACTGGCGCCTGGGCAACGTGCGCCGCGCCCTGGTGCTGCGCCTCGCGGTGCCGGGCGTGCTGGGCGGCGTCACCGGCGCATACGTGCTGGTCGGGATGCCGACCGCCCCGGTGCGGGTCTTCGTGGGCCTCTACCTGCTCGCCCTCGGCGGCGTGGTCCTGCTGAAGGCGCTGCGGCCCAAGCCTCCATTGGCGGCGGCGGCGATCTCAACGGGCCGGCTCGCCGCGCTCGGCTTCTGCGGCGGCCTGCTGGACGCCATCGGTGGCGGCGGATGGGGAGCGATCGTCACCTCGACGCTGATCGGGCAGGGGAACGTGCCGCGCGAGGCGATCGGCTCGGCGAGCCTGGCGGAGTTCTTCGTCACCGCGGCGGTGTCGGCGGCCTTCGTGGCGACGGTGGGGATCACGCTCTGGCCCATCATCACAGGGCTGGTGCTGGGCGGCGTGCTGGCCGCGCCCTTCGCGGCGCTGGCGGCGAAGCGCGTGCCCGACCGGCTGCTCATGGTCCTAGTGGGCGTGGTCGTCTCCCTGCTGGCGCTGCGTGGGCTGCTGGCCTCGCTGCGCGCGCTGGCGAGCGGTGGCTGAACCCGACGCCTGGCGCGGCGCATCTGTCTGCCTGCACCAGCCGCGACCGTCGTGGGTCTCAAGGATTGACAGGCCGTAGAACTCGTCAAGTTAGGAGCCGATGCGGAATAACTGAATCAGGTGTGATGGCCGTCTGCGGGACACAGGCGGGGATTGGCTGACGATGCGCCGGCGGGCTGGGGTACTCCGCCGGTGTGATTGAGGTGGATGACATCCGCGCCCGGTTTCGACAGGCCGCCAAGTTCCTCGACGAACGAGGCCGCCGGCTTTTTGCGGCCAACGAAGCGCTGGCGATCGGCTACGGCGGGGTGACCGCGGCCGCGGCGGCGACCGGGCTGGCGCGCAGCACCATCCGGCGGGCGATCGCGGAACTGCAGGGCGGGGCCAATCCGATCGGATCGCGTGTCCGCCGCCCCGGTGGCGGGCGCAAGCGCGCGGTGGCGCTGCAGCCGGGCCTGCCGGCGGCGCTCGAGGCGCTGGTCGAGGACGCGATCCGTGGTGATCCGGAGACGCCGCTGCGCTGGGTCAGCCGCAGCCAGCGCCAGATCGCCCGGGCGCTCCTCGGCCGCGGCTTCCGGGCCAGCCAGAAGCTGGTGGGCCGGCTGTTGCGCGAGTTGGGCTACAGCTGCCAGGCCAACCGCAAGACCCGGGAGGGGACGAGCCATCCCGACCGCGACGCCCAGTTCGCCCACATCAACACCGTGGTGCAGGCGGCCATCGCCGCGGGCGAGCCGGCTATCTCGGTGGACACCAAAAAGAAGGAGCTGGTCGGCGACTTCAGGAACCCCGGCCGCGAACTGCGGCCGAAGCACAGGCCCGAGCCGGTGCGGGTGCACGACTTCGAGCTGCCCGAGCTGGGCAAGGTCGCGCCCTACGGCGTCTACGACCTCGCCGCCAACGCGGGATGGGTCAGCGTCGGCGTGGATGCCGACACCGCGGCCTTCGCGGTCGAGAGCATCCGGCGCTGGTGGCACCGGCTCGGCCAGGCAAGATACCCCGGCGCCAAGCGGCTGGTCATCACCGCCGACTGCGGCGGCAGCAACGGCGCTCGCGTGCGGCTGTGGAAGCGCGAACTGCAGCGCTTCGCCGACGAGACCGGCCTGGCCGTGACGGTGGCGCACCTGCCGCCTGGGACCAGCAAGTGGAACCGGATCGAGCACCGCCTCTTCGCCTACATCTCGCAGAACTGGCGCGGCAAGCCGCTGGTCAGCCACCAGGTCATCGTCCAGCTGATCGGCGCGACGACGACCCAGACGGGCCTGACCGTCCGCTGCGAGATCGACGCGAACCGCTATCCCAAGGGCATCAAGGTCACCGCCGCCGAGATGGCCGTTCTTGCCATCGAACGTGACCCGTTCCACGGCGAGTGGAACTACACCATCTCACCCAACCAGCAGCCACCTTGAAGCGCTTATTCCGCGTCGAATCCTAACCTTCAACCCTCCCATCCCACGATGCCCAGATACGCAGCCGCCAGCCGTGCCTGCCCCTCGTGCATGGCGCGACCGGTGACCGTGGCACAGCCGGCGGCGCGGGCGGCAGCGATCAACGGCGTCACCTCGGGGTTGGGGATGACGTCCGCAACAATCTGCGACGGGCGCAGGTGCGATGCGGCGAACGGCAGCGGATCGCCCTCCCGCAAGCCCAGCGGCGTGGCATTGACGACGAAGTCGTGGCCGGTGGTGTCCGGCGCTCCCTCCACCACGGACAGGTCCGGATACGCTGCTGACAGCGCCCGGGCCAGCGTGGCGGCACGGCTTGGTGCCGTGTCGTGCAACACCAGGCGGGCAGCGCCGGCGCGGGCCAAGGCATGGGCGATGGCGCGGCCGGTAGCGCCGCAGCCCACCTGAAGGATCGCGGTACCGCACACCGGGTGGCCGGCTCGCTCCAGCCCGTCCCGGAATCCCTCGCCGTCGAACATCTCGCCCTCCCAGCCGCCGTCGGGGCGTCGGCGGGCGGTGTTCACGGTGCCGGTGCGCTGCGCTGTGGGGCCGAGCGCGTCCAGCAGGGGGATCACCGCCTCCTTGTGCGGCATGGTGATCACCAGCCCGTCCAGGTTGCGCAGGCGGCTCAGCCCGGTCCAGGCGGCGGGCAACTCGCCCGCCGGCACCTCGAACGCCACGAACACCGCGTCCAACCCCAGCCGCGCGAAGGTCTCGTTGAACAAGGCGGGGGAGCGCAGCGGCGCCACCGGATCGCCGACGATGCCCATCAAGCGGGTGCGACCGGTGATGGTCATGCACGGCGCGCGGAATCAGCCAGCACCGCCTCAATCAACCGCTGCACCGGCAGGGCGGAACGGGCGCTGTTGGAGGGCTCGCGCCCCTGCTCGACGGCGTCCAGCATCTCGGTGATCAAGGCGCGGTGCGGGCCATGGTCAAAGGCCATGGGATCGGCGCCGCCGCCGCCCGAGCCCTCCTGGCCGACGACCTCCGGCGGCGCGCCGCCCATCCCATGCAGCTCCAGCCGGTGCGCGGCCAGCACGGCGGAGCCGCTGGTGCCAGCGATCTCGATCCGCTCGGGAAAGCCAGGGCGGGCGACGCTGGTGGCGTCCAGCACGCCGATCGCGCCGTTCTCGAACCGCAACGCCGCGGCGGCCACGTCTTCCGTGTCGATTTTCCGCAGCGGGGAGGTAATAGCGAAGCCGGCTGCGTCCCGCACCGGGCCCATCAGGTGCAGCAGCAGGTCCAGCGTATGGATGGCCTGGGTCAGCAGCACGCCGCCCCCGTCTCGCGCCATGGTGCCGCGCCCGGGCTGGGCGAAATAGACGTCGTCCCGCCACCAGCGGATGGAGGCGGAGGCGGAGAGGGGCTTTCCGAGCGCGCCGGAGGCGAGCGTCGCCTTCAGCCGCAGCGCGGCCGGGCGGAAGCGGTGCTGCAGACACACGCCGCAGCGGACGCCCGCGGCCTCGGCGGCCGCTGCCAGCGCCTCGCCGCGCGCGACGGTCAGCTCGATCGGCTTCTCGACCAGGATGTGCTTTCCGGCGGCGATGGCGGCGTGTGCGACGGGCAGATGCGCACCAGGCGGGGTGAGCACGAGCACGAGGTCCAGCCCTGGCGCCGCCAGCAGCGCCGCCTGCTCCGCGAAAACTGGCGCATCCCAGCGCGCCGTGAAGTCATCCCGCCGGGTAGCGGAGGGCGCGTGGCCTCCGATGATCCGGACCCGCCCCGACTCCTCCAGCTCCCGCAGGCTCATCATGTGCGGTGCCGTGGCCATGCCGAGGCCGATGAGGCCCACCCCGATCGGCATTCCCTTCACTTTCTCCCCGGGTGCTTCTTCCCGCTTCACAGGCGCGGTCGCCGCGACCTATCGTTCCGAGACGCAGGCTTGTCCCACGTATTCAACGATCCGGCGGAAATGTCGGACGGCCCCGAGGAAATGTCCATGACCGTGATATCCCTCTCTCGCCGCGATCTCGCGCGGCTGCTCGGCGCCTCCGCGGCGTTGCTCCCCCTGCTGCACGGCGGGCGGGCGCTGGCCCAGGCGCGGCGCGACACGCTGGTGATCGGCATCGACATCAGCGACACCATCACCTTGGATCCCGTTCGACAAGCGCAATACACGCCGCCGCTGACATTGGCCGCTTGCTACGACAGCCTCCTGACGCTGGAGCCGGACGACCTGATAAACCCCAAGCCTTCCCTCGCCACGCGATGGGAGCGGCGGCCAGGCGGTGACGGCTGGCGTTTTACGCTCCGCCAGGGCGTCAAGTTCGCCTCCGGCGCCACCATGACGGCGGAGGACGTGAAGTTCTCCTTCGACCGCCTGATCAACATGAAGGAGCAAACGCAGCAATACATCAAGGCGGTGGACCGGGTGGAGGTGGTGGACGCCAACACCGTGGATTTCATCCTGAACGCGCCCAACGCACCGATTCTGCCCATCCTGTGCAACCCGGGATGCTCGGTGCTCGAGAAGGCGGTGCTGCTGCAGCATGGCGCCGTGCAGGGCGCGGAGGCGAAGGACCGGGACAAGGCGACGGAGTGGCTGAACGGCAACTCCGCCGGCACCGGCCCCTACCGCTTGGTGCGCTGGGAGCGGAACGGCCAGATCCTGCTGCAGCGGAACCCGAACCACTGGCGGGGCGCGCCCGCCTTCGAGCGGGTCGTGATCCGCCACCTCTCCGACAGCGCGGCGCAGTTGCTGGCCGTGCGCCGCGGCGACGTGCACGCGGCCTTCAACCTCATCCCCGAGCAGATCGCAACGTTGCGCGGTGACGTCAATGTCCGTGTGGACCGGCTGCCTAGCCTCGATTTCGTGTACATGGCGCTGACCGGGAACCCGGCTGCCAACCCGGCACTGGCGAAGAAGGAGGCACGGCAGGCAATCGGCCACGCCATCGACTACGACGGCATCCTGGGCAACCTCCTCGGCGGCGCCGCGCTCCGCCCGGCGCACTTCCTGCCGATCGGCGTCAACGGCAGCACGGAGCAGATCGCGCGCGAGGTCGGCTTTAAGCAGGATCTAGATAAGGCGCGGCAGCTGCTGCAGGCCGCCGGCGTGCCGGACGGGTTCGAGATGGAGATCGCCTATGGCCAGGCGGCGGTCGCCGGCATCTCCTATCAGGTGCTAGGGCAGAAGCTGCAGTCGGACCTGGCGCGCGTGGGTATCCGCGCGCGGCTGAACCCGATGGACCAAGTAAACCTCCGCACCGTCTACACCCAAGGTCGGGAAGCTGGTGGCGTGCTCACCTTCTGGAACCCGCCCGCCGTGTCCAACGACCTCTGGGCCAGCGCGGTGGTGGAGCGGGTGGCACGCCGCGTCCATTGGGACGTTCCGGCCGAGATGACCGACCTGGTAAGGCTCGCCTCGGAGGAGCAGGACTTGGCGAAAGCCGCCGACCTCTGGGTGGAGTGGCAGCGCAAGGTGGTAGACCAGGCGAACCACTTCATCCTGTTCCAGCCGATTTACCAGATCGCAGTCCGCAACAGCGTGAAGGACTTCCCGCTGACCGCCGCAGGGTGGCAGCTGGATACCGGAAAGGTCACGCTGGCCTGATAAGCAACGCTGAGGGAATGCCCCTCGTCCAGCCTTTTACTTTCTTACACGCGCGAGCCGATGCGCGGTTTCCGCGTTCACGGCCCCTTCCGGCAGGCGCCCTGCGGCCAGCGCCGCCGCCTGGCGCACCGTGTCCATCGCTTGGTGTTCCGCCGCTTGCGGCGTGAGGCCGCCCAGGTGCGGGGTCGCTACCACATCCAGCCGGGCGGCGAGGCGGGGGGAAGGCATCTGGTCCGGCGCGCGGCCTACATCCATCGCGGCGCCGGCGAGGTGGCCGGAGTCCAGCGCTGCCTCCAGCGCGGCCTCGTCCACCAGCTCCCCGCGGGACAGATTGATGAAGAAGGCGCCGCGGCGCATGGCGGCGAATGCGCGCGCGTCCATGAGGTTCGCGGTTTCCGGCAGGGCGATGGCGAGGCAGACGACGAAATCCGCCGAGAGGGCCTCGCCGAAGCCGGCGACCTGCACGCCCGGCTCTTCCGGCGACGTGTAGGGGTCGTAAGCCAGCACGCGCATTCCCAGGGCACGCGCGATCGCGGCCAGACGGCGCGCGATGCGGCCGTAGCCGATCACCCCGAGCGTCGCGGCAGAGAGCTGTGCGCCGGTGCGGGGCGGCGGGATCTCGCCACGGTGATAGGCGCCGGCCGAGCGGGATACGCCGCGCGCCAAGTCCACCATCATCCCAATGCCCAACTCCGCCACCGCATCCACGAAGCCGGGCGTCGCGTGCGTGACGAGGACGCCGTGGGCGGAGGCGGCAGGCACGTCCACCGTGCTGATGTCCACCGCGCAGCGCAGGAAGGCGACGAGGTCCGGCGCCGCGGCGAAGGTGGCCGCCGTGCCAGGGCTCCCGCGATAGGCGATGATGGCGTGGCAGCCGGCGGCGGCCTGGGCCAGCTCGGCGTCTCGCAGGTCGCGGTCCGTGGGGTTGCGGACCACCTCAGCGTGCTCCTGCAGCGCGGCCAGGGCGCGGTCTCCGAAGTAGCCGGGGAAGGTCTCGGCGGTGTGGGAAAGGAAGACTTTCAACGGGCGAACTCCGCGGGACGCTTCTCATTGAAGGCGCGGATGCCCTCCAGGTGGTCGCCGGCGGAGAAGCACAGCACGTTCATCTCATTCTCGTAAGCCAGGCCGGCGGAGAGCGGGGCCTCCAAGGCCATCCGCATCGCCGCCTTCACGGATTGCACCGCGACGGGGGAGAGGGACGCGAGCTTTCCGGCGATCTCCCGTGCCCGGTCTAGCAGCGTGGATTGGGGGACCACCTCTTCCACTATGCCCAGCCGCAGCGTCTCGGCGGCGTCGATGGCATCACCCAGCATCAACAGGCGCGCCGCCCGCCCCTGGCCGATCAGCCGGGGCAGAAGCTGGGAGGCGCCGCCGCCGCCCACCCATCCTCGCTGCACCTCCGGGAAGCCCAGCCGCATGGTCTCGGACGCCACGCGCAGGTCGGCCGAGAGAGCGGCCTCCGCGCCGCCCCCCAAAGTCCAGCCCTGCAGGGCCGCGACCACGGGCTTGCGGATGTTTCGGACGGCGGCGGCGTATTCCACCCGGTTGCGGAAATGCCAGGCGGAGGGGTAGGCGGCCAGGGCGTTCAAGTCGCTGCCGGCGCAAAAGGCGCGCTCGCCCTCGCCCCGCAGCAGCACGGCGCGGACCCCATCATCCGCGTCGAGCGCGCGGGTGTGGTCGAGCAGGCGCCGAGCCATGGCGGGGGTCACCGCATTGTGCTTGGCCGGGCGGTCCAGCACCAGCTCTGCTACCCCGTCCCGGATCTCCATCCGCACGTCGCCGTCCATGGCTCTTCCCCTCGCTTGATGGCATCCGTGCAACAGGCGCAGACTGGACGCAACAAGGAGGTTCGTCCGCGTGCCGCGATACATCGCCACGCGACTGCTCGCGGCCGTTGCGATGGCGGTGCTGGCGAGCTTGGTCGTGTTCCTCATCTCCGCGCTGGTGCCCGGCGATCCGGTGCTGGCGCAGCTCGGCGACATCGCGGCCAGCAATCCAGCGACCGTGCTGGAAACGCGGGCTAAGTGGGGTCTCGACCTGCCCCTGTGGGAACGCTACGGCATTTTCCTCAACGGCCTCGTCCACGGGGACCTCGGCGTCTCCATCGCCACGCGGCGGCCGGTGCTGGAGGACATCGTCCAGTACGCCCCGGCGACGCTGGAACTGGCGACGGTCTCCTTCTTGCTGACCCTGCTCGTCGGCATCCCGCTAGGCATCGCGGCGGCGGTGTGGCGGGACACCTGGGTGGATTCTCTGGCGCGCGCCGTGTCGCTGCTGGGAGTCTCGGCGCCGACCTTCTGGCTAGCCTTCATCATGCTGGCCATCTTCTATGGCGGGTTGGAATGGGCGCCCGGGCCGGGGCGGCTGGACCCCATCGCCTTCCCGCCAGAGGGGCCGACGGGCCTGTTCCTGGTGGACAGCCTCCTGCACCGGGACTGGGAGACCTTCCGGGACAGCGCGGCGCACCTGGTCCTGCCCGCGATCGTGCTGGCGGCCGCGACGATCGGGCTGATCACCCGCACGACACGGGCCGCGATGCTGGACAGCCTGGGGCAGGACTATGTGCGGGTTTCCCGCGCCAAGGGGCTGAAGGAGCGGGCGATCGTCCTGCGCCATGCCCTGCCCAACGCACTGGTGCCGGTCGTGACGCTGGGCGGCCTGGCCTACGCCAACCTGCTGGCGGGGGCGGTGATGACGGAAACGGTCTTCGCCTGGCCGGGGCTGGGCCGCTACACCTTCCGCTCCGCCGCGGCGCTGGATTTCCCGGCGATCATGGGCATCACGCTGGTGGTTTCCGCCACCTACCTACTGGTGAACCTGATGGTGGACTTGTCCTACGCGGCGCTCGATCCAAGAGTGCGGCGATGACGGCACGGCGATGAGCGCGAGCACGATCCCCACCGCCGCCACGCCGGCCATGCCGGCACCGCGTCCGCGTTGGCGCCGCCGGCTGCGCCGCTACGGCCCGGCCTGGACAGGGGGCGCCATCGTGATCGCCTGGGTGCTGGTCGCCGTCCTGGCGCCCTGGATCTCCCCCTATCCCCCCGATGCGCAGGACGTGGTGAACCGGCTGCAGCCGCCCACCACGGCGCATTGGCTGGGCACGGACGTGCTGGGGCGGGACGTCTTCTCCCGCATGCTGCACGGCGCACGCCTGTCGCTGCTGGCGGGCTTCACCGTGGTGCTGCTCGGCGCCGCCATCGGCACCACGGTCGGCATAGTCGCCGCTTGGGCCCGCGGCATCTGGGACGAGGCGCTGATGCGCCTGACCGACCTCGTGCTCTGCTTCCCCCCGATCATCCTGGCCCTCGCCATCGCCGCGGCGCTGGGCATCGGCACGCGGAACACCATACTGGCC
>CADCTL010000205.1 GCA_902805625.1 uncultured Acetobacteraceae bacterium
TGGCCGAGGCGCTTTTTCACGGACGACTATCTACAGACGCAGGCTGTTCTGACGAACAGCCGGGAAGTCAGCCTAGCAGCCTGTCGGAGTTGAGTTACCAGGCGGTGGGTTTGGCAATGCTGCGATGCTGAGCGCAAGCCCACGTCCGACGGCGGATGTCGTGCCTTGATCGGTTCGGGGCGTCCGGCTACGCCCCGATGGCTGGATCGTGCCGCCACAGCCCGATCTCGGTTGTGACGGCCCCTTCCGGGCCTCAGGCGGCGCCGGCAAGGGCGAACAGCCGCTTCATGTTGTAGGCCATGGTCACCAGGTTCCACTCGCCGCGAACATTGTCGCGGCCGCGGAGCAGGAACTGTCGGAACCCCAGTACCGATTTGATGATGCCGAACACCGGCTCGGGGGTCTGCTTGCGCAGGGCGTAGAGCTTTTTGCCTTCGGGCGTCTTCAGGCGGTGCGCCATCGCCTCGACCGGTGTCGGATTCTCTGGCGGCGGCGGCACCGGAGCGAAGCGCTCGGCCAGAGAGGGATAGTGCGGCTGCCGCCCCAGCGCGATCAGCGGATCGACCTCTGCCGCCACGCAGGCCTCGACATTGACTTCGCTGAAGTAGCCAGTGTCGGCCAGCAGCGTTTCGACCTCGCCCAGTTCCGCCGGCAACGCGCCGAGCTTGTCCAACATCGGCTGAAGCTGTTGCTTGTCGTTGGTCGCCTGCACTACGTCGTTGACGACGACCAGCAGGCTGCCCGCCGCCACCGCCGCTTGCGCGTTGTAGCATTGCTCGAAGCCACCACCCGGCACCGGCATGATGCGGCTTGCTTCATCGGTCAGGTTGACCTGGTCGGCGGGACCGGGTCCCTCAACCGGCGGTGCGGGCAGCCTGCCGCCTGGCTTCTTACCGGTGGCCGCCGCCTTGGCCGCACGGGCTGCCATCTTGGCGTCGTACTCGGCCTGCTCGCGGGCCTGCCGTTCCTTCGCCCGCGCCTCGATGGTCGCGCGTGCCTTGGCGATCTCCGCCAGGCGCTGCTCGCGCCGCGCCAGTTCGTCGGGGATCGACATGCCGTCCGGCACATCGGCCTGGTCCGCCGCTTCGGCCTTGGCCATCAACTCGGCCACCTCGGCCTGCAACTGCGCTTCGATCTTGCCCGCGTGCTCGTACGACAGCGCGCTGTGGCGACTGGCGTTGGCGTGGATCTTGGTGCCGTCGAGCGCCACCGTGCCTATCTTCAGCACGCCCATCTCACGGGCAAGCATCAATACCTGCACGAACAGCGTCTCGATCTCCTTGAGGAAGCGCCGCCGGAACGCCGCAATAGTGTCGTGGTCGGGATGCTGGTTGGCGGCGACGAAGCGGAAGGCCACCGAGTCATAAGTCGCCCGCTCCAGCTTGCGGCTGGAAAACACCCCCGTGGCGTAGCCGTACACCAGGAGGCCCAGCAGCAGGGTGGGGTGGTACGATGCCTCCCCGCACCCGCGGTAGCGGCCGATCATCGCCCGCAGGTCGAGGCTCGCAATCACCTCCACCACAAACCGCGCCAGATGCTTCTCCGGCAGCCATTCCTCCACCGACGGCGGCATCAGGAAACCGGTCTCGCGGTCGACCGGGCGGAAGTTGCTCATGCAGGGAAGGTCCAGGGCAGGAGGAAGCGAACCGACGCCCCCAGATGTTATCCCAGGCCGAGTCGTCGCGGTAAGTCCGACAGGCTGCTAGATGCGCCGCAGGTGCCCCACCTCGTCCGCGACCACCTGCACCACCGACACGCCCGCGAACAAGAAGAGCAGCCCGAGGAGGGCCAAGACGCTGGTGCCCGCCTTCCAGCCGCCGGTGAAACCGCCGCGCACCGGCAGGAAAGCGGCGGCGGCCAGGGCGGCGACGTCGAGGGCGAGGAACAGGGTGGACATCAATCGGGCCCGCTCGGGAAATGCACGGGAGCGACGATGCCATTGCGGGATCGTTCTTGTCCCGCCCGATCGCGTCTTCCGGCGTTCCCGTTGCGGTCCTGCTGCCCCATATGGCGGGGCAGCGCCGCGAGAGGACCGATGCAGACCACCTTCAGCCCCGCCCAGCTCCGCGACCCCGACACGCGCGAAAGCAACGGCATCCTCCGCACCTGCGTCCACTGCGGCTTCTGCACCGCCACCTGCCCGACCTTCGTGCTGCTGGGCGACGAGTTGGACAGCCCGCGCGGGCGCATCTACCTCATCAAAGACATGCTGGAGAGCGGCCGGCCCGCCACGCAGGACGTGGTGAAGCACGTGGACCGCTGCCTCTCGTGCCTGTCCTGCATGACTACCTGCCCCTCGGGCGTCCACTACATGCACTTGGTGGACCACGCGCGCCGCTACATCGAGGAGACCTACGAGCGGCCCTTGCCGGAGCGGATGCTGCGCCGGCTCCTCAGCGCCCTGCTGCCGCACCCCGCGCGCTTCCGCTTCGCGCTGCTGGGGGCGTCGTTGGCGCGGCCTTTCGCAGGGCTGGTGTTCGGGAAGTCCATGACCGCCCAGCGGCTGCGCGCCATGCTCCGCCTCGCGCCGAAGCGTCTGCCGCCGATGGGCAAAACGGCGGCGCCCCAGGTCCACCGCGCGGAGGGTGAGCGGCGACGCGGGCGCGTGGCGCTGCTGACCGGCTGCGCCCAGCAGGTGCTGGCGCCCTCCATCAACGAGGCCACGATCCGCCTGCTCACCCGCATGGGGATCGAGGTGGTGGTGACGCGCGAGCAGGGCTGCTGCGGCGCGCTCGACCACCACATGGGCCACCACGACCCGGCCATGGCGCTCGCGCGCGCCAACATCGACGCTTGGTCGCGCGAGATGGACGGCGAAGGGCTGGATGCCGTGGTGGTGAACGCCTCTGGCTGCGGCACGACGGTCAAGGACTACGGCCACATGTTCCGCGAGGAGCCGACGCCCTGGGCCGAGCGCGCGTCGCGGGTCGCCTCGATCGCCATGGACGTCAGCGAGGTGCTGACCCGCTTCGACTACGCGCCGACGCGCGCCGCACCGGATCTGACGGTCGCCTACCACGCCGCGTGCAGCCTCCAGCACGGGCAGCAACTCACCGGCGTGCCGAAGGCGCTGTTGCTGAAGGCGGGCTTCAAGGTGAAGGAGCCGCGCGAGGCGCACCTCTGCTGCGGCAGCGCCGGCACTTACAACATCCTCCAGCCCGAGATCGCCGGGCGGCTGCGCGAGCGCAAGCTGGAGAACCTGGGCCGCACCGGGGCGGACCTGATCGCCACCGGCAACATCGGCTGCATCACCCAGCTCACCGACGGCGCGCTGCCGTTGGTGCATAGCGTCGAGCTGCTGGACTGGATGGCCGGCGGGCCGGAGCCCGGAGCCGTGATCGCCGCCCGGGACCGCCGGACGGCGGCGCGGCCCGCCGCCTAGCCCGCGACCTCGTCCGCCATTTTGGCGCCGCGCGTGCCCAGCGGCCGCTCCGGCCCTTCGGTGGTGTCGCGCGCGGTCTGCCGCTCCATCTCCGCGTCCAGCTCGGCCCCCACCAGCACGACCGTGGAGGAGATCCAGATCCAGGTCATGAAGCCGATCACCGCGCCGAGCGAGCCGTAGGTCTCGTTGTAGTTGCCGAAGTTGGACACGTAGTAGGAGAAGCCGCCCGACACGGCGGCCCAGCCGATCGCGGCCACGGCGCTGCCCCAGGTCACCCAGCGCCACTGCGCCCGGTCGCGGTCCGGCCCGAAGCGGTAGATGCAAGCGAGGAAGAGCGCGACCACCACCAGCAAGACCGGCCAGCGAGCGAGGCTGAGGAGCGTTTCCGTGCTGTCGGCGAGGCCCACGAAGTTCAGCACGATCGGCAGCACCACGACCGAGCCCATGGCGAGCAGGATGAACAGGATGCCGGCGACGGTGAAGCTCAGCGTCAGCACCGTGCGGTAGATGAAGCTGCGTTCGTCCTTCTCGTCATAGACGACGTTCAGCGCGTCCACGAGCGCCTTCATCGCTTGATTGGAACTCCACAGCGCGGTGAGGAGGCCGAAAATGGCGCCGAAGCCCAGCGCCGCGCCCCCCTTGCTGGTGATGCGCCTCACCTGCTCCTCGATGATCTGCATGCCTTCGCCCGGCACCACGCTGCCGACCACGTCCAGGTGCTCCCCAATGGTCGCGGGCTCGGCGAAGAGGCCGTAGATCGAGACCATGGCCGCGATCGCCGGGAACAGGGCCAGAAGGGAGTAGAACGTGATCCCCGCCGCTTCCGTCAGCACCCGGTCGTCCGAGATCTCGGAAAAGGTGCGCTTCAGGATGTCCCACCAGCCGCGCGCCGGGATTTCTGTGGGCGAAGCGGCGTTCTTGCCGCGGTCGTCGGCGCCGGGCGACGCTCCCGCCGCGTCGCGCTCCCCTGTCCGGCGTGCGGCGGAAGCGGAGCGCCTCGCCGGCTGCCGTGCGGAGGGACCGCCGCGGCTGAACGCGGACAGGAGCAGGCCGCCGGCGGCCAGGGCCGCGGTGGTGAGCGCGTTGGGTTTGGCATCGGTGGGCATGGTACGGCCGGTGCTCCCGCGGAAGGAGGCCGGGGCGTGCCCCGTTGGGCGTGGCCGACCGGGCGGCCGGCACGCCCAACGGGGCACCCCCTGGCGCGAGGTTTTGCTTTAGTAACGCGTGACCCAGCCTAGGGTGGCAGAGAGGCGTCGCGCGAGTACGCTATCGGACCGCCGCGTCCTTCGCGCCACGGGCAACCCGCCCGTCGCCGCCCCGGCCCGCTTGCGCCGCCATGCCGGGAACGGGCCCCGGCCGCCCGGCCCTTCCGCTCCGGGCGGCGGGCACATAGTTTCCGGGTGGCCCACCCGTTCCCCTCCGTCGCCGCCTGGACACACGGAAACCGGGGAAGGGGGTGCCAGCAGTCCGCATCCCCCTCTAGGACGCCCGAACAATGCGAGTGGTGCCGCGCCGAAGCCTGCCTCTGCTTTCCGCCGTTGCCGCCCTGTGGCGGCACGGCGGCGCGGCGGCGCAGTCCTCGTCCGGCTTCCCCGAGCGGCCGATCTCCCTCGTCGTGCCGTTCCTGGCCGGCGGCTCCACGGACATCGCGGCCCGCATCCTGGCGGAGCGGATGGCGCCGCACCTCGGCACCGCGGCGCGGATCATCGTGGAAAATCGAGCGGGGGCCGGGGGCAGCGTGGGCGCCGAGTGGGTGCGCCACCGTGCGCCGGACGGCTACACCCTCCTGCTCGGCTCGGCCTCGGCGCTCGCCACCAACCCGGCGGCGCTGCCCGGCCAAACTCCCTACGACCCGGTGGAACACTTCACCCCCGTCGCCCTGGTGGGCGGCGGGCCGATGGTGCTCGTGGTGCCGGCGTCCTCCCGCTTCCGCACGGCGGAGGAGCTGTTCGCGGCGGTGAAGGCGGCGCCGGGGCAGCGCACCTGGGCGACCTCCGGCGCGGGAGGCATCGGCCACCTGACCGGCGAGTTCCTCAAGATCGAGGCAGGCGGCCTCCAGGCGGAGCATGTGCCTTACCGCGGCGGCTCCGCGGTGATGGAAGCGCTGGCCAAGGGCGAGGTGGATTACTCGCTTGAAGTGCTGGCCTCCACCGCATCCCATCTGCGCGACGGCCTTTCGCGCGGGCTGGCGGTCAGCTCGCGCGCGCGGCACCCGTTGTTCCCGGACATCCCGACGCTGGACGAACTGGGGCTGAAAGGCTTCGAGATCACGACCTGGAACATCCTGGCCGGACCGCGGGGGTTGCCGGCGGACATCCTCGATGCCCTGTCGCGCGCCGCACGGGCGGCGCTGGCCGAGCCGGGGGTGCGGGAGCGGCTGGCAGCGGCGGGGGTAGACCCGGCGGAGGCCACCACCACGCCGGACAGCACGCGCGACTTTCTCCGGTCGGAGCTGGCGAAATTTCGCGGTATCGTGGAGCGTGCCGGGCTCAGGTTGGGCCGGTGAAGGACGGAGCGGTGCGGATGCCCCTTCTGCGGCGGGTCTTGGCGGCTTGGCTCCTGTTTGCGGCGACGCCGGCCGCCTTGGCCCAGGCGCCTGGAGGTCCGCCGCCCGCCGCCTCGCCCCACGGCGCCGCGGCCAACACGCCCCCGGCCGGGCCGCGCGGGGCCGACGCGCGGCGCGCCGAGCTAGACCGCGCCTTCGACGCGCTCCGCACAGCGCCGGACGAGGGCGGCGCGACTTTGGTGGAGGGACGGATCCGCCAGCTCTGGTCCTCCGCGGCGACGCCTTCCGTGGCGCTGCTGATGAACCGGGGGATGCGGAACATGCAGGCGCAGCTTCCGGCCGAGGCGCTGGAGGACTTCGACGCGGCGCTCACCCTGGCGCCGGAGTTCACGGAGGCTTGGTTGTTGCGCGCGCAGGCCCATTCGCGGGCGGGCGACCCGCTCGCGGCGGCGCGCGATCTCCAGGAGGTTCTGCGCCTGGAACCGCGGCACTGGTTGGCGCTGCTCAGCCTTTCGGCCTTGCAGGACGAGGCGGGCGACGCGGCGGCGGCGCTCCGTAGCTTCCAGGCGGCGCTGGCCATCAACCCGAAGATGCCGAACGGCGCCAACCGCCTGCGGGACCTGCGGCGCAAGGCCGAAGGCGACGCGCTGTAGCGCCGGCGCGGGCGCAACGGCCGGATGGCCGAGGGCGCGCGATGAAGGGCAAGGTGGCGCTACGAAATACGCGGGAGCGCGCCATGCCTGATACCATGATGCTGGGGACTTCGCTGGACGTCGCCGACGCCGATCCTGACGCCGCCCGCTGGGCGGCGGTGCTGGCGCGCGAAGCAACGCCGGAGTGCGGCCCCTTCCTGTACGCGGTGACGACGCAAGGGGTGTTCTGCCGGCCGGGTTGCCCGTCGCGGGCGCCGCTCCGGCGCAACGCGCGCTTCTACCCCGACGCCGCCGCGGCCGAGGCGGACGGCTTCCGCGCTTGCCGCCGCTGCGACCCGAAGGGCGAGCGCGCGGCCCTGCACGCGGACGCGGTGCGCGCGGCCTGCGCGCTGATTGAGGGGAGTGAGGCGATGCCCTCGCTGGCGGCCCTGGCGGAGCGGGCGGGCTACGCGCGGCACCACTTCCTCCGCATGTTCCGCGACGTCACGGGCGTGACGCCGCGCTCCTTCGCCGAGTCGGTGCGGGCGCGGCGCTTGCAGGCGCTTCTGGCCGCCGGCGAGCGCGTGGTGGATGCGGTGGCCGGGGCCGGATACGGCAGCGAGAGCCGGGTGTACGGGGCGCCGGGCCAGGTGCTCGGCATGACGCCGGGCGCCGCGCGGCGGGGCGGCGCGGGCGAGACCATCCGCACTGCGCTGGCCGAGAGCGCTTTAGGCCCGCTGATGGTGGGCGCGACGGAGCGGGGCGTGTGCTTCATCGGCTTCGCGGAGGACGCGGACGCGCTGGAAGGCGACTTGCGGCGCCGCTTCCCCGCGGCGCGGATCGAGCCGGCCGGGGCGGACTTGGTGGAGACGGTGCGCGACGTGGTCGGCTTCATCGAGGAGCCGCGGGCGGCGCTGGCTTTGCCGCTCGACCTGCGGGGCACGGCGTTCCAGCGTCGGGTGTGGGAGGCCTTGCAGCGCATACCCTTCGGCGAAACCCGCACCTACGGCGAGGTGGCGGAGCTGATCGGCGCGCCGCGCGCTGTGCGGGCGGTGGCGCGGGCCTGCGCGCAGAACCACGTCTCGCTCGCGGTGCCCTGTCACCGGGTGGTGGGCAAGGACGGCGACCTGACCGGATACCGCTGGGGCGTGCCGCGCAAGCGGGCGCTGCTGGCGAAAGAGCGGGCGGGACGGCGGGGGTGAAACGGCCGGCCCCGCCCTACGGCGGGGCGGACGTCCTGGACTGGACGAGCTGGCCGCAGCGAGAGCCGCGGGTCGGCGCCGTCAGGAGAACGCGGGCGCGTAATCGCGCGCGAAGGCGGAAAAGGCCCGCGGCGGTTCGCCCGTCGCGTCCCGCACGCCCGGCGCCACGGCGGACGCCTCGCCGCGCCGGTAGTGGGCGTAGTCCTCCACCAAGCCGTCGGCCTGCCAGAGGGGCATCCCAGCGTCCAGCAGGGCGTCCCGCATCGCCTCGGGCGGAACGTCCGCGAAGGCGACGGGGCGTCCCAGCGCGCCGGAAAGGGTCGCCGCCATCTGGGCGTGCGTCAGCGCCTCCGGGCCGGTGAGGTCGTAGGTGCGGCCTTCGTGGCCGGGCCCGGTCAGCGCGGCGGCCGCCGCGGCGGCGTTGTCGCGCACGTCCACGACGCTGACCTTCGCGTCGCCGGCGGCCGCGAAGAACTTGCCTTGCGACGCGATGGGGCCGCGGAACGCGAGCAAGCCCTGCATGAAGAGATTGGGCCGCAGGAACGTGTACGCGATGCCCGACTCCACGATCGCGCGCTCCACGGCCGCGTGGTAGCGCAGGAACCGGACCGGAGAGGCTTCGTCCGCGGCGAACTGGGACAGCTTGACGATGTGCTTCAGCCCGGTGCGGCGGGCGGTGTCCACGAAGGCGCGCTGCCGCGCCTCCGCCCGTTCCGAGGAGTTGGTGAGGAGAAACGCCTTCTCCACTCCCCGCAATGCACGCTCAGCCGACGCCGGATCGTCGAAGTCGCCGATCACGACCTCGACCCCAGCCAAGGCGACGATCGCTTTCGCCCCGTCGCGCGAGCGCGCCATGGCGCGCACGGGAACGCCCCGGGACGCGAGGAGCTTGGTGAGCTCGGAGCCGTTGCTGCCGGTGGCGCCGGTGACGAGGATCATCGGATCAACTCCTTCGCATAGCCGGCGCGGCCGGGTTTCGATGGATGGGGCACGCGGCGCTTCCGCTGCGCCGGGGCGGCGACGGCCTCACGGCCGATCGCCCTCGCCGAGGGCTCCCCAGGCTCGCGCCGTTTCGGAGGCGAAGTCGCGGTACGTCCGGGGCGGCCTGCCGAGCAACTCGGCCATCCTGCCGACGCTGCCGGGCTTCGCCACCATGCCGTCCTGCTGCAAGCGGCTCATCATCATCCGCATGTCGGAGGCCATCCAGCCCGGAGCGGAGCCTTTGAGTTGCCGCTCGAAGGCTTCCAGGTCATCGCCGGCGTAGCGGATGGGCTTTCCCAAGACCTCGGACCAGATCGCGGCGAGACCGCTGCCGGTGAGGGCGTCGGGCCCGACGACGTCTATCAATTCTCGCGCCATCGGCCGCGCCGCGTTCTCCCTCCGGAGGAGGCACGTCGCGGCGACCTCCGCGATGTCCCGCGCGTCCACCATGGCGACGCCGGCTTCCCCGACGGGCATGGGGTAGACGCCGTGGCCGAGCAGCGGCTCTTTGTGGGCCGCGTCG
>CADCTL010000206.1 GCA_902805625.1 uncultured Acetobacteraceae bacterium
GCACCACCGGGGGGACGGACCTGATCGCGGGCTGGCTGTCCGGCGCGGTGGAGGCCTTGCCGCCGATGGCCGCGGTGGCGCTGATCATGGTGGCGGCCATGGGGGTCACGCCCTTCCTGAACAACGCCGCCACCGTGCTGATGCTGGCGCCCATCGCCGGCAGCCTGGCGAAGCAGCTCGGCTTGAATCCGGACGCTTTCCTCATGGCGGTGGCGATCGGCGCCGCCTGCGACTTCCTCACGCCCATCGGCCACCAGTGCAACACGTTGGTGATGGGGCCGGGCGGCTACCGGTTCGGCGACTACTGGCGGCTCGGGCTGCCGCTCTCGGTCATCGTCGTGCTGGTGGGCGTGCCGCTGATCGCGCTGTTCTGGCCGCTGCGGCCCTTGTGAAAGCTCAGCCCGACCCGGCCTCGGCGGCCTTGTCCTCGGCGCCCAGCAGCACCTCCTCGATCTGCGACAGCAAGCGGGAGAAGTCCACCGGCTTCGGGTGGTAGTCGTCGCAGCCTGCTTCCAGCGCCTTGGCCTTGTCGCCGGCCATGGCATGCGCGGTCAGGGCGATGATCGGGACGCGCGCCGTATCCGGGTCGGCGCGGAGCGTTCGGGCGGCGGTCCAGCCGTCCATCACCGGCAGGTTCATGTCGAGCAGCACGACGTCGGGCCGCTCCGCCCGCACCATCTCCACGCCCTGCTGGCCGTCGTGCGCCAGCGCTACCTCGAAGCCGCGGCGCTTGAGCCTGCGGGACAGGAAGTCCCACAGCTCCTCGTGGTCCTCGACGAGCAGTATCTTTGTCATTGCCTCACCATCATGGGGTTGCTGTGGCCGCTTCGGGCGTTGCCTGGGCGGGCGGCTTGGCGCGCCCGGCGGCGATGCGGCGGAGTTCGGCGATCAGTTCGTCGGGCAGGTCGTCCTCGGACCGCACGATGCGCCGCACCTGGCCGCGCAGCCGCTCGACCTCGTCCGGCGACAGCTCGTTCTCGGCCAACGCGATCAAAGGGACGGAGCGCCATTCCGGGTGGCGGCGGATCTCCCCGATGAGTTCCAGGCCCACCCCGTCCGCCGGCACCGCCGCCAGCACCAAGCCGGGCAGCGGGCCCTCGCCCATGCGCCGCAGGACAGCGGGACGGTCGGCCGCTTCTTCCACCGTCCACCCCTCGCCCTCCAGCAGGCGGCGCAGTTCGGCCCGGGTCTCGGAATCGCCCTCCATCACCAGCGCGGAGCCGGGCGAGCGGTAGCGGTCCAGCACCTCCTTCAACCGCGCCCACTGCACCGGCTTGACCAGGTAGTCCGCGGCGCCGAGCGAGAAGCCGAGGCCCTTCTCCTGCACGAAAGTCACCATGATCACCGGGATGTCGGCCAGCTCCGGGTCGGCCTTCAGGGCCGACAGCACCGCCCAGCCGTCCATGTGCGGCATCATCACGTCCAGCAGCACCGCGGCGGGCCGCAGCGTCCGCACCAGCGGCAGGGCGGCCGCGCCGTGCGGCGCGGTGCGCACCGCGAAGCCCTCCCGCCGCAGGAAACGCACCAGCAGGTCGCGGGACGCCTCGTCGTC
The DNA here is from genome assembly GCA_902805625.1 of uncultured Acetobacteraceae bacterium. Classification (GTDB taxonomy): domain Bacteria; phylum Pseudomonadota; class Alphaproteobacteria; order Acetobacterales; family Acetobacteraceae; genus Craurococcus. Next base: position 1,553 of record CADCTL010000206.1, read on the forward strand.
GTCCACCACCAGCACCGTGCCGGCGCGCCCGTCCTCCTCCGCCGGCGCGCCCTCGGCCACGGATTCCGCGGGCGTCGCCACGTCCCGGAAGTCGGCGGGCAGCCGGATGGTGAAGGCGGTGCCCTGGCCGGGGCGGCTTTCCACCGCGATGTCGCCGCCCAGCATGGTGCAGAAGGCCTTGGTGATGGACAGCCCGAGCCCCGTGCCGCCGAAGCGCCGCGTGGTGGAGTCGTCGGCCTGGGTGAAGCGGTGGAACAGCCGGCCGAGCTGCTCCTCCGTCATGCCGATGCCGGTGTCGGAAACGCGGAATTCGACCTGTTTTCCGCCATCCGGCCCGGCCACCGGCCGCACGGCAAGCGCGATCCGCCCGTTTTCGGTGAACTTCGCCGCGTTGCCGAGCAGATTGAACAGGCACTGCCGCAGCTTCACCGGGTCGGAATGCATCCCGTCGAGATCCGGCGCCAAGTCCAGTTCCAACATGTTGGATTTGCGGGCCATCAGCGCCTGCACCGTGTCCCCGACCTCCCGCACCAGCGCGGAAACGTCGAAGTCCTCGGCCTGCACCTCCATCTTGCCGGCCTCGATCTTCGACAGGTCGAGCACGTCGTTGATCAGCGACAGCAGGTGCCGGGCGTTGCCGTGGATCTTGCGCAGATCCTCCAGCATCGTGTCCGCGCCCTCGATCTCGGCCGCTTCCTCCTCCAGCATCTCGGAGTAGCCGATCACCGCCGAGAGCGGCGTTCGCAGCTCGTGGCTCATGTTGGCGATGAACTGGCTCTTGGCCCGGTTCGCCTCCTCGGCCGCCTCCTTGGCTTCGGCCAAGTGCTCCTCGGCTTGGCGCATGTCGGTCACGTCGGTGTTGGTGCCGAACCAGCCGGTGACGGTTCCTTGGGCCTCGCCCTCCTCCGCTTCTTCCCGCACCGGCACGGCCCGGGACAGGAACCAGCGCCAACCGCCGTCGGCGCCGCGCAGGGGGAAGGTGTCTTCCCAGGGCTCGCCGGTTTGGAGGCAGCGGCGGAAGCCTTCCTCAACCCGTTCCACATGGTCGGGGTCGTGCACCTGGCGCCAGCCCCAGCCGCGCAGTTCCTCCAGCGTCTTGCCGGTGTAGTCGAGCCACCGCTTGTTGTACCAGGTGATCCCGCCCTCCGCGTCGGTCATCCAGGCGAGTTGCGGGATGGACTCCGCCACGGCGCGGAACTGCGCTTCCCGTTGCCGCAGCCGCAGCTCGGCCCGCCGGCGCAGGGTCGTGTCCGTGACGGCGATGCCCACGCCCTCGACGCCGCCGTGTTCGCCGTGCAGGGGGAAGAAGCCCATCCGCAGGTGGCGCAGTTCGTCGGGCCGGTCCGGCGGGCGGGTGTCCACGGCCAGGTTGGCGAAGCTCCGCCCCTCTGCCAGCACGGCCCGCAGCCGCGGTTCGACTTGCTCCTTGAGGTCCGGCGAAAGGTCGGAAACGGCGGAGCCCACCTCCACGCCCAGCGTGTGCTCCCCCAACTTGGCCAGCGCCCGGTTGGCGTGGCGGAAGCGGAGCGACCGGTCGAGGAAGCCGAGGCCGACGGGCGCGTTCTCCAGCACGTCTTCCAGCAGCGCGCGGCTGCCCCGCTCCGCCCGGCGGCGGGCCAGGATGGTGGCGGCCGCCAGCCCGCAGGCGGCCAGCACGCACAGCAGGGCGGCCAGGTTCAGCCAGGTTGCGCGTTCGCGGTCGCGCCGTTCCAGCGCTTCGATCTGGCCGCGTTGCGCGCTCTGGAGCCGCTCCGCCTCGGCGCGCACCGCATCCATGGTCGCCTTGCCCTCGCCGGAGGCCACCAACCGCGCCGCGGCGTCCGGCCCCTCCTGGCGGCGGACCTCCACGCCGCGGCCGGCCTGCGCGATCCCGCGCCGCACCAGGTCCCGCAGCTCGGCCACGCGGGCGGGCTGCGTGGCCGCTTCCAGCGCCGCCAAGCGGCGCTCCGCTTCGGCCGCCCCGTCGTTGAAAGGCTGCAAGTAGTCCTCGCGGCCGGTGAGGATGAAGCCGCGCTGCCCGGTTTCCACGTCCTTCATGGCCGAGAGCAGGGCTTCCGCCTGCAGCACCGTCCCGTTGGCGGCGGCGATCGCAGCGCCCGCCCGCCCGCCAGCCACGACGTTCCAGGTGACGGCCAGTATCGCCAGCAGCACGAGGAGCCCGGCCGCGACGGGCAAGGCGCGGCGCGCGGCCCCCACGGGAGACCAGGATCGAGCAGGCGGCGGGGCGTCGGGCGTCACGCGGGGTTCCGATGGCAGTGGTGGGCGCGACGTCCTAAGCGCCGGTCCGCCGGGAGGGTTCGCCCGGCCGCGCGCCACGGGTCCATAGGGGCGCCGCGCCCCGGGCGGACCGCCGGCGAACCGCCCCTCCGCCGTGGCGTTGCCCTCGTCGAAAGGCCGCCGGTCCGGGCCGGCCCGGTTCAAGGCGAGCGATGGGCGACTCAGACACCAATGCCGACCAGCGGCGCCCGCCGGTGGCCGCAACGGGGATGGCGGCACCCGGCCTCGTCACGCTGCTGGCCGCCGCGGTGGTGGTCGGGGCGCTGTACTTCGGGCGAGAACTCCTCGTGCCGATGGTGCTGGCCGTCCTGCTCGCCTTCGTGCTGGCGCCCCTGGTGCGGATGCTGCGCCGGCTGCGGTTGGGCCAAGCGCCCTCCGTGCTGGTCGCCGTGGCGCTGGGCTTCGCGGCGCTGGGCGGCATCGGCCTCGTGGTCGCCCGCCAACTGTCGCAACTGGCGGCGAACGTGCCGACCTACCAAGCGGCGATCCAGCGGAAGGTCGCGGACCTTCGTCTGGGCGAACTCCTGGGTCAGGCCGCGTCCATCATGCGCGACCTGGACGGGGGCCTGGGCCATGGCGGGGCGCCGCCCGCCGTCCCGCTTCCCGCCCCGGGAAGCGCGCCCGCGGCGGCGCCCGCCGCCGACGGCGCCGCGCAAGGCCCGCTGGAGGTGATCCGCAGCGTGGCGGAGCCGTTGCTGGAGCCTTTGGCGACCACCGCCATCGTCGTCGTCCTCGTCATCTTCTTCCTGCTGTACCGGGAGGATTTGCGCGACCGGCTGATCCGCTTGGCCGGCAGCCGCGACCTGCACCGCACCATGGGGGCGATGAACGACGCGGCACACCGCTTGTCCCGCTTCTTCCTCGCGCAGGTGGCGCTGAACGCCGGGTTCGGCCTGTTCATCGCCGGCGGGCTCTGGCTGATCGGGCTGCCCAACCCGGTGCTGTGGGGCATCCTCGCCGGGCTGATGCGCTTCGTGCCCTTCATCGGCGTCTTCGTCGCGGTGGTGCCGCCGGTGCTGCTGGCTTTGGCGGTGGACCCCGGCTGGTCGCTCGCCTTCTGGGTGCTCGGCCTGTTCCTGCTGAGCGAGCCGCTGATGGGCCAAGTGGCCGAGCCGCTGCTCTACGGCCACAGCACCGGCCTGTCGCCGGTTTCGGTCATCGTCGCGACCGCGTTCTGGGCGTTCCTGTGGGGGCCGCTCGGGCTGCTCCTGGCCACGCCGCTGACGGTGTGCCTGGTGGTGCTGGGCCGGCACGTGAGCCAGTTGGAGTTCCTCGAAGTCATGCTGGGCGACCGGCCGCCCCTGCTCCCCGAGGAGAGCCTCTACCAGCGGGCGCTGGAGGGCGACGCCGACGGCCTTGTGCAGCAGGCGCGCCGCCACCTGAAGGAGGCGCCGCTGGCCGCCTACTACGACGACGTGGCGCTGCGCGCTTTGGCGCTGGCGCAGGCCGACTGGTCGCGGGAGGTTTTGGAACCGGAGCGGCTCGACAGCGTCCACCGCCAATTCGAGACGATGCTGGACGACTTGGCGGACCGCGTGGAGCCGCCGGCCTCGTCGGAAGCGGCGCCCCCCGGCTGGGAGCAGGAAGGCGCCGTGATCTGCGTCGCCGGGCGCGGCCAATTCGACGACCTCGCGGCCCAGATGGCGACCCAGTTGTTGCAAGGCGTGGGCTTCGGCGCCCGGCCGTTGCCGAACGCCGCGCTGGGGGAAGCGGGGCTGGAGCGGCTCGACCCGGCGCGCATCCGGCTGTGCTGCCTTTCCATGCTGGAGGAGGGCAGCAGCGCCGCCGGCGTCCGCTACTTCCTGCGGCGGCTGCGGCGGCGGCTGCCTGATGCCGTGGTGGTGGTGGGCTTGTGGCACGCCCGTCCGGACAGCCCGACCCTCGCCGCGCTGCGGGAGGAAGGGCCGGGCGAAACCACCGTCACCTCCTTGCGGGAAGCGGTGGCCTTCTGCCAGGCCGCGGCGGCGCAGTCCGCGCGCGAGACGGTCGCGGAGGCGGCGCCCGGCGCCTGACGGGGGCGCCCGGCCGCGCTGCTACTTGCCGCGGCAACCCCAACCTGCTCGGTTCCCGGCAGGAAGTCGGGGAACCGCCGATGCCGGACGCCCAAGACGACCCACGCGTGCTCTACGCCGCCGACCGGACCGTGCTGGCGGCGGAGCGGACCTACGCGGCCTGGGTCCGCACCGGGCTGGTGTCGCTGGTCGCGGGCGTGGGCGCCAAAACCTCGCTCGGCAGCGTGTTGCCCGAATGGGCCATCCTTTTCAACGCTTCGCTGCTGGTGCTGTTCTCCGGCTTTTGCTTCGCGGTCGCGGTGTGGCGCGACCTGCGGCCGGGCCACGATGCGCCGGAGCGGTCCGACGTGTGGCGGCTGCCGAAGGCGCTGCTGCTGGTGGTGAACGGCGGGCTGCTGCTGGTTTCGTTGGGCGCTCTGATGGGCGTGTGGTTCGGCCGAACGGGCGGAACCTAGAGGCTGCCACGAACCATGCGGCAGGCGAGGCGGCTGGGCATGATGGCTTCGGGCCCGCGTGACCGCGTGAAACTGGCTTGGGCAGGATGGCGAGTTGGCGGGCGCCGGCTACGCTGGAAGGCGCGAGCAGGACCGAGGCGAGCGGGACAGCATGGCAGGGCGTCGTGCCGACGGGTCGTGGCCGCGAGCGTCGCTGGACCGCATGGGGCGGCGCTGAAAAGCAGAAAGGATTGTGCTGGAGATGCCAGGGTCTTCCATCCGCAGGCAGGTGAGGGAGCGCTCCCCGTCAGCAACCCTTTCCCCGCTTCGCGCCGACCGCATTCCCAGTGCCGGCTCGACGGCGGTTGGTGCGCGGGATCGAGGCGCCCCGCGTCCCGCCCCGGTGCCGCGGGACGGGTGGCGTCCTCGCCAGTCGCAGCCACCCAGGCCGGTGCCGGGAAACGGCACGGACGATCGCCGCATGGACGACTCGCATCGAAAGGGCCTCGCGCCGTGACAGCGAAACGGCAACTGCGGCTCGGCGCGTTCATGCGGCCGGTCAGCATTCACACGGGCGCTTGGCGCTACCCCGGCGCTTGGCCGGACGCCAACTTCAGCTTCGCCGCCTACAGGCGCTTCGCCCGGACCCTCGAACGCGGCAAGTTCGACGCGCTGTTCATGGCCGACCACCTCGCCGTCCTGAACATGCCGATGGAGGCGCTGAAGCGCAGCCACACCGTCAGCTCCTTCGATCCGCTGACGCTGCTGCCGGCGCTGGCTGTGGAAACGGAGCGGCTCGGGCTGATCGCCACCGCCTCGACCACCTACAACGAGCCCTACCACATCGCCCGCAAGTTTGCCTCGCTCGACCACATCAGCGGCGGCCGCGCCGGCTGGAACCTCGTCACCACCGCGAACCCGGACGCGGCGCTGAATTTCGGCCACGACGAGCACATGGCGCACGGCGAGCGCTACAAGCGCGCGCGCGAGTTCTTCGACGCGGTGACAGGGCTGTGGGACAGTTGGGCGGACGACGCCTTCGTCCGGGACGTCGAGAGCGGCATCTACTTCGACCCGGACCGGCTGCGCGTCCTGGACCACAAAGGGCCCGAGCTTTCGGTGCGCGGCCCGCTCAACATCGCCCGCCCCGTGCAGGGCTGGCCCGTGATCGTGCAGGCCGGATCGTCGGAGGCCGGGCGGCAGATCGCCGCCGAAACGGCCGAGGCCGTGTTCTCCGCGCCCTCCACCCTGGATGACGGGCGGCGCTTCTACGCCGACGTGAAAGGCCGCATGGACCGGCTCGGGCGGAACCGCGACCACCTGAAGATCCTGCCCGGCTGCTTCGTCGTGGTGGGCGAGACGGTGGCGGAAGCGCGGGAGAAGCGCGCGCTGCTCGACAGCCTCGTACATTACGACAGCGCCGTCGCCTCGCTCTCCATAGCGCTGGGCGTGGACGCTTCGCGCTTCGATCCGGACGGGCCGCTGCCTGAGATCCCCGAAACCGAAGCCAGCAAGAGCGGGCGGGAGCGGGCGATCGCGCTGGGGCGGCGGGAAGGGTTGACCGTGCGCCAGCTCGCCCAAAGGCTCGGTGGCTACGCCGGCTTGGCGATGGTGGGCACCCCGGCGACGGTGGCCGACGAGATGGAGGCGTGGCTGGCGGCCGACGCCTGCGACGGCTTCAACGTCATGTTCCCCTACCTGCCCGGCGGCTTGGACGAGTTCGTCGATGGCGTGGTGCCGGAGCTGCAAAGGCGCGGGCTTTTCCGGCGGGGGTACGAAGGCGCCACGCTGCGCGAGAACCTCGGCCTGCCCCGCCCCGCCAACCGGTTCTTCCCGCCCCGCGCCTAGCGGGGCGGGGCGGGGCCGCACCGGCGCATCGTGCGCCGGGCGGACCACCTGCGGCCGCCCGGAGCGTGCCGGCCCGCTTCACCCCGGCGCCAGCACCAGCCCGGCCGGGCTGATCGTCACCGTGCCCGCCGCCGTGACCTGCGCCGGCTGGGACAGCGCGGACCAGGTGAGCGGATTGCCGCCGGTGGCGGCGTCGAACAGCCCCGCGTGCGTCAAGGTGCCGTTGCCGGCGGTGAAGGCGAAGCGCACGGCGTCCGTGTTCTGCTGCGGGCCGGTGCCGCTGAAGGTCACGCGCTGCCGGGCGTAGCCGTTGCCGGCGGGCTCGCCGGTCAGGCCGGTGGCGTCGCTGCCGCCGGTGCCCAAGGCCAGGAAGACCTGGGTGGGGAGGGCGGGGGCGCGGGCGCAAAGGGCGCGGCCGAGCAGGTTCTTCGCGTAGTCGGTCAGGTCGGGCATGGGTTCGCTCCGTCGGAAAAGAGGGTTCGCCGCGGTCAGCCGACGACCTCGGTCGAGAAGATCCGGGCCACCCACTTGATGGTGGCGCCCGCCGCGCCCGTGCCGATGACGGACAGCGCGCCGTTGGCGGTGTCGGCGCCTACGGTCACGGTCCAGCCCGCGGTGTTGCCGGCGGCGAGGAGGGGCGCCTGGGCCGCGCCGCCGCCGGGGCTCACCGTCACGAAAGTTTCGGACGGGCTGGTGTTCCGCCGCGGCAAGGCCACGAACTCCCACGCCGCTTTGGCGCCGGCGCCGCCCGTTTCCTTCGCCACCACGAGGACGCGGCAGGCGAAGGCGGAGTTGTTCGGCAGGACGACTTGGTTCGCCACGCCCGGCGCCCCGCCGTCCGCGGTGAGCGCCGCCGGCGTGGCGTCCGCCGCCTGGCGGCGCAGCACCATCTCGCCGGCCTGGGCGTCGCCGTTCGCGGCGAAGCGCCCGGACGCCCAGACGCTCTTGCC
>CADCTL010000207.1 GCA_902805625.1 uncultured Acetobacteraceae bacterium
ACCCAAGGCCCGGAGCGCGCCCCGCACCGCTCCTACTACTACGCCATGGGCCTGACCGAGGCCGAGATCGCCCAGCCCTTCGTCGGCGTCGCCACCTGCTGGAACGAGGCCGCGCCCTGCAACATCGCGCTCTCCCGCCAGGCGCAGAGCGTGAAGCAGGGGGTCAAGGCCGGCGGCGGCACCCCCCGCGAGTTCACCACCATCACCGTCACCGACGGCATCGCCATGGGCCACCAGGGCATGAAGTCCTCGCTCGCCTCGCGCGACGCCATCGCCGACACGGTGGAGCTGACGGTGCGCGGCCACTGCTACGACGCGCTGGTGGGCCTCGCGGGCTGCGACAAGTCCCTGCCGGGCATGATGATGGCCATGCTCCGCCTCAACGTCCCCAGCGTCTTCATGTACGGCGGCTCCATCCTGCCCGGGAAGTTCCAGGGCCGCGACGTCACGGTGGTGGACGTGTTCGAGGCGGTGGGCCAGCACGCCGCCGGCAACATGTCGGACGAAGACCTGCACGAGTTGGAATGCGTCGCCTGCCCGAGCGCCGGCGCCTGCGGCGGCCAGTTCACCGCCAACACCATGGCGACCGTCTCCGAGGCCATCGGCCTCGCGCTGCCCGGCTCCGCCGGCGCCCCCGCGCCCTACGAGGACCGCGACCGCTGGGCCACCGAGTCCGGCCGCGCCGTGATGGACCTGGTCCGCCGCAACCTCCGCCCGCGCGACATCGTCACCCGCCGCGCGCTGGAGAACGCCGCGGTCGTCGTGGGCGCCACCGGCGGCTCCACCAACGCCGGCCTGCACCTGCCCGCCATCGCGCACGAGGCGGGCATCCGCTTCACCATGGACGACGTGGTGGAGATCATGCGCCGCACGCCCTACATCGCCGACCTCAAGCCGGGCGGTAAGTACGTCGCCTACGACGTGTACAAGGTCGGCGGCATTCCGGTGATCATCAAGGCGCTGCTCGACGCCGGGCTGCTGGACGGCGATTGCATCACCGTCACGGGCAAGACCCTGGCAGAGAACCACGCCGAGGTGGTTTTCCCCGAGGACCAGGACGTGGTGTTCCCCGTCTCCAAGGCGCTGTCCAAGACCGGCGGTGTGGTCGGCTTGAAGGGCAACCTCGCCCCCGAGGGCGGCATCGTGAAGATCGCCGGCATGAAGACGCTCCGCTTCGAGGGCACCGCGCTGTGCTTCGACTGCGAGGAGGACGCCTTCAACGCGGTGGAACAGCGCGCCTACAAGGCCGGCGACATCATCGTCATCCGCTACGAAGGGCCGAAGGGCGGGCCGGGGATGCGCGAGATGCTCTCCACCACCGCGGCCATCTACGGCCAGGGCATGGGCGAGCAGGTGGCCCTCATCACCGACGGTCGCTTCTCCGGCGCCACGCGCGGCTTCTGCATCGGCCATGTCGGGCCGGAAGCGGCGGTGGGCGGCCCCATCGCCCTGCTGCGGAACGGAGACCGCGTTGTGATCGACGCGGAGCGGGGCACCATCGACATGCTGGTGGACGAGGCCGAACTCGCCCGCCGCCGCGCCGAGTGGAAGCCGCGCGGCACCGACTACAACGCCGGCGCGTTGTGGAAGTACGCCCAGCTCGTCGGCCCCGCCCACCTCGGCGCCGTCACCCATCCCGGCGGAGCGGCCGAAACGCACTGCTACGCCGACCAGTAGCCCCGGGGGAGGCGATCCGCGGCGAACCGGGCGGTTCTGATGAGGGCTCGCCCCCATCGCGGGGCATAGCCGCACGGCTCGCCGGCCGCGCTTCGGCCGCGTACCGGGCCACCGCCCGGCGGCGGGCGCCGCCACGCGTCCAACCCGTGCCGCGACGCCCGAGGGGCGCCTACGTCGAGCAGGCGTCGGCCTGTGTCGGCGCCGCTCTTAAGTTGGCATCGGTCCGCGACAAGAAGGGAACCCCGCCCATGCGCGCCCTGTCCGCCACGGCCGCCCTAGGCTGCGCCTTGGCCCTCGCCGCGTGCGCCCGCGTCCATGTCGAGCGCGGACGCACCGTGCCGGCGCAGCCCGCCACGGTGCAGACCGTGCCAGGCGCCACAGTCATCACACCGCCGTCTGCCCCGCCGCCAGCGGTGGTCGTCAACCCGAGCTACTGACGCGGACCATCGGCGCGGGTGGCGTCACCGCCCGTCGATGTCGCACCAGACGGGCGCGTGGTCGCTCGGCTGGTCCTCGGACCGCGCCACCGTGTCCACGCCCGCCCCGGTCAACCGCTCCGCCAGTTCCGGGCTGAGCAGGGCGTGGTCGATCCGGAGGCCGCGGTTCGACTCGAAGGCGGGGCCGTAGTCCCAATAGGTATAAGGCGCGTCGTCCGGGTGCAGCGCCCGGAGCGCGTCCGTCATCCCGAGGTTCAACAAGGCGCGGAAGCGCGACCGGCTTTCCGGCCGCACCAGCGCGTCCGTGGGCGGCATCCCGTCAGGCGGAAAGTCCGCGTCCGTCGGGCAAACGTTGAAATCGCCTAGCACCGCGCAGGGCTCGAAGCGGTCCAGCCGTTCCCGCGTCCAGTCGCGGAGCCGCTCCATCCAGCGCAGCTTGTACGCGAAGCCGTCCTCCCCGCCCGAGTTGCCGTTCGGCAAGTAGATGCCCGCCACCCGCAGCCCGTCATCGGCCGCAACCTCGACGAAGCGCGCCTGCGCGTCCTCCCCGTCGCCGGGCAGCGCCTCGGCCACCACCTCGAAGGGGACGCGGCCGAGCACCGCCACCCCGTTCCGGCCGCCCGGCTGCCCCACTGCGTGGACCCGATAACCCGTGCCCGCGAACTCGGACGCCGGGAACTCCTCCGCGCGGCACTTGATCTCCTGGAGGAAGACGAGGTCCGGCGCGTGCCGGTCGAGGAAGCGCCGCAGGTGGCCAACCCGGCGGCGGACCGAGTTGACGTTGAAGGTCGCTAGCCGCACGCCTTCAGCCGAGGGAGAAGGACGCGCCGCATCCGCAGCCCGACACGGCCTGCGGATTCCGGATGGCGAAGTGCGCGCCGATCAGCGCTTCGTTCCAATCGAGCTCAGAGCCGGCCAGGAGGTCGAGCGAGACCGGGTCCACGAAAATCCGCGCGCCGTTCCCATCCGGTGCCCCGAAGACGTGATCCTCCGCCGCCGGCGCGTCTTCCAGCTCGAATCCGTACTGGAAGCCCGAGCAACCTCCGGCACTGACGGACACCCGGAGGCCCGCGTCGGGCCGTCCCTCGCGCGCCGCTATGGCCGCCGCCTGGGCCGCGGCTCGGGCGGTCACTCTGAAGCTCGGTGCGTTCAAACCGTCTGGCATCGCAACTCTCTGGGGCACGCCCCCGATGGTCCGGCTGGCACGTCGCCCCACTGGGGCCGCCCGAGCCGGATGCTTGCCCCATAGATAGGCGCCCCGGCCGCGCGATGCCAACGTTGCGGCGCCGCGGCCGTGCTGGTAAGCGCCGCCCATGTCCGCCGAGGCCCCCCGGAGCGCCGCACCCCGCGAGCCCGGATACCGGGCGCCTTGGGCCGTCCGGCCGGAAGCCTCGCGCGGCCGCTTGCACCCGGAAGCCGCGGACGCCCGCTCGCCCTTCGGGCGGGACCGCGACCGCATCATCCATTCCCGCGCCTTCCGCCGCCTCCAATACAAGACCCAGGTCTTCGTGTTCCACGAGGGCGACAGCTTCCGCACCCGCCTGACCCACACCATCGAGGTGGCGCAGATCGCCCGCTCCCTCGCGCGGCGCCTGTCGCTCGACGAGGATTTGGCGGAAGCCCTGGCCCTGGCGCACGACCTCGGCCACCCGCCCTTCGGCCACGCGGGGGAGGAGGCGTTGGACTCGCAGATGCGCCCCTACGGCGGCTTCGACCACAACGCCCAGAGCCTCAAGGCCGTCACGCTGCTGGAGCAGCGCTACGCCGCCTTCGACGGGCTGAACCTCACCTGGGAAACCCTGGAAGGCTTGGCCAAGCACAACGGCCCCGTGCGCCGGCCCACCCCGGCCATCGTGGCCTACAACAAGCTGCACGACCTGGAGCTTTCCACCCACGCCTCGGCCGAAGCGCAGGTCGCGTCGCTCGCCGACGACATCGCCTACAACAACCACGACCTGGACGACGGCATCCGCGCCGGGCTGTTCACCTTGGAGGAAGCGGGGGCGCTGCCCCTGGTGGCGGACTCCTACGCCGAAGCGCGCAAGGCGTACCCGGAGTTGGAGGAGAGGCGGCTCGCGGCGGAGACGGTGCGGCGCGTCATCAACGCCATGATCGAGGACGTGGTGGCCGAGGCGGGCCGGCGCCTCCAAGCCCTGGCGCCGCGCTCGGCGGAAGAGGTGCGCGCCGCGAGCGAGCCGGTGATCGCCTTTTCCCGTCCCATGGCCGAAGCCAACCTGGCCGTCCGGGATTTCCTGTTCCAGCGGATGTACCGCCACTGGCGAGTGAACCGCTCCGCGCAGAAGTGCAAGCGCGTGAGCCAGTTGCTGTTCCAGCTCCTGCACGGCGGCCCGCAGATGCTCCCCACCCGCTGGGCGGAGCGGGCAGGGGAGGCCGGCTCGGCCGAATGCGCGCTGACGGTGTGCGACTACATCGCCGGCATGACGGACCGCTACGCGCTCGAAGAGCACCGGCGTCTGACCGACCCGAACGTGCCGGGCTGAACCGGCCTCCGCGCGACGCGAGAGGGCGTGATTGCGCCGACCCGAGATTGCGCTTGGGCGGCGGAATTGTTGCACCTAGCCTTGCCGCACCGCACAAACGGGGGGGAAGGCGAACATCCCGGAGTGGGGCAGCGACGATCCGGCGCCGGGGCACGACGGCGGGGACGACGAAGAGGAAGGCCACGGCGCCGAAGGGCAGCTCCGCCGCGCGCTGGAGCAGGAGCGCCACCGCGCAGCCGCCCGGCGCTTCTTCGAAGCGGCGCCGCTCTACCGCGTAGACCCCGAGGACAACGGCACGGTGAGCCTGCGAAAGAAGGACTACGCGTACTGGCCCAACCGGCCGGCAGCCGCCGCCACGCGCTGGAACGTCCTCTCCACCCACCCGGACCTGGAGGGCGCCGAACGGCGGTTGCGGCACATCACCTCCCCGCGGATCTACTACGATGAACGCGGCCAGTTGGCGCGGGCGCCCACTCCGACCGAGGAAGAGCGCGCCGTGCCGCGCAACCCTTGGCGGCCCTGAGGCGCCATCATCCGCGCGCCACGACACAAACACACCGAGGCGTGCGAACCTCAGCGGACGCGAGGCCGGCGCAGGCGAATCACCGCGACGCTCGCGGCGACCGGCGCGGGGCGGTCAGCGGCCCCGGCACGTGAGCCTTTCCGCCCCGCCGTGATCTGCTCTAGACCCCGGGCATGGCCTCCACGCCCACCGAACAGCACGACATCTTCGCCGCCCTCCGCGCCCGCGCCGTGTCCGCGCTGGCCGATCTCCTGCCCGACCTTCCGCCCGAGGCCTTCGCCCGCGTCCAGATGGAGCCCCCGCGCGACCCGGCGCACGGCGACATGGCCACCAACGCCGCCATGGTCGTCGCCAAGGCCGCGCGCCAGCCGCCGCCCAAGCTCGCCGCCGCCCTCGCCGAGCGCCTGTCCGCCTTGCCCGAGGTGGCGGAGGCCGCCCCCGCCGGGCCCGGCTTCGTCAACCTCCGCCTCCGCGAAGGCTTCCTCCGCGCCCAGCTCCCCGTGGTCCTCGCCGCGGGCGAGCGGTACGGCGACGGCGCCGCCGGCGCGGGTAGCCGCGTGGACGTGGAGTACGTCTCCGCCAACCCCACCGGCCCCATGCACGTCGGCCACTGCCGCGGCGCCGTGGTGGGCGACGCGTTGGCGAACCTGCTCTCCAAAGCCGGCTACGCCGTCACCAAGGAGTACTACGTCAACGACGCCGGCGCGCAGGTGCAGGCGCTCGCCCAGGCCGCCTATTGGCGCTACCTCCAAACCCTCGGCACGACGATGACCGAGGCCGACTACGCCGCCACTGTCCCCGGCGGTCTCCAATACGGCGGCGACTACCTGATCCCGGTGGGCGAGGCCCTCCGCGAACGCTACGGCGAAGCCTTGGCCGCCCCGGGCGCCCGCCCCGCCGACCCCGCCCTGTGGCTCGACACCGTGCGCGATTCCACCGTCGAAGCCATGATGGCCAGCATCCGCGACGACTTGGCCGCCCTCGGCGTCCGCCACGACGTGTTCGTCTCCGAGCGCGCCCTGATCGCCGCCGGCGAGCTGGAGAAAGCGGAAGCCCGCCTTTCAGAGCGCGGCCTCATCTACCGCGGCGTCCTCGACCCCCCCAAGGGCAAGACTCCCGAGGACTGGGAGCCGCGCGAGCAGACCCTGTTCCGCGCCACCCGGTTCGGCGACGAGGTGGACCGCCCGCTCCGCAAGTCCGACGGCACCGGCACCTACTTCGCCAACGACATCGCCAACCACCTCCACAAGCTGGAGCGCGGCTTCGCCGAGTTGGTCCACGTCTGGGGCGCGGACCACGGCGGTTACGTCAAGCGCATGAAGGCCGCCGTTTCCGCGCTTTCGGACGGCAAGGTGCCGCTCGACGTGGTGCTGACGCAGATTGTCCGCGTGGTGAAGAACGGCGAGCCGGTGCGGATGAGCAAGCGCGCCGGCACCTACGTCGCGCTGCGCGACCTGATAGACGAGGTCGGCCGCGACGCCGTCCGCTTCACCATGCTGACGCGCAAGGCCGACGCCCAGATGGAGTTCGACCTGGACAAGGTCGTGGAGCAGTCGCGCGACAACCCGGTTTTCTACGTCCAGTACGCCCACGCCCGCTGCCGCAGCGTCCTCCGCGCCGCCGGCGACCCCGCCGCCGCCGACCTCGCGGCCACCCCGCTGGACGCCCTGGCCGACCCGGCCGAGCTGGCCCTGATCCGCCGCCTCACCGCGTGGCCCCGCACCGTGGAGGCCGCCGCCGAGGCCCGCGAGCCCCACCGGATCGCCTTTTTTCTCCATGACTTGGCCGCCGAGTTTCATGTACTCTGGAACAAGGGTCGCGAGGACGCGACCCTGCGGTTCATTCAGGGGGATGAGCCGGAGGCGACACGGGGGAGGCTGGCCCTGGTCGCGGCCACGGCGGCGGTTATCCGCTCGGGGCTGGCGGTGATGGGGGTGGCGCCGGCCGAGGAGATGCGGTGAGCGACATTGTGGTTCCGTCCTGGCGGCCGAGCCAGGAGAAGCCGGCGGTTTCGGGGCGCATGCTGGCGGTGGCGGGGGGCCTGCTCGGGCTCGTCGCCTTGGGCGCCGCCGCGACCTGGGGGATCTCGCGCATGGGCCCGCGCCCGGTGCCGGTGATCGAGGCCGACCCGCGCCCGCTGAAGGTCCGCCCTGAGTCGCCCGGCGGCATGGTGGTGCCGAACCAGGACCAACTCGTGCTGGAAGGCGCGTCCCAGCGCCGCGCCGCCGAGCGCGGCCGCACCACCGTCGCCCAGCTCGACTCCGGCCCGGAAGCGCCGGCCATCGACCTCCTGCGCCAGCAAGTCGCCCCGCCCAAGCCCGCCTCGGCGGCGATGCCGGCACCCGCCACCGCCCCGTCCATGGCGTCCGTCGCCGCCGCAACGCCCTCATCGCTCGGCGAAACCACGCCCGCGCTGCCCCCGCCGGTGGCGATCGCCGTCGCCAGCACGGTCGCGGCGCCGGCGGTGGGCGCCGCGTTGCCCGGCCCTGTGGCGGGCGGGCGGTCGCACGCCCAGCTCGGCGCCTTGTCTTCGGAGGAAGCGGCCCGCGCCGAGTGGACCCGCCTGGTCCGCCGCGTGCCCGAGCTTTCCGCGTTCCAGCCGCGCATTACGCGGCTCGACCGCGAAGGCCAAGCGCCGCTGTTCCGCCTCCGCGCCGCCGGCCTCGCCGACGCCGCCGCGGCGCGGACGCTGTGCGACGCGGTGCGAGCCCGCAACCTGCCTTGCACCCCAGGCGGCGCGTGACCACGCCGCTGCGGCGGCGCCAGCGCGCGGCCATCGTCGGCCTGTCCGGCCCGACTCTTTCCGGGGCGGAGGTGGAAGCCTGGCGGAAAACGCCGCCCTTGGGCGCCATCCTGTTCAGCCGCAACATCGAGGACCCGGCCCAGCTACGCGCCCTCGTCGCCGACATCCGCACGGAGCTGGGGGAGGGCGCGCCGGTCCTGGTGGACCAGGAAGGCGGTCGCGTCGCCCGGCTGCGCGCCCCCCACTGGCCCGAGTTCCCGGCCGCCGCCGCCTTCGGCGACCTGCCGCATGAAGCGTCGGAGGAGGCGGCCCGCGCCAACGCCGCGCTGCTCGGCCTCCTTTGCCGAGACGCCGGCTTCGACGTGGTCTGCGCCCCGGTGCTCGACCTCCGCCTGCCCGGGCAGCACCGGATCATCGACGACCGCGCCTTCGGCGCCGACCCCGCCGAAGTCGCCCGCCTCGGCCGCGCCTGGGTGCTCGGCTTGCAGGAAGCCGGCTGCGTGCCGGTGGTGAAGCACATCCCCGGCCACGGCCGCGCCACCGCCGACAGCCACCTCGAACTGCCCCGCGTGTCCGCCACCCGCGACGAATTGGCCGAGGACTGCGCCCCCTTCGCCGCGCTGGCCGACAGCGGCGCTTGGGCCATGACCGCCCACATCCTCTACGAGGCGCTGGATCCCGCCCTGCCGGCCACTTTGTCCGAAAGCGTCATCGGCCGCGTCATCCGCCACGCCATCGGCTTCGACGGCGTGCTGGTCAGCGACGACCTGTGCATGAAGGCGCTGCGGGGCGACCCTGGGGCGCTCGCC
>CADCTL010000208.1 GCA_902805625.1 uncultured Acetobacteraceae bacterium
GGCGCGCGGGGTGGGCGGCATGGCCTACGCGGCCTGCGGCATCGCCGCCGCCGCCTCCGTGGCGGGGCTGCTCCTGTCCCTCCACGCCGATGTGCCGACGGGCCCGGCGGTGGTGCTTTGCGCGGGCTTGGCCTGGGTGGTGTCCGTGCTGGCGGGACCGGCGGACAGCTTGGCCCAGCGCGTCCTGCGGCGGCCGCATTTGGCGGGATGAGGGGTCAGCCGCCGCCCGCGACCTCCGCGAAGCCTTGCACCAGCCCGGAGGACACCAGCCGCCACCCGTCCACCAGCACGAAGCAAATGAGCTTCATCGGCAAGGACACGGCGTTGGGCGGCAGCAGCATCATGCCGAGGGACATGAGCAGGCTGGCGACAACCATGTCGATCACGAGGAAGGGCAGGAACACGAGGAAGCCGATCTCGAAGGCGCGCTTCAACTCGCCGACCAAGAAGGCGGGGAAGAGCACGCGCCACGCGACGGGCTGCGCCTCGGCACCCCCGGCGAACGCCTGCGCCGGCTGGCGCGCGAGGTCCTGGAACAGGGCCACGTCGGCTTCTCGCGCCTGAGCCGCCATAAAGGCGCGGAAGGGCTCGGCCGCGGCCTTGAGCCCGTCCATTTCGCCGACCCGGCCGGCCATCATCGGCTCCAGCCCCTCGGTCCAACTCCGTTCGAAGGTCGGCTGCATCACGAAGAAGGTCAGGAACAGCGCCAGGCCCACGAGCACCGGGTTGGGAGGGATGCGCTGCGCGCCGATGGCCGAGCGCAGGAGGGACAGCACCATGACGATGCGCGCGAAGGCCGTCGCCATCACGAGCAGGGACGGGGCGAGCGACAGCAGCCCGATCAGCGCCGTGAGCTGCACCAGGCGCGAGGTGTTGCCCGGCCCGCCGGCCGCGCCGAGGTCGATGCTGACGCTCTGCGCCGCGGCCGGAGCGGCGGCCGCCACGAGGACAACAACGGCCAGGACGGGGGCGCGCATCACGCGGCGTCGTCCGGAACGGGCAGCCAGCCGACCGGGACCTCGCCCGCGCCGCCCATGAGGAGAAGCAGGTCCCGGCCGCCGCACCGAACGAGCACCAGCCGCCGCTTGGGGTCGAGCGGCAGCACTTCCTGCACCGCGAGTCGGCGGCGGCCGGCGAGTTTGGTCGCGCCCGTGGTCGCGCGGATCGCGCGCAGCGCGACGGCCGCGAGCAGCACGACAGCGCCTAGCGCCACCAGCGCCTTGAGGCCGAGGGACGGGTCGAGTGGCACGCCGTGGTCTCCTACCGACGGACTGGGTTCGACGCGCGGCGGCCGTGGGCGTCAGCCCGGCCTACGCGCGGCGCCCACCATGCGGCGCGGAAGGTGAACAAAGGGTTTGGAGGTCGTTAACCGCCCTTTCACCCGGCCGGCGCAGGATCGGCCGCATGACCGCAGTGCGCCCCGATCTGCTGCAACTGACCGAGCGCCGGATGGCGTGGCTGGAAGCGCGCCAGCGCGTGCTCGCGGGCAACATCGCCAACGCCGACACGCCCGGCTACCAGCCGCGCGACGTGCGCTCCTTCGCCAGTGTCCTGGCGGGCGCGGCGGGCGGCCCGCGCATGGCCGCGACGAACTCGCGGCACCTTGCCGCGCCGGGCGACCCGACCCTCGCGCGGCCGGACCGCTCCGCCCCCGACAGCGCGCCGAACGGCAACGCCGTGTCGCTCGACCGGGAAGCGTTGAAAGTGGCAGAAACCGATCAGGCGCACGCGCTCGCCGCCACCCTCCACCGCCGGTACCTCGGCCTGTTCCGCACCGCCCTCGGGCGTTCGCAGTAGTCCCAACCAGAGGAAAGCCAAAACGGATGGACCTCGACAACGCCCTCCGCGTCTCGGCCGCGGGCCTCCAGGCGCAATCCACGCGGCTGCGCGTCGTGGCGGAGAACCTCGCCAACCGCGACAGCACGGGCTCGTCGCCCGGCGCCGACCCGTACCGGCGCAAGACCGTCACCTTCGGCGCCCACGTCGAGCGCGGCCTCGGCGCGGCCGGCGGCGTTTCGACGGTCAAGGTTTCGCGCGTCGGCACCGCGCCCGGTGAGTTCACCGAGACCTACGATCCGGCCCACCCGGCGGCGGACGCGCGCGGCTACGTCAAGCGGCCTAACGTGGACAGCCTGATCGAGGTGATGGACATGCGCGAAGCCCAGCGGAGTTACAGCGCGAACGTCTCGGTGCTTGAGGTCACGCGCGGCATGCTCACGCGCATCATCGAGACGCTCCGGTGACGGCGCTCCGTTCGATCAACCCCGCGCAGGTCGCGGCCGCCTACCGCACGGGCGGCGCGGCCGAAACCGCTGCGGCCACCGGCGGCGGTGGCTTCGGCGCAGCCTTGCAGCGCGCCGTCGAGGGCGCGGTCGAGGCCGGGCACGCGGCCGATGCCAGCGGCGTCCGCGCCTTGTCCGGCCAGGGCGGCGTGAGCGACGTGGTGCTGGCCGTGTCGCGGGCCGAGCTGGCCCTGCAAACCGCGGTGGCGGTGCGGGACCGCGTGGTTTCCGCGTACCAGGACGTAATGCGCATGCCGATCTGACGCGGGCAGGGGCGCCGCGCAGTTGATCCGCAGGAGGCGGTGGTGTGATGGACGGTGACGGCGGGGTGGTGTCCGCGGCGGTGGAAGCGCTGTGGCTGGCGCTGCGCGTGGCGGGTCTGCCGCTGATGGCGATGCTCGCCGTGGGGCTGGCCGTGTCCGTGCTCCAGGCGCTGACGCAGGTGCAGGAGCCGACCCTGGCCTTCCTGCCCAAGCTGGTGGCGATGGCGCTGGTGCTGCTGCTGTCCGGCCCGGCCATCGGGGGCGCCATGCGCGCCTACGCCGACGACCTGCTGGGGCGCATCGTCTCCGCCGGCGGCATGCCGTGATCCTCGAAGAGCTGCCCGCGCTGGCCTTCGGCGCCGTGCTGGTGGCGGCCCGCGTGGGCGGCGCGCTGATGCTCTTGCCCGGGGTGGGGGAGCCGGAGGTGCCGCCCACCGTCCGGCTCTGCCTGCTGCTCGTCCTGGTCGCGCTGCTGATGCCGCCGCTGTCCCCGGGCCTGCCCGCGGTGCCGGAAGCCGTGCCGGAGTTGGCGCGGCTGGTGGCGACGGAGTCGCTGGTCGGCGTTTTCCTGGGCTTCCTGGCGCGGGTGGCCGTGCTCGCCATGGCGCAAGCCGGGCAGATGGCCGCGCTCATGGTCGGCCTGTCCAGCCCGTTGCAGACGGACGCCGTGTTCGGCGGGCAAGCGACCGCGACCGGGCGCTTGTTCGGGCTGCTCGCCGCGGTGCTGGTGCTCAACACTGGCCTCTACGCCCTGCCGCTCGCGGCCTTGGCGGAGAGCTACTCCGTGCTGCCGCCCGGGGAGGGCCTGCCGCTCGACAAGGGCGCGGAAGCGGTGGTCGGCGCCGTGGCGGCGAGCCTGGGGCTCGCCTTGCGGCTGGCGGCGCCCCTGGTGCTCGGCGCCGTGCTGGGGCAGGTCGCGCTGGGGCTCGTCGCCCGCTTGGCGCCCAACCTGCAAATCTACGCGGTGGCCGGCGCCGGGCAGATCCTGGCGGGCCTGCTCCTGCTGGCGCTGGTGCTGCCGGCGGTCGTCCCCGTTTGGGCCGCGGCGATGCAGGACGCCTTCCTCCACCTCACCGGGCCGCGCTGAGCCGTGTCGGAGGGCGCGGACGCCGAGGACCGCACAGAAGCCCCTACGCAGAAGCGCGTCGAACGCGCGCGGAGCGAAGGGCAGGTTCCGCTGTCGCGGGACGCGGTCGGGCTCGCGACGCTCCTCTGCGCCACGATCGCGGGGATGCTGGCGCTGCCCGCGATGAGCGCGGAGTGGTTGCGCGCGTTCCGGATCGTCTTGTCCGAGGCGCCGGCGGTGTCCGGCGCGGTCGGGGCGCACAGCCTCGCGGTGCTGCGGGTCGGGCTCGTGACGATGCTGCCGATCCTCCTCGCCGTCGCGGTCGCGGCGGTCGCGGCCACGCTGGGACAAACGGGCGGCCTCGTGCACGGGAAGGCGCTGGCGCCGTCCTTGTCGCGAATCGACCCGTTGTCGGGCCTCAAACGCCTCTTCGGCCTGAAGGGCGTCGCGGAGGTGCTCCGCGGTTTGGCGAAGATGGCGTTCGTGGGCGCGGTCGTGTGGCACGTCCTCGACTTCGGCGCGCTGCAAGCGGCGCTGCACAGGCCGGCGGGCGGCTTGCTAGAAGACCTCGGCGCCGCCTTCCTGCGCCTGCTCCTCGCCGCCTCCGCGGCGCTCGCCGTCCTCGCCGGAGCCGACACCGCCTGGGTGCGGTGGCAGCACACGCGCCGGCTCCGCATGAGCCGCGAGGATCTGCGGCAGGAAACGCGCGAAAGCGAGGGCGACCCGCACGTGAAGGCCCGCCAGCGGCGCTTGCGGGAAAGCCGGGCGCGGCGCCGGATGCTCTCAGCCGTGCCCAAGGCCGCGGTGGTGGTCACCAACCCCACGCACTACGCCGTCGCCCTGGCCTACGAGCAGGGGCAGGCCGCGCCGCCCCGCATCGTCGCCAAGGGCGTGGACGCCATGGCCGCCCGCATCCGCGAAGCGGCGGCCGAGCACGGCGTGCCCATCGTCCCAAGCCCGCCGCTCGCCCGGGCCTTGTGGCGGCTGGAGGTGGACACGGAGGTCCCGGCGGAGCACTGGCAAGCGGTGGCGGAGATCATCGCTTTCGTGCTGCGCCTGCGCCGGCCGCGGGGCGGTGTCACCGGATAGTCGCGCGCCCGATCGGAAGGGCTTTTCGGCATCCGTGTTTCCCAAATGTTCTTGTTTCAGCGGGTCGGAATCCCCATACTCTCAGCCTCGACAATCGGTCGATGACGCACCGCGGCCGAGGCGATAGAACGTCCCGACCCACAATCCAAAGTTGCAGTCGGGGGCAACCCCTCTTCAAGCGGGATATCCAGAATGGAAAAGGGAAAGGCGCTCGACGCCGCGCTCAGCCAGATCGAACGGGCGTTCGGCAAAGGCTCCATCATGAAGATGGGTGCCAAGCAGGCGCAGGCGCCGGACATCGAGACGATCTCCACCGGCTCGCTCGGCCTGGACATCGCGCTCGGCATCGGCGGCCTGCCCAAGGGCCGCATCGTCGAGATCTACGGGCCTGAAAGCTCGGGCAAGACCACCCTCGCGCTGCACGCCATCGCCGAAGCGCAGAAGAAGGGCGGCACCTGCGCCTTCATCGACGCGGAGCACGCGCTCGACCCCGGCTACGCCAAGAAGCTCGGCGTGGACATCGACAACCTGCTCATCAGCCAGCCCGACGCCGGCGAGCAGGCGCTGGAGATCTGCGACACGCTGGTGCGCTCCGGCGCGGTGGACGTGCTGGTGGTGGACAGCGTGGCGGCCCTGGTGCCGCGGGCGGAGCTGGAGGGCGAGATGGGCGACAGCCACGTCGGCCTGCACGCCCGCCTCATGTCGCAGGCGCTGCGCAAGCTGACCGGCTCGGTGTCGCGCTCCAACACGCTGCTGATCTTCCTCAACCAGATCCGCCTCAAGATCGGCGTCATGTTCGGCAACCCGGAGACGACGACGGGCGGCAACGCGCTGAAGTTCTACGCTTCCGTGCGGCTGGACATCCGGCGCATCGGCCAGATCAAGGACCGCGACAGCGTGGTCGGCAACCAGACCCGCATCAAGGTGGTCAAGAACAAGATGGCGCCGCCGTTCCGCGTGGTGGACTTCGACATCATGTACGGCGAGGGCATCTCCAAGACGGGCGAGCTGATCGACCTCGGCGTCAAGGCGAACATCGTCGAGAAGTCCGGCGCGTGGTTCTCCTGCGACGGGCAGCGCATCGGGCAGGGCCGCGAGAACGCCAAGCAGTTCATGCGCGACAACCCGGACATGGCGCAGTCCATCGAGACGCGGGTGCGCGCCCAGGCGGGCATCGTCGCCGACGCCATGCTCGACGCCTCCGGCGCCGGCGAGGACAGCGAGGAAGCCGCCGCGGCCGAGTGACGCTCGCGGCCGGTCGGTTCGGAAAGGGCGGTCCGCCGGTGCGGGCCGCCTTTTTTCGTCGCGCCGTCGGCGGGCCATCCCTGGTCCGTTCCCGTGCTCCGCCCTGTGGAAGCAAACCAGGAACGGTTCGCCCGGTGCGGTGTTGGACGCCGGAACCGCCGGAGTTTCCACGATGCCCAGCCGCCGCACCCTCCTCGCCACGCCCTTCTTGCTGGCGGCGTCCCGCGCCTCCGCGCAGGGTGCCTTCCCGTCCCGCTCCGTGCGGCTGGTGGTGCCCTTCGCGCCGGGGGGCGCGGTGGATATCACCGGGCGGTTGCTGGCGGAGCGGCTGCAACCGATCCTCGGGCAGACGGTGGTGGTGGAAAACCGGGGCGGCGCCGGCGGCAACCTCGGCGCCGACGCGGTGGCGAAGGGCGAGAAGGACGGCCACACCCTGCTGCTCGGCGCGGCCAGCATCCTGTGCGCCAACAAGTTCCTGTACCGCCGCTCCATGCCCTTCGAGCCGCTGCGCGATCTCGCCCCCGTCACGCGCGTGACCACCGGCACGGTGCTGCTGGTGGTGAACGCCGAGCGGCCTTGGAAGACCTTCGCCGAGATGATCGCGGCGGCCAAGGCGCGGCCGGGCGTCCTCACCATGGGGTCGTCCGGCACCGGCACCATCAGCCACCTGACGATCGAGAAGGTGAAGAAGAGCGCCGGCGTGGACATCACGCACGTGCCCTACCGGGGCGGCGGGCCCGCCATCCAGGACCTGCTCAGCGGATCCATCGACATGATGTTCGACGTGATGCCGGCCCTCATGCCGCACGTCCGCGAGGGTCGCTTCCGCGCGCTGGCGGTGGGCTCCGCAGACCGGATCGGCTACGTGCCGGAGGTGCGCGAGGTGCCTGGCATGAAGGAGCTGATGCCCGACGCCGGCATCGACATGCAGAGCTGGTACGGCATCGTCGCGCCCGCGGGCGTGGCGGCGGACCGTGTGCAGCGGCTGCACGACGCCTTCCGGCAGGTGGCCGCCTCCGACGAGTTCCGCGGCAGGATCGAACCCACCGGCTTCACCCCGGTCACGGACGCCACGCCGGCCGATTTCGCCGCCTATTGGCGCGCGCAGGAGCAGGTGTGGAAGGAGCTGGTGGAACTGTCGGGCGCGACGCTGGACTGACGCGCTGCATCGGGGCGGCGCCGGATTTCCCCGGCGCCGCCCCGTTTCGCCGGTCAGAGTCCGGCTTGGGACACGAACTTCGTGTTGAGGTAAGCCTCGATCGCCTCCGACCCACCCTCGCTCCCGTAGCCGCTGTCCTTCACGCCGCCGAAGGGCACTTCGGGCAGAGCGAGGCCGAGGTGGTTGATGGTCATCATCCCGCTCTCGACCTTGGCCGCGACCGCGTTCGCCGTCTTGGCGGAGCGGGTGAAGGCGTAAGCGGCGAGGCCGTAGGGCAGGCGGTTCGCCTCCTCCACCACCTCGTCGAAGTCGCGGAAGGGCGCGATCATGGCGAGGGGCGCGAAGGGCTCCTCGTTCATCATGCGCGCCTCGCGGTCCACGCCGGTCAGCACGGTCGGCTCGTAGAAGTAGCCCTTGTTGCCGATGCGCTCGCCGCCGGTGTGGACCTCCGCCCCGCGCTGCCGCGCGTCGGCCATCAGGCCTTCCACCCAAGGGATGCGGCGGTCGTGGACGAGGGGGCCCATCTGCGTGCCCTCCTCCATGCCGTTGCCGACCTTCACCTGCTTGGCCGCGGCGACGAACTTCTCCACGAACGGCTCGTACAGCTTCTCCTGCACCAGGAAGCGCGTCGGCGACACGCAGACCTGCCCGGCGTTGCGGAACTTGGCGCCGGCCAAGGTCTTCGCGGCGAGGTCCAAATCGGCGTCGTCGAAGACGATGGCCGGCGCGTGGCCGCCCAGCTCCATCGTCGAGCGCTTCATGTGCTGGCCGGCGAGCGCGGCGAGCTGCTTGCCCACCGGCGTCGAGCCGGTGAACGTCACCTTGCGGATGGTCGGGTGCGCGATGAGGTAGGAGCTGATCTCCGCCGGCACGCCGTAGACGAGGCCGATCACGTCGCCCGGCACGCCGGCGTCGAGGAAGGCGCGGATCAGCTCGGCCGGCGAGGCCGGAGTCTCCTCCGGTGCCTTGACGATGATGGAGCAGCCGGTGGCGACGGCCGCCGACAGCTTGCGCACCACTTGGTTGATCGGGAAGTTCCACGGCGTGAAGGCGGCCACCGGCCCGACCGGCTCGCGGATGGCGAGCTGGTACACGCCCTCGGCACGCGCCGGGATGACGCGGCCGTAGGCGCGGCGCCCTTCCTCCGCGAACCACTCGATGAGGTCGGCGGCAGCCATGGTCTCCATGCGGGCCTCGACCACCGGCTTGCCCTGCTCCTGGGTCATCAGGCGCGCGATGGCGTCGGCGCGGGAGCGGAGGAGGTCAGCCGCCTTGCGCATGACCTTGGACCGGTCATAGGCCGACACCTTGCGCCACGCCGCGAAGCCGCGCTCGGCGGCTTCGAGCGCCTCGTCCAGGTCGGCCTGCTCGGCGTGCGCGACCTGCCCGATCACCTCCTCCGTCGCCGGGTTGATGACGGGGATGGTCTTGCCGGAGCGCGCGTCACGCCATTCGCCGCCTACGTGCAGTTGGACATTCGGGTACATGGCGATGGCGTCCTCCGTTTTGGGGCGGCGGGGCTGGGCGTCCTG
>CADCTL010000209.1 GCA_902805625.1 uncultured Acetobacteraceae bacterium
GAAGGCCTCGACCAGCATGGCGCGGGCGCGCTCCTCGGGGATGCCGCGGGCGCGCAGGTAGAAGAGCTGATCGGCGTCCAGCTCGCCCACCGTGGCGCCGTGGCTGCACTTGACGTCGTCGGCGTAGATCTCGAGCTGCGGCTTGCTGTCGATCTCGGCGTCTGGCGAGAGGAACAAGGCTTGGTTCATCTGGTAGCCGTCCGTGCGCTGCGCCGGCTGGCGGACCAGGATCTTGCCCTGGAACACGCCGCGCGACTTGCCGGACAGCACCGTCTTGTAGGTCTGCCGGCTGGCGCAGTCCGGCGCCGCGTGGTCGAGGAACGTCGTGGTGTCCGCGTGCTGGCCAGGGCCGAGGAGCTGCGCGCCGTTCATGTGGCAGGCGCCCTTGGGGCCGACCAACGCCGTGTGGATCTCGTTGCGGACGAGCTGACCGCCGGCGTTGAGCGTGAAGTTGTCGTAGGTGCCGCGGGCTGCGACGCGCGCGTACACCGTGGAGAGCTGGAACCCGCGCGGGCCCTCCTGCTGGAGCCGGGCGTGGGTGAGCGTCGCGCCCTCCTCCACCTCGATCTCGAAGACCGGGTTGTGGAGGTAACGTCCGTCCTCCGGGCCGGTCGCCGTCTCGACCACGGTGAGGCTGGCGCCCGCCTCCAGGCGGATGAGGTGGCGCGGGTGGAAGGCCGAGGGGCGTTCCGTCGGCGACGCCACGGAGAGAAGGTCCAGCACGCCGCCTTCGACGCCGGCCGGCACCGTCACCGCGAGCCCGTCCTCGAAGAGCATGGTGTTCAGGGCGGCGAGCGGCTGCTCGACGGGCCGTGCCAGCGCGCCGAGGCGGCCTTCGAAGTTCCGCAAGCCCGCCGCCAAGCTTCCAACCGTGTAGCCGACACCGTCCAAGCGCGACAGGTCTCCCCGGAAGCGGCCGTCCAGGAACACGGCGCGCGCGGAGCCGTGCATCGCCGGCAGGTTCTCGCCGTCGTCCAGCGACGTCAGCGCTTCGTCGAAGCCGGCCTCGGCCACGGCGCGGAGATCGGTGTAGCGCCACGCCTCGATCCGGCGTGTGGGCAGGCCGGAAGCGCGGAACGCCTCAGCCGCCTCGTCGCGCAGCGCCGCCGCCCAGGGCAGGCGGGCGCCGGGCAGGCGCGCGCGCAGCCCCTCGTAGCGGTGGAGGAAGCCCTCGGCGCCCTTCTGCTGCATCGCCGTCATGCCGCCGCCTGCACGGAGGCGTAGCCGGAGGCCTCCAGCGCCTTCGCCAGCTCCGGCCCGCCGCTCTTCACGATGCGCCCGCCGACCAGCACGTGCACGCGGTCGGGCACGATGTAATCGAGCAGCCGCTGGTAGTGGGTGATGACCAGCGCCGAGAAGGCCGGGCCGCGCATCGCGTTGACGCCGTCGGCCACGATCTTCAACGCATCGATGTCGAGGCCGCTGTCCGTCTCGTCCAGCACCGCCATGCGTGGACCGAGCAGCGCCATCTGCAGCACTTCGTTGCGCTTCTTTTCGCCGCCCGAGAAGCCGACGTTGACGCCACGCTTGAGCATGTCGTCAGGCATGGAAAGGGCGCGCATGCGCTCCCGCGCCACCTTGAGGAACTGCATGGCATCCAGCTCCGGCTCGCCCTTGCTGCGGCGGAGCGCGTTGAGCGCCGTCCGCAAGAAGTTGGCGTTGCCGACGCCGGGCAGCTCCACCGGGTACTGGAAGGCGAGGAAGAGGCCCGCCGCAGCGCGCTCCTCCGGCTCCATCGCCAATAGGTCCTGGCCGTCGAACGTCGCGGACCCGCCCGTGACCTCGTAGCCCTCGCGGCCGGCGAGGACGTAGGACAAGGTGGACTTGCCCGAGCCGTTCGGGCCCATCACAGCGTGCAACTCGCCCGTCGGCACTTCGAGGTCGATCCCGTTCAGGATCGCCTTGCCGTCGATCTCCGCGGTCAGGCCTTCGATCTTCAGCATGTCAGCCGACACTCCCTTCGAGGCTGATCTGCAGCAACTTCTGCGCCTCAACGGCGAACTCCATAGGCAGCTCCTTCAGCACCTCGCGGCAGAAGCCGTTGACGATGAGGCCGACCGCGTCCTCTTCCGAGAGGCCGCGCTGGCGGCAGTAGAAGAGCTGGTCCTCGGCGATGCGGCTGGTGGTCGCCTCGTGCTCCGTCTTTGCCGTCATGCAGCGGTTCTCGATGTAGGGCACCGTGTGGGCCCCGCACTGGTCGCCGATGAGCAAGGAGTCGCACTGGGTGAAGTTGCGCGCGTTCGAGGCCGCCGGCGCCACCTTCACCAAGCCGCGGTAGGTGTTCTGCCCCCGCCCGGCGGAGATGCCCTTGGAGACGATGGTGCTCCGCGTACGCTTGCCGACGTGGATCATCTTGGTGCCGGTGTCGGCCTGCTGGCGGTTGTTGGTGATGGCCACCGAGTAGAACTCGCCCACGCTGTCGTCGCCGAGCAGCACGCAGGACGGGTACTTCCAGGTGATGGCCGAGCCCGTCTCCACCTGCGTCCAGCTCACCTTGGAGCGGGCACCCCGGCAGTGGGCGCGCTTGGTGACGAAGTTGTAGATGCCGCCCCGGCCCTCGGCGTCGCCCGGATACCAGTTCTGTACCGTGCTGTACTTGATGGTGGCGTCGTCCATCGCTACCAGCTCGACCACCGCGGCGTGGAGCTGGTTCTCGTCGCGCATCGGCGCCGTGCAGCCCTCCAGGTAGGAGACGTGGCTGCCCTCCTCGGCGATGATGAGCGTGCGCTCGAACTGGCCGGTGCTCTTCGCATTGATGCGGAAGTAGGTGGACAGCTCCATCGGGCAGCGCACGCCCTTGGGGATGTAGACGAAGCTGCCGTCGGTGAAGACGGCGCTGTTGAGCGCCGCGTAGAAGTTGTCGCCCTGCGGCACGACCGTGCCGAGGTACTGCCGCACCAGCTCCGGATGGTTGTGCACCGCCTCGGAGATGGAGCAGAAGATGATGCCCTCCTTCGCCAGCCGATCCTTGAAGGTGGTGGCGACGGAAACGCTGTCGAACACCGCGTCCACGGCGATGGGCAAGCGCTCGCGCTCTTCACCTTCGTCGGGCTGCACGCCGGCGAGCCAAGCCTGCTCCTTCAGCGGGATGCCGAGCTTCTCGTAGGTGCGCAGCAGTTCAGGATCGACGTCGGCCAAGCTCTTCGGCGCCGGCTTCGTGGGAGCGGCGTAGTAGTAGGCGTCCTGGTAATCGATCGGCGGGTAGGAGACCGCGGGCCAGCGCGGCTCCTCCATCTTCAGCCACATGCGGTAGGCCTTCAGGCGCCAATCCAGCAACCACTGGGGCTCGTCCTTCTTAGCCGAGATGAAGCGGACGATGTCCTCGTTGAGCCCCTTGGGGGCGTAGTCCATCTCGATGTCCGTGTGGAAGCCCCACTTGTAGGCGCCCTCGGTGACGGACTGGACGGTTTCGATCGTCTCGGAAACGGCGGGCATTCTGTGTCCTACTCGGCAAGAGCGTGAATGGCGGCGGAGGAAACGGGACGCCTCGGAGGTGACGCCAGATCGGCCAGGGTGATGCCGGAAAGCGCGCGGCGGATGGCGTCGTTCACCGGGTCCCAACGGCCCCGGACGGGGCAGATCGCCTCGGCCTCGCACATGCCGCTGCCCCCGTCCACGCAAGCGGTGAGGGCGATGGGGCCGTCGATGGCAACGATCACATCCGACAGCGGCACCGAAACAAGAGAGCGCGTGAGCCGGTACCCGCCACGCGGGCCCCGCACGCCTTCCACCAAGCCGGCGTGGGCGAGGATCTTGAGCACCTTGGCCACGGTCGGCTCGGCGATGCCGGTGTCTCCGGCGAGGCTGAGCGCGGTCTGCACCGGCGCCGCAGGCGCGGCGCCGTCGCGCGCCAACCGGGTGAGCACCACCACGGCGTAGTCCGTCAGCTTCGAGAGCCTCAGCACGGCCTGCCTCCTCGTTGAATGGTAAATAGGACCTTATTGGTCCAATTTGAACCCTCCAGGGCGTAGATTCGCGGTCGGGATCGCCACACGGGGTTAGCGGCCGAACCGCTTCACGCGCCGTCGGACCGGGGCTAGAACGGAGGAAACACCGTCGCGGAGGACAACGCCATGATGCTCGAAGGCAAGGTCGCGGTCGTCACCGGCTCCGGAGGCGGCGTGGGCCGCGAAATCGCCATCCACATGGCGCTGGCCGGCGCCAAAGTCATCATCAACGACATCGGCGCCAGCCTTTCTGGCGAGGGCCAGTCCGCCACCCCGGCGCAGCAGACCAAGCAGATCATCGAGCAGCGCGGCGGCCAGGCCGAGATCAACACCGACAGCGTCGCCTCTTGGGACGGCGGGGCGAAGATCGTGCAGTCGGCGCTGGACCACTTCGGCCGCATCGACGTCGTGGTGAACAACGCCGGCATCCTGCGTGACCAGATCTTCCACCGCATGTCGGCGGAGGAATGGGACAGCGTCGTCAACGTCCACCTCAACGGTAGCTTCTACGTCTCCCGCCATGCGGCGACGCATTTCCGCAAGCAGGAGAGCGGCGCCTACGTCCACATCACCTCGACCTCCGGCTTGATCGGCAATTTCGGGCAGGCGAACTACTCGGCAGCCAAGCTCGGCATCGTGGCGCTCTCGAAGTCGATCGCGCTCGACATGAAGCGCTACAACGTGCGCTCAAACTGCCTCGCGCCCTTCGCTTGGAGCCGCATGACCTCTTCGATCCCGGCGGAGACGCCGGAGCAGAAGGCGCGGGTCGAGAAGATCATGCGCATGGGGCCGGAGAAGAACGCGCCGCTGGCGGTGTTCCTCGCCTCCGACGCGGCGCGGGAGGTTTCGGGCCAGGTCTTCGGCCCGCGCATGAACGAGCTGTTCCTGTTCAACCAAAGCCGCCCGATCCGCTCCATCCACAGCGACGAGGGCTGGACGCCGGAGAAGATCGCGGAGGTCGCCTTGCCGGCCCTCCGCTCCTCGTTCATGCCGCTCGACCGGAGCGGCGAAGTCCTGTCCTGGGACCCGGTGTGAACCCGCTCCGCGCCGCGCTCTTCGAGCCGCGGCGCATCGCGCTCATCGGCGCGTCCTCCGACCCGTCGCGCTTGACCGCCCGGGCGCAGATCTACCTCCGCAAGCACGGGTTCACGGGCGACATCCTGCCCGTGCACCCGCGCGAGGCGGAGGTGCTGGGCGAGCGGGCCTACCCTTCCGTCGCCGACATCCCCGGCCCGGTGGACCTCGCTTACATCCTGCTGAACACGCGGCAGGTGGAGGGCGTCGTCCAGGCCGTGGCGGCGAAGGGCATCCCGGCCGCCTGCGTGCTGGCCGACGGCTTCGCCGAAGCGGGGCCGGAGGGCGCCGCGCTCCAGGCTCGCTTGGTCGCCACCGCGCAAGCGGCGGGGCTCCGCATCCTCGGCCCGAACTCCATGGGCGTCGTCAACCTCAACTCACGCATCGCGTGCAGCGTCAACGCGGCGCTGGAGGCCGAGTCGCTGTCCGCAGGCCGCCTTGCCCTGGTCTCGCAGTCCGGCTCCATGATGGGCGCTCTCCTGTCGCGCGGCGCGGCGCGGGGCATCGGCTTCTCCCACCTGGTCGGCACCGGCAACGAGGCCGACCTTTCGGCGGCGGAGGTGGCGGGGCTGCTGGTGGACGATCCGCAGGTGGACGCGATCCTGCTGTTCCTGGAAGCGGTGCGCCGGCCGGACCACTTCGCTGACCTGTCGCGCCGCGCGCACGCGGCCGGTAAGCCGGTGGTCGCCTACAAGCTCGGGCGCAGCCCCTACGGCGCCGAACTCGCGGCCAGCCACACCGGCGCGCTGGCAGGCACGGACGCGGCGGCGGACGCGTTTTTCCGCCGCCTCGGCATCGCGCGGGCGACGACGCTCGATGGATTGCTGGAGCTGCCGGCACTGCTGGCCGGCCGGAAGCCCCTGCCTCGCCCGCACCGGGCCGTCGGGGTGATGACCACCACGGGCGGGGGCGGCGCCATGGCGGTGGACTGCCTCGGCGTGGCCGGGGTGGAGGCGCGCGCGCCGGACGCCGCGTCTTCCGCGGCGCTGGACGCCGCCGGCTTTCCGTACCACGGGGGACGGCTGCTGGACGTGACCCTGGCTGGCACGAAGCCGGAGCGTGTGGCGGCGGCACTGGGCGCGCTGCTCGCGGCGGAGGACACCGACCTTGCCCTCGCCGTGATCGGATCCTCCGCGCAGTTCCGGCCGGGGGACTCGGTCGCCGGCATCCTGCTCGCCCGCGACGCCGCGCGCGCGGCCGGCAACCCAAAGCCAGTCGCCGCCTTCCTGGTGCCTCAAGCCGATCAATCGCTGCGGTTGCTGGCCGAGGCCGGCATCGCGGCGTTCCGCACGCCCGAATCGGCCGCCGATTGCGTCCGCGCCTGGTGCGACTGGCGCCCGCCGCGGGAGGTGGCGCCGGCGCGGCCCGTGGCGCACGACCTGCCCGCGCGGCCGGACGAAGCGGACGCGCGGCGGCTGCTGGCCGCGCTGGGTTTGCCCAGCCGCTTCGCCGTGCTGCACTCGCCGGAGGACGATCCGGGCGACATGGCTTGGCCGGTGGCGCTGAAAGTCCTGTCGCCCGACCTCGCGCACAAGACCGAGGTCGGCGGCGTGCGCCTCGGCATCCCCGACCCGGCGGCGCTCCGGCAGGAAGCGGCCGCCATGCGCGAGCGCGTCGTCCGATCGGCGCCGGAGGCGAAAATCACAGGCTTCCTGGTGCAGCCCATGGCGCGCGGCTTGGGCGAAGCCATCGTCGGCTTCCGCCGCGATCCTGAAGTCGGGCCGGTGGTGCTGCTCGGCACCGGCGGGGTGTTGGCGGAGCTGTTCCGCGACGTCTCCCTCCGCCCGGCGCCGGTGGAGCTGGACGAGGCGAGCGAGATGGTGGGCGAGGTGAAGGGGTTGCGGGCGCTCGCGGGCTGGCGCGGGTTGCCGCGCGGCGACCTCGAGGCCCTGGCGCGCGCCGTGGTGTGCCTTTCGCGCCTCGCCGCCCGCGACGACGTGGCCGAAGCCGAGGTCAACCCCGCCATCATCGGGCCGGAGGGCGAGGGCCTGACCGTCGCCGACGCCTGGGTGGTGCGCGCGTCGTGAGCGGCGAAGACCCCGCTGCCCTGCTGCGCGCCCGCTACGGCGCCGAGCCGGGCTTTGAGCCGCCCACCGCCGTCGCGCCGGGCCTCGCCGCCGTCCTCGACCGCCGGGTGACGCGCCGATACCGAGCGGAGCCGGTGCCGGAGCCCCTGCTCCGCACCCTGTTGGCGGCGGCGCAGTCGGCGCCGAGCAAGTCCGACTTGCAGCAATATTCCATCGTCGTCGTGCAGGACCCGGTGCGGATCGCCACCGTCGCGGACTGGATCGGCACCATGCCCTGGATCAAGGAAGCGCCAGTCCTCCTGATCTTCTGCGGCGACCTGCGCCGTGGCCGGCGGCTCTGCGACCTGCGCGGGCTGGAACACGCCAACGACAACGTGGACACCTTCCTGAACGCGACGGCCGACGCCGCTCTCGCCATGGCGCACATGATCCTCGCCGCAGAGGCCGCGGATCTCGGCACCTGCCCGGTCTCCTACGTGCGGAACCACGTCGAGCGTTTGGCGCCGTTGCTCCGCCTGCCGCGCGGCGTGTTCCCGGTGGCGGGGCTCACCCTCGGCTGGCCGGCCGAGCGCAACGCCCCCTCCCCGCGCCTGCCGCAGTCCGTGGTGGTCCACCGGGAACGCTACGACGACAGCGGCCTCGAAGCGGCGCTGCCCGCATACGACGCGCTGCGGCCGCCGGCGCGGCCGCGCTATCCGGAAATCCACGGCGCGCGCCCCGAAGGGTGCCGCTGGAGCGAGAACAGCGCGCGGCAGCTCTCCGTGCCGGAACGCTTCGGCCTCCGCACTTGGTTGCGGCAGCGCGGCATCTCGCTTGACTGACCGCCCGGCGAAAGGGCGCGACCCGACGGCCGACAATCCCGGCGGCGCCGAAGGCGACGGGCCGGGCACGAACGCTCGGCCAGCGCGGCCACGGGACGCCGCCAGCCTGATCCTGTGGCGCCACGGGCGGGACGGGCCGGAAGTGCTGATGGGACTGCGCCACGCCAAGCACCGCTTCATGCCGAACGTGCTGGTGTTCCCCGGCGGGCGGGTGGATCCGGGCGACCACCACGCGGCGGCGTCGAGCGACCTCCGAGCATTCCCCCGCGCCTGCCTGGAACGCAGCGCCGCGCCGGGCTTGGCGCAGGCGCTGGGAATCGCCGCCGCGCGAGAGCTGTTCGAGGAAACGGGGCTCGCCCTCGGCCGCTCGGACCGGAACGGCTCGCTGCTGCCCGACCTCGGCGCCCTTGACTACCTTTGCCGCGCGGTGACGCCCGCGACCATGCCGATCCGCTTCAACGCGCGATTCCTGATCGCACCGGCCGAGGCTGCGAACGGCGTCGTGCGCGGGTCCGGGGAGTTGGAGGAGCTGCGGTTTTTCACACTGGACGAAGCCGCGGCGCACCGGCTCGCCACCATCACCGCGAAGATACTGGCCGAGTTCCGCGGTTGGCTCGCCACGTCGCCCGCCGAACGCGAGGCGCGCGAACTGGTCTGCTTCCGGGGCATGGACAACCGCCTGCCGGAGCTGTGACGAGGGGCTACCGGAGGCTCTCGAACACCAGCATGCGGTGCCCCTGGT
>CADCTL010000210.1 GCA_902805625.1 uncultured Acetobacteraceae bacterium
AAAACCCTGGGCTTCGTGTCCTTCGGCCGGGTCGCGCGCGCGGTGGCGAGGCGGACCGCACCCTTCGGCCTCCGCATGATCGCCTTCGACCCCTACGTGGAGGAGATGCTCATCTCCGAATACGGGGTGCAGCCCGCCACCCTGTCCGAGGTCCTGTCGCAATCGGATTTCGTTTCGATGCACGCGCCCGCGCGGCCGGAGGTCCACCACATGCTGCGCGAGCAGCACTTCCGGCAGATGAAGCCGAGCGCGGTGTTCGTGAACACCGGCCGCGGACCGACGGTGGACGAGAGCGCGCTCATCAAGGCCCTCCAAGAAGGCTGGATCGCCCACGCCGCGCTGGACGTGCTGGAGACGGAGCCGCCCTCGCACAACAACCCCCTGCTCAGCATGGGCAACGTGACGCTCACCGCGCACGTCGCCTCCGCTTCGGCGCGGTTCGACGAGGCGCGCAAGCGGCGGGCCGGGCACGAGATGGCGCTGGTGCTCTCCGGCAAGTGGCCGATGAGTTGCGTCAACCCCGCGGTCCTGCAATCCACGTCGCTCCAGCGGTGGCAGCCGATCGGGATGGGCCGCGGGCCGAACAGCTAGGAGGACCAGGAACATGCCCAGCAAGATCGCCGTCGTCACCGGCGCCGGCTCCGGCGTCGGCCGCGCCGCGACGCTCGCCCTCCTCGCCGACGGCTGGACCGTCGCGCTCGCGGGCCGCCGCGCCGAAGCGCTCAACGAGACGATCGGGATGGCGCCGGACGCCGGACCGCGCTCCCTGGCCGTCCCGACCGACGTGGGCGATCCCCAAGCCGTCGAGGCGCTGTTCGCGGCCGTGCGCGGGAAGTTCGGTCGGCTCGATTTCCTGTTCAACAACGCCGGCGGCAACGTGCCCGGCACGCCGCTGGAGGACCTCGCCTACGAGGACTGGATGCGCGTGGTGCAGGTGAACCTGACCGGCTCCTTCCTCTGCGCCCAGCAGGCCTTCCGCATGATGAAGGCGCAGCAGCCGCAGGGCGGGCGCATCGTCAACAACGGCTCCATCTCGGCGCACGCGCCGCGGCCCGACTCCGCCCCCTACACTTCCACCAAGCACGCGATCACCGGCCTGACGAAGTCGCTGTCCCTGGACGGGCGCAAGTACGACATCTGCTGCGGCCAGCTCGACATCGGCAACGCCGCCACGCCGATGACCCAGCGGATGCAACGCGGCGTCAAGCAGGCGAACGGCACGACCGAGGTCGAGCCGACCATGGACGTCGCGC
Organism: uncultured Acetobacteraceae bacterium; assembly: GCA_902805625.1. Lineage (GTDB taxonomy): Bacteria > Pseudomonadota > Alphaproteobacteria > Acetobacterales > Acetobacteraceae > Craurococcus. The sequence continues at coordinate 1,254 of CADCTL010000210.1, forward strand.
ACGTCGGGAACACCATCGTCATGATGGCGAACCTTCCGCTCGACGCGAACATCCAAACGGTCACCGTGATGGCGACGAAGATGCCGTTCATCGGCCGCGGCTGACGTAGCCCAGCGCCAGATCGCCTTCGACCGAGGCGGCCGCCCGCGTTTCCGGGTCGCCGAAGCCGCCGCCGCCCGAGGTCTCCAGCCGGACGCGGTCGCCTTTCCGCAGCGGCACGTTGTCCGCCTTGGGCGGCAGGTCGCTTTCCTCGCCGTCGCGGGTGAGGACCAGCCGGCCGACCGCCGCGGGCAGGCCGCCCGCCAGGCCGTACGGGGCGTGGACGAAGCGGTCCATGTTCGCGGTGAAGAAGCACTCCGGGCTGTCCACCCGCCACTCCCGCACCAAGCCGAGCCCGCCGCGGTGGCGCCCCGCCCCGGCGGAGTCCGGCAGCAGCCCGTAGCGCGTGACGGTGAGCGGCGTCTGGCTCTCGATCATCTCGATCGGGATGTTGCTGTTGTTGTGCATCCCGCTGGCGAAGGCGTTGACTCCGTCCTTCGCCGGGTGGCCGCCGGAGCCGCCGATCTCGATCTCCACCAGCACGTCGCGCCGCGCGTCCTCGGCGACGGTCTGGAAGGTGCAGACGTAGGAATTGCCGTAGTAGGCGGCCGGGATGCGGTCCGGCACCACTTGGTGCAGCGCGCCGAACATCGCGTTCAGCAAGCGGTGCGTCGCGGCGATGCGGTGCGCCACCGGCGCCGGGTGCCGCGCGTTCACCACCGTGCCCTCCGGCGCGACCGTGCGGATCGGCCGGTAGCACCCGGCGTTCGCCGCGAAGGGCTCGTCGCAGGCGCACATCACGGCGAACATGACCGCGGCGTTGCTGCTGGCGAGCGTCGCGTTGACCGGCCCCCTCGCCTGCGGCGAGCAGCCGGACAGGTCCACCGTGATCGCGTCGCCCGCGACCACCAGCGAGACGTGCAACCTGATCGGCTTGCCGAGGTCCACGCCGTCGTCGTCCAGGAAGTCCTCGAACTCGTAGGTCCCGTCCGGCATCCGCGAGATGGCGCTCCGCATCGCCGCCTCGCTCATGTCCAGGATGCGCGCGCCGGCCTCAACCATGCCGGAGGCGCCGTGGCGCTCCGCGAGCCGCCGCAGCGCCGCGGCGCCCACCTCCAAGCTGGCGATCTGGCTTTGCAGGTCCCCCGCGAGCAGGTCGGGCTTGCGCACGTTCTGCAGGATCATCGCCCAAACGCCGTCGTTCCGCCTGCCGCCCTCGATCAGCTTCACCGGCGGGATGCGCAGCCCCTCCTGGTAGATCTCGATGGCCTTGGCGGCGTAACTGCCGGCCGCGAGGCCGCCCACGTCGATGTGGTGGCAGAGCGTGCCGACGAAGGCGATCCGCCGCCCCTCGTGGAACACCGGCTTGAAGGCGACGATGTCCGGCAGGTGCTGCCCGCCGCAGTACGGGTCGTTGGTGACCACGACGTCGTCCGGCCCCCACGCGGCGGGGTCCACGTGCCGGTCCAGCAGCTCGCGCAGCAGGTGCGACATGCTGTTGAGGTGGCTCGGGATGCGCGCCGACTGCGCCAAGTTGTTGCCCTCGGCGTCGAACACGGCCGTCGAGTAGTCCAGCAGCTCCCGCACGATGGTGCTGCGGCTGGTGCGCCAAACGGTCACGTCCATCTCGGCGGCCGCGGCCGTCAAGGCGTTCCGGATGACTTCGATCTCCACGGGTCCGAGCGCCACGCGCGTCTCCTCCTAACCGCGGCGGGCAATGAGGGCGCCGGCCGCGCCGAGACCCGCCATCCAACCAGCCGCGACGAAGTGGGTGGCGAAGGGCTCCTCCACGATGGCAGGACCCTCGATGCGCTCGCCCGGCGCGAGCGCGTCCCGGTCCCAGATCGGCACGTCGCGCCACTCCGCGCCGTCGAAGACGCGGCGCCGCCCCTTGCGGGAGGCGCGCGCGGGCGGGGGCGCGGGCGCGTCGTCCGGCTTCGGCAGCAGGCCGATCGCCTTGACGCGCAAGGTGACGATCTCCACGGCCCCACCCGGCTCCGAGTAGCTGAACCGCTGCTGGTGCATCGTGTGGAAGCGCGAAGCCAGCGCGTCCAGGCCGGGCTCGGTGATGCCGGCCGGCTCGTCCCACGGCACCAGCAACTCGAAGGCCTGCCCTCGGTACCGCATGTCGGCCGCGACCTCGAAGCGCCGGCGCGCCTCGTCCACGCCGTCGGCCGCGAGCCGCGCGTCCGCGTCGCTCCGCAACCCGCCGACCATCGCCGCGATCTCCGGCAGGCTCGCGCGTTCGGCGGGCAGCACCCGCGAGCGGGCGATGTCCTGCGCGATGTCTCCGAACAGGATGCCGTAGGCTGACAAGGTGCCGGGCTCGCGCGGGAAGATGACCTCGCCGATGCCCATCTCGGCGGCGACCTCGGTCGCGTGCAGCCCGCCCGCGCCGCCGAACGAAAGCAGCGCGAAGTCGCGCGGGTCGAGGCCCTTCTCGAACAGCGACAAGCGCACGGCGGCGCCGAGGGCGGCGTTGGTGACCGTCAGGATGCCCTGCGCCGCCCGCTCCACGGACATGCCCAGCTTCCCGCCGACGCGCGCCGCCACCGCGTCCCGCGCGGCCTCCATGTCGAGCCGCATCGTCCCGCCCAGGAAGTAGTCCGGATCGAGCCGGTTCAGCACCAGATTGGCGTCGGTCACGGTGGGCTCCGTGCCGCCGCGCCCGTAGGCGACCGGACCGGGGCGCGCGCCGGCGCTCCGCGGCCCGACGCCGAGGCGCCCGCCCGCGTCCACGTCGGCGATGGAGCCGCCGCCGGCGCCGATCGTCCGCATCTCCACCATGGGCAGCCGCACCGGCAGCCGGTCCACCTCGCCCTGCGTCACCACGCTGACGCGCCCGCCCTGCACCACGGACACGTCGAAGGAGGTGCCGCCCATGTCCACCGCGACGAGGTTCGGGCGCCCGAGCAGCCCCGCGATCCGCGCCGCGGCCAGCGCCCCGCCGGAAGGGCCGGAGAGGAGCAGGCGCGCCGGCTGCTCCGCCGCCACCGCCGGGCTGCACACGCCGCCGTTCGACTGCACCAGGAAGACGGTGGGCCGGAATCCGTCCTCGCCCAGGCGCGACCGCAGCCGGTCGAGGTAAGCCCGCACCACCGGCATGAGCAGCGCGTTCAGCACCGTGGTGGAGCTTCGCTCGTACTCGCGTATCTCCGGGCTCACCTCGCTCGACAGCGACACCGGCAGCTCCGGCATCGCCGCGGCGATGAGTTCCTTCAAACGCCGCTCGTGCGCCGGGTTGGCGTAGCTGTGCAGCAGGCACACGGCGACCGCCTCCACCCGCATCTCCCGCAACCGCCCGATGAGGGCCGGCATCGCCCCCTCGTCCAACGGCAGCTCCGCCGTGCCGTCCGCCCGCATCCGCTCCGGCACGCCGAGGCGCCGGTCGCGCGGCACCAGCACGGGGAAGGGGTCGGGATCAAGGCGGTACAGCTCGCGCCGGACGTGGCGGGTGATCTCCAGCACGTCCTCGAAGCCGGCCGTGGTCAGCAAGGCGCCGCGGGCGAGCCGCCGCTCCAGCACCGCGTTCGTGGCGATGGTGGTCCCGTGCATCAGCAGCCCGACCTCGGCGAGCTTGAAGCCGAACCGCCCCGCCGCTTCTTTCACGCCCTGCATGAGGCCGACCGACGGGTCTTCCGGCGTCGTCGGCGTCTTCCACGCCCGCACGGAGCCGTCGCGCGCGTCCAGGATTTGCAGGTCCGTGAAGGTGCCGCCGATGTCCACGGCGATCCGCAGCGGCCGCCCGTCCTGCTCCACGCCCACTTCCCGCCCTCCCTCGCTCAAGCGAGCGCCCGCGGCAGCCAGAGCGCGATGCCCGGCCAGACCATGAGGAGCACCACCGCCAACAAGTACACGCCCAGGAAGGGCAGCACGCCGGCGAACACGTCGGTGATCGGCCCGCCCGGCTTCGGCCGCATCCCCTGCAGCACGTACATGACGGTGCCGTCGGGCGGGCTGATCTGCGCGATCTCAACCAGCATCGTCACCACCACGCCGAACCAGACCGGATCGTAGCCGAGCGCGGTCACGATGGGGAACACCACGGGTATGGTGGTGATGATCATGGAGAAGCCCTCCATGAAGGTGCCGAGCGCCAAGTAGAGCGCCAGGATGCACGCCATGATCGCCCAAGGCGGCAAAGGCAGGCCCGCCATCAGCGCCGCCAGCGCCTGCGGCACGTTGATGGTGGTCAGCACGTAGTTCAGCAGGTAGGCGCCCAGGATTATGAGGCCGAGCAGCGCCGTGTTGCGCGCCGTGGCTTCCGCGCTCGCGTTCAGCATCCGGAAGCTCAGCTTCCCGCCGAAGCCGGCGAACAGCGCCGCGCCGACCACGCCGAGCGCCGCCGCCTCCGTCGGCGTGGCGTAGCCGGCGTAGATGGAGCCGAGCACCAGCGCCATCAGCGCCACCGTCGGCAGCAGGTCCACCAGCGCCCGGAGCTTGAGCGCGAGCGGCACGGCCGCCGGGCGCTCCATCGGCCGCGCCAGACCGTGCGCCAGGATCACCAGCGCGAACAGCGCCGTCACCAGCAACCCCGGCAGCAGCGCCGCCATGTAGAGCGCGCCGACCGAGGTTTCGGTGATGAGGCCGTACACGATGAAGGTGATGCCCGGCGGGATCAGGTTGCCGAGCGCCCCGCCCGCCGCGAGCGAGCCGAGCACCATGCGCTGGCTGTAGGCCGTCCCGGTGAAGTAGGGCAGCGCCACGGAGCCCATGGTGGCCGCCGTCGCCACCGAGCTGCCGGAGATCGCGGAGAACACGGCGCAGGACGCGATGTTGGTGTGCAGCAGCCCGCCCGGCATCCGGTTGAGCCAGATGTTGAGCGCGCGGTAGAGCCGGTCCGACAGCCCCGCCCTCAGCAGTATCTCGCCCATCAGCAGGAACAGGGGCACCGCGACCAGCACGAAGTTGCTGGAAGGCCCCCACAGCGTCTGCCCCGCGAAGTCCCACCAGGGCCGGTCCGAGAACACCAGCCCGACCAGGATGCCGAGCAGCCCCAACACCGCCGCCACGTGGACGCCGGCGCCGAAGAACACCACGAACACCGCCGTCAGCCCCAGGATGGCGCCTACCGGCACCTGTTGGCCGCCCGCCGCCATCGCCAGCACCGAAGCGCCGAGCAGGAACAGCAGGACGACGACGGCGATCACGCCCCGCCGCGCCCTTCCCGCGCCATCCGCACGGCTTCCAGCGCCTCGGCCGTCTCGTCGTCCACGGTGCGCGACCCGAGCAGCCGGTCCACCTCCCCCGGCTGTCCGGACAGCAGCATCAACGCCGCGTCCAGCGCCAGGACCAGGACCACGAGGCAGAAGGCGAGCAGGCCGAAGAGCCACACGCCCTGCGGCACCGCCAGCGGCACGCGGAGCGCGCTGTTGTCGTGAGCGTCGAACAGCAGGCTCTCGTCCACCAGGGACCAAGCAGCCCAGGCGCAGAAAGCCCCGAAGGCGCCGAGCAGCAGCAGGGCGAACAGGTGCAGCGCCGCGCGCAGACGCAGCGGCAGTCGGTTCACCCACACGTCCACCCGGATGTGCGCGCCCCGCGCCAGGGTGTGCGCCAGCGCCCAAGCGATGCCGCCGGCCAGCATGTAGCCAGTCACCTCCACGGTCGCGGCCGAGGACACGCCGAGGAGGTTCCGCCCGACTATATCGGCGGTGATGAACAGGGCGCAGGCGATGTAGTTCCAGCCGGCCAGGTGGGCCATGCCAGCGGCCAGCACGGAAACGCCCCGGCGCAACCGGCCGGTGGCGCGCAGGGCCGCCGTGCTGCCGACGCCGCCCTCGCTCCTCACCCGCCGAAGCGCACCCCGGCGAGCGGCGCGACCACCTGGTTGAAGGTCTCGCCGCAGCGCGCGCCGCAGCGGCGCACGAAACCCGGCAGCACGGTCTTTTCCAGGATCTCGCGGAGCTGCGCCCGGTCGGCGTCGGTGCCGTTCACCTCGGTCATCGGCCGTGCGGCGAGGCTGTGGATGCGGCACGCATCCGCCTTGCCGGTCGCGCAGTCGATGCCGTCCCGCGTCGCGGCGTCGCCCAGCTCCCACAGCTTGTCCGACATCTCCTTGAAGGTGCCTTCCAGGAAGGCGCGCACCTGCGGGTCCTGCCGGTTCCACCAGTTCACGTTCACCATGTAACCCGCCAGCGCCCAGGACACCGGCAAGTTGGAGATGTGCGTCGTCACCTCCGGCCAGCGCGCCGCCACGCCGCTGCCGGTGCCGGTCACGGCGCAATCGACCACGCCCCGCTCCAGGGCGCTGTACACTTCGGGGAAGCCGATGGAGACGGGCTGCCCGCCCACCGCCGTCACCAGATCGACCAAGCTGTTGCCGAAGGTGCGCACCTTGCGCCCGCGCAGGTCTGCCAACGACGCGAAGGGCTGGCGGCAGAACACCACCTGCGCCGGGAAGGGATAGATGATGACCAGCCGCGTCCCGAAGCGCTCCAGGTCGCGGTTCACCACCGGCATCATCGCGTCCGCGATTTGCCGCGCCACGCCGATCCCTGGCGCCAGCCCAGCCAAATCCACCCCGTCCAGGATCGGCACGTCGCCGGACAGCGTGGTGAGCGTGCTGGCGCCGATGTCGGCTTGGCCGGACCGCACCAGCCGCACCAGCTCCGTCCCGCTGAGGTTGCGTTCGGCGTGGCTCGACACCGTGCCCTCGATGCGCCCGCCGCTCCGCTCCCGCATCATGTCGCGCAGATAAGGAACGTCCACGCGGGTGAACTGCGGCTGGGTCGGCAAGGGCTGCGTCACCGCCACGATGTTGACCTTCGGCCCGGCGGGCAGGCTGGCCGGCATCTGCGCCGACGCGGCCCCGGGCAGCAGGGTGGTGGCGCACAACGCCGCGGCGAGGCCGCGCAACACGAACCGAAGCATCGGAAGCCGCCCCTCTCGTCACCGAATCCGTTGCGGAGCAGGATGGCACGGCGGCAGCCGGCGTAAACCCGTGAATCCCGGGAGCGAAAACGCCATCTGCTTGCCGAGCGGGCAGAAACCCGGACAATGCCCGCCGGAAATGCTCCGTCCGGGAGCAGGAGGAACGCGCATGGCAACGCCGGCGTCCGACCACCCGATCGCCATCCACCCCGAGCCCCGCCGTGTCCGCGTGCTGGCCGGCGGTCAGGTCATCGCCGAAACCAAGCGGGCGCTGAGCCTGCGCGAGGCGTCCTACCCCGCGGTGCTCTACATCCCGCGCGAGGACGCGAGGATGGATTTCCTGCGCCCCAGCGTCCACCGCACGCACTGCCCCTACAAGGGCGACGCGTCCTATTTCAGCCTCTGCTTGGTCACCGGCCTCGAACCGGACGCGGTCTGGAGCTACGAGAAGCCCTTCCCCGCCGTGGCCGAGATCGCCGGCCACTTGGCGTTCTATCCCACCCGCGTGGACGCCATCGAGGTCGGCTGAGGCCCGGAGCAGGCTGCGTGGAACCGCTCGCTCCGAAGGGACGAAGCGGGTACAATCCTGGCCACCGATACCCGAGCCACGCCGTTTGTCCGAAGGGACCCGGTGCCGGCGGGTAAGATGGCAAGATAGTAAGGTGGTAAGGCGGCGGGAAAGTAAGTCGCCGCCCCTAATCGCAACCCGGACGGGCCGGCTGGTCCGCCGTGCCGATGAGCGCGAAGCGGAAAGGCTCGGCCGCCGCGGGGTCCACCGTCACCTGCACGGCCCGCAAGTCCCGCGCCCCGGGCACCATCACCCGGAGAAGGTTCTGCGCTCCGGGCACCGGCCTGTCTTCGAGGTGGAAGTGGCTGTCGCCGTGCAGCAGCAGCACCGGCTTTCCATACCGCCGCGCGCCCTCCGCCAAGGCCTGCCGCGTGTCCTGGTGGCCCTCCACGGTGCCGCGCCCGCAACGGTCGCGGTAGTAAAGGTCCGCCTGCAAGGCGAACACCACGGCCCCGTGCCCCTCCCGCTCGGCGCGCGCGAAGGTCCCGCCGATCCAGGCGAGGTTGGCGCGGTTGCGGGCCGGGTACTCCTCCGCCGCCCCGGGCGGCACCGCACCGCCGTCCCGCGGCCGGTTGTTGTCCGAGCCCGGCACATGGACCGTGGCGAAGAGCACGCCGTCGCGCTCCCACCGCGCGTTCTCGACGTAGAGCCGGTGTCCCGCATCCGTGTCCGCTTGCCGCAGCAGCGGCATGGGCGCCCCGCCGAGGCTCCGCGGCTCGGCGAAGAAGCGCTGCCGCAGCCGCCCCAACCGTTCCAGCGGGTCGAAGCGCCCGGCGCGGTCCTGCCAGCAATCCGTCCACTCGTTGTCGCCGGGCGTGTAGACCAGCGGCCCTTCCACACGGGCGAACCAGGCCGCGGTCCGGTCCAAGACCACGGCGTCCGTGCAGCGTTCGCCCCCGGCCTTGGTGTCGCCGAGGAAAACCGAGAAGACGGGCCGCGCGGCGTTGATGTCCGCGATCAGCGCCTCCAGGCGCGCGACCTCGGTTCGGCAGTCCTCGGGATCGCGGTCGTTGCAATACGGCATGTCGCCGAAGGCCACGAACGAAACCGGCGTCGCCTCGCTGGCGGTCGGCAGCGCAGCGGCGGCGAGGAGCAGGCACCAAGCTGCAAGGCGCATCGAATCGTCCCCTGGATCGGCGGGAGCCCTAGCCCGTCCCGCGCGAGCGGCGCCACCCCGCCCGCGCCTTGCCCGCGCGGCACCGGCGGGCTACCGGCCCGGCGTGTCCGCCTCCCTCCTGCACGCCTCGCCGCCGCCGCCCTTGCGGACGACGGAATTCGATTTCGCCCTCCCGGACGCGCTGATCGCGCAACAACCGGCGCGCCCGCGCGACTCCGCCCGGCTCCTGGTGGTGCGGCCGGACGCGCTGGAGGACCGGATCGTGCGGGAGCTGCCGGAGCTGTTCCGCCCGGGCGACGTCCTGGTGGTGAACGACACGCGGGTCGTCCCGGCGCGGCTGCGCGCGCGGCGGGGCGACGCCGCCGTGGAAATCCTGCTCAACCGCCCCGACGAGGAGGGCTTGTGGCACGCGCTGGCGCGGAACGCGCGGCGGCTGCGCGAGGGCGACGTCCTGACGGTCGAGCGCGCCCCGGAGCTGCCCGTGCGGGTGGTGCGCCGCCTGGAGGACGGCGGCGTGCTGCTCGACCTCGGGCCGGACCGGGGCGCCGTGTTCGCCGCGCTGGAGCGGGCCGGCGAGGTGCCGCTGCCGCCTTACATCGCGCGCCCGGACGGGCCGCGGCCGGAGGACCGGGAGGACTACCAAGCCATCTTCGCCCGCCGCCCCGGCGCGGTGGCCGCCCCGACCGCCAGCCTCCACTTCACCGGGGCGATGCTGGCGGCGCTCGACGCCAAAGGGGTTCGCCGCGCCGCCGTGACCCTGCACGTCGGCGCGGGCACCTTCCTGCCCCTCCGCGGCGAGGACCCGCGCGCCGGGCGCCTCCACGCCGAATGGGGAGAGGTTTCGCCGGAGGCCGCCGCCCTCATCAACGAAGCCCGCCCGGCGGGAGGGCGCATCGTCGCGCTCGGCACCACCGCGCTCCGCCTCCTTGAAACGGCGGCCCTCCAGGGCGATTCATGGCAGCGGCCGGCGCGTCCGTTCCGCGGGCTCACCGACCTGTTCCTCCTGCCCGGCCACCGCTTCCGCTCCGCCGATGCCCTGATGACCAACTTCCACCTGCCGCGCAGCACGCTGTTCATGCTCGTCTGCGCCTTCGCCGGCACGGAGCGGATGCGCGCCGCCTACGCCCACGCGGTCGCGGCGGGCTACCGCTTCTACAGCTACGGCGACGCCGGCCTGCTCTTCCCGGAAGAGGCGGCGCCGGCATGACCCTCGCCTGGACCTCAGCGGCGCGGGACGGCGAGGCGCGCGCCGGCACGCTCCACACGGCGCACGGGCCGGTGGAAACGCCGGTCTTCATGCCCGTCGGCACCGCCGGCACGGTGAAGGCGATGACCGCCGACGCGGTGCGCTCCACCGGCGCGCGCCTGGTGCTCGGCAACACCTACCACCTGATGCTGCGCCCCGGCGCGGAGCGGGTGGAGGCGCTCGGCGGCCTGCACAGGATGATGGACTGGCGCGGCCCGATCCTGACCGATTCCGGCGGCTACCAAGTCATGTCCCTCGCCGCCCTGCGGAGCATGGACGAGGACGGCGTCACCTTCCGCAGCCACATCGACGGCACCCGCCACCGCCTGACGCCGGAGCGCAGCATCGCCCTCCAGCGCCAACTCGGCGCCGACATCACCATGTGCTTCGACGAATGCACCCCCTTCCCGGCGACGGAAGAGGAGGCGGCGAAGTCCATGCGCCTGTCCATGCGCTGGGAGGCGCGCTGCCGCGAGGCCTTCGCGCCGCGGGACGGCCACGGCCTGTTCGGCATCGTGCAGGGCGGCGTGTACCCGGCCTTGCGGGCCGAGAGCGTGGAGGCGCTGACCCGCATCGGATTCGACGGCTACGCGGTGGGCGGCCTCGCGGTCGGCGAAGGCCAAGCGGCGATGTTCGCGGTGCTCGACTGCACCGTGCCGCTGCTGCCGGCGGACAAGCCGCGCTACCTCATGGGCGTGGGCACGCCCGGCGACATCCTGGGCGCGGTGCGGCGCGGGGTGGACATGTTCGACTGCGTGATCCCCACGCGCTCCGGCCGCACCGGCCGAGCCTACACCAGCCGCGGCGTGCTGAACCTCCGCAACGCGCGCCACGCCGACGACCCGCGCCCGCTCGACCCGGCCTGCGCTTGCCCGGCCTGCGCCCGCCATTCCCGCGCCTACCTGCACCACCTGGTCCGGGCGGGGGAGATGCTGGGCCCGATGCTGCTCACCTGGCACAACGTGCAATACTACCAAGACCTGATGCGCGGCCTGCGCGACGCCGTCCTCGACCGCCGCTTCGAGGCGCAAGCGGAGGCGCTGGAAGCCGGCTGGCGGGCCGGCGACTCGCCGCCGGACGACGCGGCCGCCGAGAGCCTGGCCGAAGACCGCGAGATGGTGCGATGAGCGGCAACCCGAAGACCGACACCTCCGGCCTCACCCAGCTCGGCCGCCCGGTCGGCGTGCCGGCCTCGCCGGAGGACGCGGCGCTGGAGCGCGTGCCCAACCCGCACCCGGACGTGGCCTACTGCGTGCGCTTCACGGCACCGGAATTCACCAGCCTCTGCCCGCTCACCGGCCAGCCCGACTTCGCCCACCTGGTGTTGGACTACGTGCCGGGCGAGTGGCTGGTGGAGAGCAAGTCCCTCAAGCTCTACCTGACGTCCTTCCGCAACCACGGCGCCTTCCACGAGGCCTGCACCGTCGGCATCGCCCGCCGCCTGATGGCGGAGCTTTCGCCCGCCTGGCTCCGCATCGGCGGCTACTGGTATCCGCGCGGCGGCATCCCGATCGACGTGTTCTACCAGAGCGGGGAGCCGCCCGCCGGCGTCTGGATTCCGCCCCAGGAGGTGCAGCCCTACCGTGGCCGAGGCTGACGTTTTCAACGCGGAGGCCGCCAAAACGGAGATCCGCACGGCGGCGCTCGCCCTCGGCTTCGACGCGGTCGGCTTCACCGAAGCGCACCTGCCCACGGAAGCGCGCGAGCGGCTGGACCGCTTCCTCCTCGCCGGGATGCACGGCGAGATGGGCTGGATGGCGAACCGCGCCGCGGAGCGCGGGCACCCGCGTTCCCTGTGGCCCGAAGCCGTCAGCGCCGTCTGCCTCGGCCTGTCCTACGCGCCGGAGGGCGACCCGCTCGCCGTGCTCGCGCGGCGCGACCGCGGCGGCATCAGCGTTTATGCCAAGAACCGGGACTACCACGACCTGGTCAAGAAGCGCCTGAAGGCGCTCGGCCGCTGGATGGCGCAGCGCTGGCGCGGCACCGACCTCAAGGTGTTCGTGGACACCGCGCCGGTGATGGAGAAGCCCCTCGCGGAGCGCGCGGGCCTCGGCTGGCAGGGCAAGCACACCAACCTCGTGTCGCGCCACCACGGCTCCTGGCTGTTCCTGGGCGAGATCCTCTGCACCCTGCCCTTGCCGCCGGACCCGCCGGAGGCCGACCACTGCGGCTCCTGCCGGCGCTGCCTCACCGTCTGCCCGACGGATGCCTTCCCGGCGCCCTACCGCCTCGATGCGAGGCGCTGCATCAGCTATCTCACCATCGAGCACGCGGGACCGATCCCCGAGGAGTTCCGCGCGCCGATGGGCAACCGCATCTATGGCTGCGACGACTGCCTGGCCGTGTGCCCCTGGAACAAGTTCGCCCAAGCGCACAGCGAACCGGCCTTCGCCCCGCGCGCCGAACTCGACGCGCCGCGCTTGGCCGAGCTGGCCGCCCTGGACGACGCGGCCTTCCGCGCCCTGTTTTCCGGCAGCCCGGTGAAGCGCATCGGCCGCGACCGGTTCCTCCGCAACGTGCTGGTCGCCATCGGCAACTCGGCAGACCCCGCGCTGCGCGCCACGGCGCAGGAACACGCGGAAGGGCCGAACCCGGTGGTGGCCGAGGCCGCGCGGTGGGCCGCCGGGAGGCTCGCCCCCGCATGACGGCCGACGAAGGCGCGCTCGTGCTGTTCAGCGGCGGGCAGGACTCCGCCACCTGCCTCGCCTGGGCGCTCCGCCGCTTCGCGCGCGTGGAGACGGTGGGCTTCGCCTACGGCCAGCGGCACCGCGTGGAGCTGGACTGCGCCGAGGCTTTCCGCTCCCGCCTCCCCGCGCTGTTCCCCGCCTGGGCGGGCCTCCTGGGCGAAGCGCACACGCTGCCGCTCGACGCGCTCGGCGCCCTGTCCGACACGGCCCTGACGCGCGACGCCGAGATCGCCGTGCGCGCCGACGGGCTGCCCAACACCTTCGTCCCCGGGCGCAACCTCGTCTTCCTCACCTTCGCCGCCGCGCTCGCGTACCGGCGCGGGCTGCGGCACATCGTGGCCGGCATGTGCGAGACGGATTACTCCGGCTACCCGGATTGCCGCGACGACACCATCAAGGCCATGCAGGTCGCGCTGAACCTCGGCATGGGGCGGCGTTTCGTCGTCCACACGCCGCTGATGCGGCGGGACAAGGCCGCGACGTGGCGGTTGGCGGAGGAGATCGGCGGGGCGCCGCTCGTGGAGGCGATCGTCGAAGCAACGCACAGTTGCTACCTCGGCGACCGCGCGCACCGCCACCCTTGGGGCTCCGGCTGCGGAAGTTGCCCCGCCTGCGACCTGCGGCGGCGCGGTTGGGAGGCCTACCGCGCCGGCGCGGCCGAGGAACGGGCATGAACCCCTCCGCCCGCCGCCGCGCGGAGGGGTTCGCGTTCCTGGCCGCGTTCGGCCTCTGCATCCCCGCCGCCAACTGGCTCATCGGCAACGTCGGCACGACCTGCGTGCCGGGCGGCGGCCCTTGCTTGATCCCTGTGGCGCCCGGCCTGCTAGCGCCCTCCGGCGTGCTGATGGTCGGATTGGCGCTTGTCCTGCGCGACTTGGTGCAACGCCGCCTCGGCCTCGGATGGGCCGGCGCCGCGGTGCTGGCCGGCGCCGCCCTGTCCGCCCTGCTGGCGCCGCCCGCGCTGGTGGTCGCTTCGGCCGCCGCGTTCCTCGTCGGCGAGGCCGTGGACCTCGCGGTCTACACGCCTTTGCAGCGCCGCGGGCTGGTGCTCGCGGTGGCGCTCAGCGGCGTCGCGGGGCTGGTGCTGGACAGCGTGGTGTTCCTGCTGCTGGCCTTCGGCGGCCTCGACTACTTGGCCGGCCAGGTGGTCGGGAAGCTGTGGATGGTGTTCGCGTCCTTGCCGTTGGTGGCGTGGCTGCGGCGCCGCGACGAGGTGCTCGGGCTGAGCGCTTCCTGACCGGGGCTTCCGCCACGCGGGAAGCCCCCCATCCGAACGGGGTCGCAAAGGATCGCCTAAGCGTGCCATCGCTGCTCCGCGCCGTCCTGCTGCTCCTGGCCTGCGCCGCCGCGGGCTGCGGCGCCGTCACGCCGGCCTCCGGGCCGCCCACTTACGGCGACGGACGCGATCGCGGCGGCGCCTGACGCCCGCCGCGGCGGTCTCCGAGAAGCGGCTCACACCGCCTCCCCCAGCGTGCTCGGGTGGAAAAGCGCTTCGGGCTGGATCGGCTCGGCGGCCAAGCCGTCCGCGACGGCGAAGCGGACCATGGCCGCGATCTCCTCGCGGTTGCGGGCGAAGCCGTAGGGCCAAGGGTCGCCGCCCATGATCGCCGCTTGTTCCTCGAAGGCCGCGGCGGCCCAGGGCAGCGACACGCGCAGCACGTTCACCATCCGCAGTTCGGCCAGCGCAAGGTCGCGCGCGCGGGCGAAAGCGCGGAACAGCTCCACCGGAAGCCAGGGGTGCCGCTCCGCCACGTCCCGCCGCACGGCCATGCAGTGCATGACGGGGAAGAAGCCGGTGGCGCGGCGCCAAGCGATCTCCTCTGCGCGGTAGTCGGGCCAGAGGCGGCCGACCGGCGCGCTCCGGTCTTCGAACGCGGCGGGCGGACGGGGCGCGATCAGCGCGTCTATGCGGCCGGCCGCCAACGCGGCCTGCAGGTCTTCGCCGAGCGGCCGGACGTCCAGCCCATCCGGCAAGGTGATCGGCACCCGCTCGCCCCCGGTCCGCCACGCCATGCGCCGCGTGTCCACGCCGTGGTGCTCGCGCAGGATGCCGCGCACCCAGAGCGCCGCGGTCTGCTGGTACTCTGGCAGGCCTATCGTGCGCCCGGCCAGGTCGCCCGGCGCGGCGATTCCGCGGTCCGTGCGGATGTAAACGGCGGAGTGGCGGAAGGCCCGCGAGGGGAAGACCGGCACGCCGACGTAGGGACTGTCGCCGCGCGCGCTGGTGACGATGTGCGAGCCCATGGACAGCTCGGAAACGTCGAAGGCCCGGTCGCGCAGGGCGCGGCGGAAGATGTCCTCCGGCTCGCCCGGCAGCATGGTGAGGTCCACCCCCGGCACCGACACACGCCCGTCCAGGATGGGCCGCGTCCGGTCGGAGGCTGTGCAGGCAAGGGTGAGCGAAAGCCTCGTCACGGCGTCGCCTCGTCCATCGCCGCGGCGAGGTTGTCGGGCGTGAAGGGCAGCCGCCGCGGGCGCACCCCCAGCGCGTCGTGGATCGCGCCGGCGACGGCGGCGATCGTCGGCGCCATGGAGGCCTCGCCGGCGCCGAGCGGCGGCGCGTCCGGCCGCGCCACCAATTCCACCCGCACCTCCGGCACGTCGGAAAAGCGCAGGATCGGGTAGTCCTCCCAAGCGGTGCTGGTGACGGCGCGGCGGTCGAAGCGCGCCTCTTCCAGCAGCGCGACGGAGGCCCCGTGGACGGCGCCGCCCTCGAGCTGGTTGGCCACGCCGTCCGGGTTCACCGCCTCGCCCACGTCGCCCGCCACCCAGAGGCGCCGGCAGCGCACGCGCTCCGCGGCCTCCACCTCCGCCAGCACGGCGGCGTACGCGCCCGTGTTCTTGTAGCGCGCCATGCCAAGGCCGAAGCCGGTGCCCTCCCGGCGCGGCCGGTCGGCCCAGCCCGCCATGGCAGCGACGCGCCGCAGCACCTCCGCCGCGCGCGGGTCTTCCAGGTGCCGCAGCCGGTAGTCGAGCGGGTCGGACCCGGCCAGCGCGGCCAGTTCGTCCATCACGCTCTCGATCGCCCAAACGTTGAGCGTGGCGCCGAGTCCGCGCAGCGCGGAGGCGCGGATCGGCATGTCGAGCAGCCGCGTCGTTTCCACGCGGAGCGAGGGGACGCGGTAGATCGGCACCGCGTTGCGCGGCGCCCCGCCGCCCGCCGCCATCGGCGGGTTGATGGCGGGCCGCTCCGCGAAGGGCTCCGCCAGCATGGAGGCCGCGAGCAAGGCCGGCTCCGGCGCGCGGCCGGGGCGCGAGGAGTGGCCGTTGCTCACGATGTGGCTGCGCCAGCCCAGCAGGTCGCCGCGCGCGTCCACCGCCGCCTCCACGTCCACGAGCATCGCGGGCGAGAGCGGCGCCCAGCCCAGCTCCTCCGCGCGGCTCCAAACGAGGCGCACCGGCCTCCCCTCCGCGGCACGGGCGATCAGCACGGCCTCCAGCGCCACGTCGTCGGCGCCGTTGTGGCCGTAGCAGCCGGCGCCCTCGGCGTGCCGCACCACGACCAGCTCCGGCTCGCAGCGCAGCGTCTTGGCGATGTCGGCGCGGAGGTTGTACGGCCCCTGGCTGTGCGTCCAAACCTCCACGGCATCGCCCCGCCAGCGCGCCACCGCGCAGCAGGTGCCGATCGAGGCATGGGCGAGGAAGGGCCGCACGAAACGCCGCGCGATCCGGCGCGCTCCGCCGTCCGGCGCCTCGCCCCGTTCCTCCACGGCGCCGCGCTCGCCGCGCGCCGCCGCGTCGTCGAGCCAAGCCTCCAGCGCCGCTTGCTCCGGCAGGCTGTCCTCGGCCTCCCATTCGGCGCGCGCGGCCAGGCGCGCCGCCGCTGCTTCCGCGTGCCACTCCGTTTCAGCCAGCACGGCGAGGAAAGCGCCGTCGCGGACGACGCGCGCCCCGCCGGGCAGCGGCGGCCCGCCCTCGCGCAGCGCCAGGAGCCGCGCCCGACGGGCAGGCGGACGCGCCACGCGGGCGTGCAGCATCCCGGGCAAGCGGAGGTCGTGGACGTAGCGGGCGGCGCCGAACACCTTGTCCGGCAGGTCGAGGCGCGGCACGGACCGCCCGGCCACCGCGCGTTCCGCGGCGGGCTTCGGCTTCGCGTCCGGCGAGGCCTCGGTTTCCAGCAGCTCCGCCCCGGCCAGCGCCCAGTAGGAGCCGACCTCCCGGCCATCCGGCGCGAGGAAGCGGCCGTCCTCCACACGGATCGCCTCCGGCGGCACCCCGCTCCGTTGCGAGCACACCCCGATGAAAACGCGCCGCGCGTCGGCGCAGGCGTGGCGCAACGCGCCGCCCGAGTGCTGCACGGAAAGGCTGCCGGAGGTCACTCCCTCGTCGGGGCTGTCGGGCGTCGCGGCCGGTTGCAAGCGGACGCGCTCCAGCGCCACGTCCAGCTCCTCCGCCGCGATCTGGGCGAGCGCGGTGAGTATCCCCTGCCCCAGCTCCACCTTGCCCGGCGTGACCGTGACCCGCCCCTCCGGGTGTATGGCCAGCCACTGCGACAAGCGCCGGTTGCCGTGCAGGCTCCCTGGCAGGCGTGGCCGCCCGTCGTCCACGGGCAGCGCGGCGCCGAAGCCGTGGTGGCTCATGCCGCGCCTCCTCCCCGCATGGCCCGGGCGGCTCGCTCCACCGCGCGCACTATCCGGTTGTGGCTGCCGCAGCGGCAGAGGTGCGGGTCGAGCGCGCGGCGGATCGCGCCGTCGTCGGGGTCCGGGTTCGCCGCCAGCAGCGCCGCGGCCGAGACCAGGATGCCGGGCAGGCACCAGCCGCACTGGCCCGCCTGCTCGGCGAGGAAGGCGGCCTGCAAGGGATGCGGCGCGGCGGCGGTGCCGAGTCCTTCCACCGTGACCACCGCGCGGCCGCCGACGGCCGACGCGGCGAGCGCGCAGGAGCACGCGGGCTCGCCGTCCACCAGCACCATGCAGCACCCGCACTGCTCCGCGCCGCAGCCGAAGCGCGGGCCGGACAGCCCGAGCGGCCCACGCAGGACGTGCAGGAGGGAGGCGTCTCCGGGCACCTCGCCGGGCACGTCCAACGCAACGGCGGCGCCGTTCAGGGTGAACTCCAGCATCGCGCCGCTCCCCGCCTTCACTGCACCTCTATGCGCGCCAGCCGTATCCAGTCGCGCTGGCGCTCGATGTCGCGCGCCAGGAACTCCCCGAAGGCCGCCACCGTCATCGGCATGGGCAGGGCGCCGGCGCGCGCCTGCGCGGCTCGCGTTTCCGGCAAGCCCAGGATGCGGTTGACCTCGGCGTTGAGCCGCGCCGCGATCGGCGCCGGCAGGCCCGCGGGCGCCATCAGGCCGAGCCAGATGGAGGCCTCGAAGCCCGGCACCACCTCCGTCAGGCTCGGCAGCTCCGGCAGCAGGACGGAGCGCTCCGGTCCGGTGGTGGCGAGGCCGCGCACCCGCCCGCCGGCGATCTGCTCGCGCATGGTGGGGATGGCGTCGAACATCACCGGCACTTGGCCCGCGATCAACGCCGTCCGCGCCTCGTTGCTGCCCCTGAAGGGGATGTGGTTCATGCGGATGCCGGCCATGGCGCAGAAGACCTCGCCGGCGATGTGGTAGGGCGTGCCGGGGCCGGAGGAGGCGAAGTCCACGCGCCCCGGATTGGCCCGGGCGTGGGCGACCAGCTCGGGCACCGTCGCGGCCGGCAGGCCGGGATGCACCGCCAGCACGTGGTAGGCGACGTTCACCGCCGCCACCGGCGTCAGGTCGCGCAGCAGCGCATAGGGCCGGTTGGGGATGAGGGTCTCGTTCGCGGTGTGGGTGTTCGACATCATCAGCAGCGTGTGGCCGTCGGGCGCCGCCTTGGCCACCGCCTCCGTGCCGATCACCGCGCCGCCGCCGGGCCGGTTCTCCACCACCACCGGCACGCCGAACGTCGCCGACAAGGGCTCCGCCAGGAAGCGCGCGGCGACGTCGGCCGAGCCGCCCAGGCCGAACGGCACCACGACACGGATCGGCCGCGCCGGCCAGGGTTGCGCGATGGCGGGTCGCGTCGCGGCGACCGCTGCGCCCGCGGTCAGGAAGGCTCGGCGTCGCATGTTTCCTCCATCGGGCACCCCGACCTCCGCCGGCCCGCCGAGTGGGCATGGTCGCGCGTCCGGCGGCGCTCCGCCAGCCCCGCGCGGGCCCCGCCGGTTTCCGGGAAGCGGGTGCCGTGCCTAGGCTGCCGCGCCACCACGAGGAGTCCGGCATGGGCCCGGCAAGGGACGCGGCGAGCGCCGCGGGAGGAACCAACGCCGCGGACGCGGTCGTCGCGGCGATGATGGACGCCGGAGTGATGCGCTTGTTCGGCGTGCCCGGCGGCGGGTCGAGCCTCGACCTCGTCGCCGCGGCCCACAGGCGCGGGCTCCCCTTCGTGCTGGCGCGGCACGAGACGGCCGCCGTCATCATGGCCGCCACGACGGCGGAATTGTTCGGCGGTCCGGGCGCCGTGCTGGTGACGCGCGGCCCCGGCGTCGCCAACGCCGCGAACGGCGTGGCGCACGCTTCGCTCGACCGGGCGCCGGTTCTGCTGGTGGCGGACGGCTTCACGGGGGCGGAGCGCGCCTTCGCCAACCACCAGTGGTTCGACCAAGCGGCCATGCTGGCCCCGGTGACCAAGGCGGCGGCGAAGGCGGTGGAGCCGGGCACGGCCGCGGGGCCGATGGCGGCGGCGCTGCTCGCTTCCGCCATCGCCGCGCCGCGCGGGCCGGCGCTGCTGGAGCTGTCCGGCGCCGCGGCGCGCGCCCCGGCCGCGGTGCCGCCGCCGCCGGGCGGCGCGGACACGGCATCCGCCGCTCCGGACACCGCCGCGCTGCACGCGGCGATGAGGCTCGTGGCCGGCGCGCGGAAACCCGTGCTGATCGCCGGCCTCGAAGCCACGGAACCGGCGAGTTGCGGCGCCCTGCACCGCCTGCTCGCGGCGCTCGGTTGCCCCGGCCTCGTGACCTACAAGGCCAAGGGCGTGATTCCGGATGAGCACCCGCTCTTCGCCGGCGTGTTCACCGGCGGCGCGGCCGAGGCGCCGGTGCTGGCCGAAGCGGACCTGATCCTGCTGGCGGGGGCCGACCCGGTGGAGTTCATCCCCCGGCCCTGGCGGTACGCCGCGCCCGTCGTGGAGATGGGGACCGCGCCGCGCGCGACGCATTACACGACGCCGGCCGTGGCGCTGCACGGGCCGCTCGCACCCGCCCTTTCGTCGCTCGCGGAGGTCGCGCGACCGGGCGCGTGGGCCGCGCGGGAGATCGGGGACCACCGCGCGGCCTGGCTCGCGCGCCTCGCCAACCGGCCGACCGCGGGCGGCAACCGCGGCCTTTCGCCGCAAGCGGTGGTGGAGGGAGCGCAGGCCGCGTGCCGCCGCGTCGGCGCGGACCCGCGCGTTTCGGTGGACGCCGGCGCGCACATGTTCCCCGCCACAACCTTCTGGCGGGCGTCGCGCCCGGGCGATCTGCTCATCTCCAACGGGCTTTCCACCATGGGCTTCGCGCTGCCGGCCGGCATCGCCGCCGCGCTGCACGACCCCGGCCGCGGCGCCCTGGCCTTCACCGGCGACGGCGGGCTGCTGATGGCGCTGGGCGAGTTGGCGACGGCGGCGGCGCTCGGTGCGAAGCTCGTGGTCGTCGTGTTCAACGACGCCAGCCTCTCGCTCATCGACATCAAGCGCGACGCGCGCGCCCTGCCCGACGGCGCGCTCGGCTGGCCGAGGGCGGACTTCGCGCTGGCGATGCGCGCCTTCGGCGGCTTGGCGCTGCGCGCGGCGACCGAGGAGGATTACGCGGCAGCGCTCGACCGGGCGCTCATAGCGCCCGGCCCGGTGCTGATCGACGTCCTGGTCGATCCGGAGAGCTACCCGGCGCAGATGGAGGCGCTGCGGGGGTAGCGCCCCGCGTCAAAGCGGCGGCACCCGCCGGTGCCAGTCGGTGTCGCGCTGGAAGGCGTCGGCGGCGCGCAGCACCCGCGCCTCGGCGAAGGGGCGGCCCGCGAGCTGCAACCCCACCGGCAATCCGCGGTCGTCGAAGCCGCACGGGACGCTGACGGTCGGCAAACCGAGGTAGTTGAACGGCCGCGTGTTCGCCGACACCGCCATGAACCGCGCCCAGTTCTCCGGGTCGGCGTCCACGTCGGTTTCGGCGAGCGTCGGCACGCGGGTGCGGAGGGTCGGGGTGGCGACCAGGTCGTGGCCGGTCAGCACCTCCGCCACGAACCGCCGCAGCAACGGGCCGCGCCGGGACAGCGCCTCGACATAGTAGTGGCCGGGGATGGCGTAGCCGCCGTAGAGCCGGGCGCTGAGGTGCGTCGCGTAGTCGCCCGGCCGCTCCCGCATCCAGTCGGCGTGGATGGCGGCGCCCTCCACGCGGCTGAGGATCGCGCCGAAGGCGTTCACCGCCGCCAGCGCCGGCGCTGAAACGCGGGAAACGACAGCGCCGCGCCCCCGCAGCGCGTCCAATGCGGCCTCGAAGGCGGAAACCACCGGCGCGTCGGCGCCGTCGAGGAACCAAGTTTCGCACACCGCGATCCGCACGCCCCGCAGATCGCCGTCCAGCGCCGCCTCGTAGTCCGGCACCGGTTCCCGCGCGCTGGTCGGGTCGGCGGGGTCGTGGCCGGCCGTCACGCGGAGGAAGCGGGCGGCGTCCCGCGCCGTGCGGACCAGCGGCCCGACGTTGTCTGCGGAAAAGGAGAGCGGCATCACCCCGAAGCGGGACACGCGCGTCTGCGTCGGCTTGAGCCCGGTCACGCCGCAGATGGAGGCCGGCAGGCGGATGGAACCGCCGGTGTCGCTGCCGAGCGCCGCGGCGAAGAAGCGCGAAGCGACGCCGGCGCCCGAGCCCGAGGAAGAGCCGCCGGTGCAGTACTCCGGGCTCCAAGGGTTGTGGCAGTGCCCGAAGTGGGCGTTGTGCCCCGTCGGGTTCTGGGCGAACTCGGCCATGTTGAGCGTGCCCATGTCGATCGCGCCGGCCGCGTCCAATCGCCGCAAGACGGTCGCGGTGGTCTTGGGCACGAAGTCGCGCCGGATGCGCGAGCCGCAGGTGCTGACCCGGCCCTCGCGGTAGTACATGTCCTTGTGCATCATCGGCACGCCGGCGAGCGGCCCCGGCTCGGGCCCGCCGGCTCCGCGCGCCTCGTCGGCCGCCCTAGCGGCCTCCAGCGCCGCGTCGCGGTCGAGGCGGATCACCGCGTTCACCGCCCCGTCGTGCCGCTCGATGCGGGACAGGCAAGCCCCGACCAGCGCCTCCGCGCGGACTTCGCCGCGGCGGAACGCGTCGGCCATCTCGGTCATGGACAGTTCGGCGAGGGACGCGGCCCCGGGCGCGGCGTCCATCACCCAGGCTCCTTGAGGTCGAGCAGCGCCGCCTCGAAGCCGCTCGGCTCGTCCTCGAAGGCGAGGCCGGCCCGCGCCCGCTCGATGTCGGCGATGAGGTGTGCCATGTCGGCCAGCCCGTGCAGCGCGGCCGCGTTGGGTGGTTCCACGCCGCTCCAGCGGCGGATCGCGTCCACGGTTGGCGGGACAATGTCCGGTTCCATGCTTCGGGCCTCCTCGCGGGAAGCCGCATCGTGCACTCCTCGCCCGCCTGCGGATAGAGACCGCCGGTGTCGCGGGGCGCCACCCCCGCGTTCCGGCTCTCGTCAGTGCGCCGCCGTCGTTTAGCCGCCGAGCCCGAAGAAGACGTCGGCGGTGATCGATTGCAGCGGCACGTTTGCGAACTCGACGGACCCGCCCTCGAAGGTCACGAGGGTGCCGTTGGCGACGCGGAAGCCGCCGGGCAGCTCCAAATAATTCGTCTCGATGTCCAAGTCGGCGAAGCTCAGGCCCCGGCCGCCGAGATCGACCTTGTCCTCGCCCACGGCGAAGTCGAAGATCCGGTCGTCGCCGGCATCGATCGCGGTGCCGCCCGGACCCGGCGCCAGGACGAAAATGTCGGCGCCGGCGCCGCCGGTGAGCGCGTCGTCGCCCTCCGCACCGATGAGGGTGTCCGCCCCGCCGCCGCCCAGCAACCGGTCG
Source organism: uncultured Acetobacteraceae bacterium (assembly GCA_902805625.1). Classification (GTDB taxonomy): domain Bacteria; phylum Pseudomonadota; class Alphaproteobacteria; order Acetobacterales; family Acetobacteraceae; genus Craurococcus. The sequence continues at coordinate 23,761 of CADCTL010000210.1, forward strand.
TCGCCGGCGCCGCCGTCAACAAGCGCACCGGTGTCGCTGCCCAGGTACAGGTCGCCACCGGCGCCAGCGAAGACCAGGCCGGCACCGGCGTCGATGATGACGTCGTTGCCCGCCGTCCCCATTGCCGCGACCCCGGACGCGACGACGACGTTGGGCGGGGCCACCGGCGCGAAGCCAGCGAAGATGCTCGAAAAGCTGAAGGACATCGGCTCACCTCAAAATGCAATGGATCAAACCGGCATCGCTAAACCGGCGGTGCTGCCGGAAGCCCGATTTGAAACTTGAGAGTGGTGCCGAGTGACGGATCGTCATGTGACAAACCCGCGATGAAAATGATTCCGCATATCTCGGCGCGTCCGTGGCAGCGCGCGCCGGAGAAAACCAGGACCCGCTCGCCAAGTCTCGTGGCCGACGCACCGCCTCCACGTCGGCGGCGCGTTGGGAAATCAGCACCCAAGAGCGCCGGTCTTCGAACACGGCGGATGCGGGCGCCGCGCCGGTTCACGCAGCTCTCAGCGCCGCCCTCCGCCCTCCGGCGCTTGCCGCTGCTGCTGGCGCCGCCGCTCGCCCGCTCCTTGCAGCGCCTCGCACTGGCTGTTCTCGCCCACGCCGAGCTGGATGGTCGGCAGAAGGGCCAGCGGCGGGAACAGCACGCCGAGCCCCACGGCCGCGCCCGCCCGCGCCGCGGCCTCCGCGAGTTCCGGTTGGATGGCCGGGTTCTTCAACGTCCCTTCGACGCGGATCGGCGTCGGCAAGGACGCGACGGTCGGCCGCTTGGTGTCCGTTCTCAGCCGAAAGTCGAGCTGCTCGCGCCCGAACTCGACACCGCCGCTGCCCGTCACGACGTGGGCGTCCGTGTCGAGCAGGAAGGTCCGGGCCTTCAGCGCGCCGCGTTGCAGGGCGAAGTCCGCGATGAGGCACTCGATGCTCGCCCGCGCCGGGATGCCGAGCGCGGACAGCAGGGCGTTGCCGAAGTGCAGGCCCGAAAGATCGACGAGGAACGAGCTGACGTTGCCGCCCACCGTCACGAACGTGGCCTCGCCGTTGCCGCGCCCGAGGATCTCGGACAGCGACTTGCCGCTGCCCTCGATGCGCGCGACGCCGCCCAGGGTGCCGGCGCCGCCCGCGCCCGCGGCCCCGAGCAGCCGCGACAGGTCGGCGCGGCGCAGTTCGACGTCGATCTTCGCGCGCAGGCCGCCGCCCTCCTCCGGCGTCAGCGTCCCGTTCGCCACGAGTCGCCCCTGCCCGATGCCGAGGGACACCGGGTGCAGGGTCACGACGCCGTCCACGATGTCGGCCGCGGCGTCCAGGCTGTCGAAGGGCATGCCTTGCCCCTGGATGCGGTCCGCGCGGTAGCGGACATGCACGTTCGCGGCCGTCAGGCGCGGCATGTTGACGGGCGTGGTGGGCAGCATCCTCGGGCTCGCCTGCGCACGCGCCATGGCGGCGCGCTGCTGCGGAGTCTGCCCCGGCGTGCTGGCGCGCCCGGGCTGGCTCCCGATGAGGCCGCCGAAGTCCGCGAGGTCCACGCTGCGCGAGTGGAGGTCGGCGGTGACGTCCGGCCGGCTGCCGGTGGTGGATACGGTGAGGCTGCCCCCGATGTCGCTGCGCCCGACCCGCCCGTTCGCGTCGAACAACCGCACCCGGCCATCCGCGTAGTCCGCCTTACCTTCCAGACGGAACGGCGGTGTCTTAGGGAATGGCACGCCGCTGAGCGGCACCAGGTCCGCCATGTCCTGCCCGGCGAGTTCCACGCGCAGGTCGGCGCCGCGCAGCTTCGCGGGCTCGCGGACCGTGCCCTTCAAGGAGAGCGACGTTTCGCCGTTGCGCAAACGCAGGTCCACCGGCCAAGGCTCGTTTTCATTCCGCAGATCGAGGACGGAACCGCCGGTGAACTGCGCCTCGATCCGCTGGCCGGCGTAGGTGCCGCGCGCTTCCGCGACCAAGGCGGGCTCCTGCCCCTCCCGGTCCTCCGTCTTCACGTCCACCTCGAAGTCCGCGCGCAGCCACTCGATGGCGACCCTCGCCTTGCCCCCGTTGACGCGGAGCGCGCCGACACGCGCCGGCGGCTTGCTGCCCGGCTCGGCGGCCTCGCCGGCGGGCGCGGCGACGTCGAATTCGTAGTTGCGGGTACCGTCGCCCCGGCCGACCACGTTGACCACCGGCTGATCCAGCTCGACCGAGGGGATCACCACCTCGCGCGAGCGCAGGAAGGCGCCGACGTCCACCCGCGCCGTGGCGCGCGCCACCTCCGCGAAGGGCGGGTCGTCCGGGAAGCCTTCCGGGTTGCCGACGCGCACCCCTTCCGCGGTGACGGCGGTGACGCGGCCCAGCTTGACGTGCAGGCGTTCGATCTTGACCGGGCGTCCGGCCGCCGCGCTCGCCCTCGCCTCGACGAGCGGGATGAACCAGTCCCACGACCAGAACGAAACCAGCAGCGCCACCAGCAGCAGCGGCGCCCCCAACCAGATCAGCCAGCGCTTCGACCGTCGCGCGGCCATCGCTTCCTCCCGACGGCGTGACACCAGCCGCATCGTTCCGAGGGAAAAGCGCGGCAGCGACCCCGCGGTTCGGCCCCGCCCGGGTTAAGGAAGGTTCAGGCGATCTCCCGAACGAGCTTGGCGCGGAGCGCGCGGGCGATGTCGCGCCGGTCCTCGGCCGTGAGGACGAAAGCGCCCGGCCCGCCGATCACCTCTCGGCGATAGGTCTCGGCCAGGGGCTCGCCCGCGCGGGTCACCTGCCCGGCGGCCGCCACCGCCAGCGCGTTGACGGTGATGCCGGCCGCGACCGCGTCGTCCCGCGCCGCGGAGGCGGGCCGCAGCGACCGCAGGTCAGGGCCGTCGCCCGAAAGGTCGATGACGCGCTCCCGGGCCCGGAACGGCGCGGCGTGGATCATGGCGGCGCAGTGGTCCAGGGCGTCGCCGATGGCGTTCCAACCCTGCCGGCTGCGTGGCGCGGCCAGCACGGCCGCCGCGAGCGCCCGGGCGGAGGCGGCGTCGGGCGACAACCGCGTCCAGTCCACCACCGTCGCGGCGCCGCCCGGCGAGCCCCACTCCACCATGGCGACCGCCACCGCGCCGCGCGGCTTGCTGCCGATGGCCGCCAGCACGGCCGGGTGGGAGAGCGCCTCGGCGTAGCCTTCCCGTTGCAACCGGAACTCGTCGGCGTCGATGGAGCCGGACGCGTCCACGGCCAGCGCCAGCAACAGGTCCACCTCGTCCCGCGCCGCCGCGGTCTCCGGCACGGCCAGAGCCGTCGCGGCGAGGACGGCGGGCAAGATGCGACGGCCGAGCCCGGCAGCAAGCGGCGCCGCTTCGGGTTGAGCGGGGCGACCGGGACCAAGCGGTGGCGGCATGGGTGCGTCCTCACCGTGGCGCGGCGCCGGAGCGTTCCGGCTCGCCGCTCCCCCTGTCAACCCGAGGCGGCCGAAGGGAGGATGGGCCCCCACCCCGGGACGGAGTTGACCCATGACGGATTCGCCTGTGCTGCTCGACGTGGACGCCCGCGGCGTCGCCACGGCCACCCTCAACCGGCCGGAGCGCGGCAACGCCTACGACGAAGACTTGCTGCACGCCCTCATCGACGGGGTGCGGCGGCTGCGCGCGGACCGAGCGGTGCGCGCCCTGGTGGTCCGGGGCGCGGGCAAGCACTTCCAGGCTGGAGCGGACCTCGATTGGTTGGCGCGGGCGGCCGAGTACCCGCCGGAGCGCGCCTTCCAGGCCTCCCTCGCCACCACCACCGCCATGCAGGAGCTGAACGAGTTTCCCCGCCCGACCTTGGCCGTGGTGCACGGCGCCTGCTTCGGCGGCGGCTGCGGCCTCGTCTGCTGCGTGGACGTGGCGCTGGCGACGCCAAGGGCGCTGTTCGGCCTGACGGAGGTGAGGGTCGGCGTCGCCCCCACCCCGATCTCCACCCACATGGTCCACGCCATGGGCCTGCGCCACACCCGGCGCTACGCCCTCACCGGGGAGCGGTTCGGCGCCGAGGAGGCGCTGCGGATCGGGCTGGTGCATGAGGTCGTCCCGGAGGACCGGATCGAGCAGCGCCTGTCCGACGTCCTGGGCGAAACGCTGCTCTCCGCGCCCGGCGCCTGCGCCGTGACCAAGGACAGCTTCCTGGGGGCGAGCGGCCTCAAGCTGGACGCCCGGCAGATGGCCGCGCTGGCCCACGAGAGCTGGATGCAGCGCGCCTCGGCCGAGGGGCGGGAAGGGCTCGAAGCCTTCCGCGCGAAACGGCGACCGGGCTGGGCGCCTTGAGCAAACCCTTAGGGGATTTCAGGTAGAACTACCGGCTGGCAATCTCATTTTTTAGGAGAAAAACCGCTGGCCATCACGTCTCGACGATGCGCTAAATAATACCCTTGTCGCAACAATACGGCCGGTTATCGGGCACGTCCCGCCGGCCGCCGAGAGAGAGTTCCGCATGAATCGACGTTCTGTTCTCGCCGCTTCCGCCACCCTCGCCGGCGCCGGTCTGTTCGGGCGTTCGGCCTTCGCGCAGCAGACCCAGATCAAGGGCTGCGGCGCCACCTTCCCGCGTCAGGTCTTCGAGGCTTGGAGCGAGGCCGGTGTCGGCCCGACCGGCATCAAGATGGCCTACGAAGGAACCAGCTCCGGCGAGGGCCTCTCGAAGGTCGCCGACCGCGTGGTGGACTTCGCGGCCACGGTCGCGCCGACCTCGGTCGGCCGGCTCCGGGAAAAGGGCCTGATGCAGTTTCCGTCCATGGTGGGCCCGGTCGTGTTCATCGTGAACCTGCCCGGCGTGGCGAAGGACCAGCTCCGGCTGACCGGTGATTGCATCGCCGACCTCTACATGGGCAAGATCACCAAGTGGAACGACCCCAAGTTCAAGGAGCACAACCCCGGCTTGGCGTTGCCGGACTTGCCGGTGGCGCCGATCTACCGGAGTGACAGCACCGGCACGACCCTGATGACCACCACCTACCTGTCCCGCGCGTCCGAAGCGTGGCGCAACGGCCCGAAGGCCGGCAACGTGGTGCAGTGGCCCGTGGGCAAGGGCGCGATCCTGAACGCCGGCATCGCCGAGGCGGTGAAGGCCACGCCGGGCGCCATCGGCTACGTCAAGAACGCCTACGCCGCCCCCAAGAACCTCACTACGACGCAGCTCCGGAACCACTCCGGCAACTTCGTGAAGCCAGAGCGGCCCAACTTCTACGCCGCCATCGACGCGACGGATTGGACCCGGGCCGGGTTCATCGTGGACATGATCGACTTGGACGGCGCGAACGTGTGGCCGGTCATAGGGCCGTGCTACACCGTCATGTGCACCAACCCGCCCGCGGAGAAGGTCGAGGCCATCCGCAACACGATGAAGTTCTTCGACTGGGCCTTCAACAAGGGCGACGACATCGTGCGCCGCATGGGCAACGCCTCGTTGCCGGACGCGCTCAACAAGGCCGTGCATGAGTCCTGGGTGAACATCAAGGACCCCAGCGGGCGCCCGATCTGGGGAGCCTGAACCCGGCACTCTCCGAGCCTCCCTCCCGCCGCTGGACGCACGGCGGGAGAGATATCGAGATGTCCACCATGGCGAGACAAGGCGCGGGACCGCCCGAACGGGCGCCCGCGCCTTCGGCGTTGCCGTGCCGGGACGAGGGTCGCCGGCACACAAGCGAACGGTCGAACCGCGCCCCGCTGCGACGCCGAACCGCTCGGGCAGCAAGGCGCAGTCGGCGGGCTCGGGCGAGGCGCGCCCAGCCGTCAAAACCTCCGCAGCATTGTCTACAGGTTGATATACGTAAAAGCTCGCTCCCGTATTTGCACTATCACTCATGGTCATTTGAGCGGACCGAGTCCGCGCGAGCCCTGCCCGGACCTCACCGATGGAGAGAAGCTCGTGCAGAGACGTTCCTTGTTGCTGGCCACGGGTGCCGCCGCCGTTCTTCCGTTCGTTGCTCGCACCGCGCTCGCGCAGGCGGGTAGCGTCGCCGGGGCGGGATCCGCGCTGCCGCGCTCGGTGTACCAGAAGTGGATCGAACTGGCCGCGGCCGGCGCGAACGTCAAAGTCTCCTACGAGCAGAACGGCGGAGCCGCCGCGCTCGATCAGCTGAAGAACCGGCAGATCGACTTTGCCAGCGTGGACTACCCGCGGCGCCCCGCCATGCTGCGCGAATACCAACTCATCCAGTTCCCGACCGTCCTCACGCCCGTGCTGCCCTTCGTGAACCTGCCGGGCGTCGCCGACGGCCAGCTCCGCCTCACCGGAGAGCTGCTGGCCGACATCTTCCTCGGCAAGATCACCAAATGGAACGACGCCAAGATCAAGGCGCACAACGGCGGCGTTAACCTGCCCGCCACCAACATCATGCCGGTGCATCGCTTGGAGGCTTCGGGCGCCAACCTGCTGTTCACCACCTACCTGAGCCGGGGGTCTGAGGCCTGGGCGGCCGGCCCGCGCGCGGGCACGACCGTGCAGTGGCCGCAGGGCAAGGGCGCCGAGGTCGAGGGGCTGGACGCCTTGGCGGCGAAGGTGAAGGGCACGCCCGGCGCCATCGGCTACGGCGGCGTCACCACCGTCAAGGCCAATGGCTTCTCCTCGGTGTCCTTGCAGAACCGGGCCGGGGAGTTCGTGAAGGCCGACCACGCCTCCTTCGCAAAGGCGGCCGAGGCCGAGGACTGGAACACGCCGGGCTTCAATGTGGACCTGGTGGACGAAGCGGCCGCCGGGGCTTGGCCGATCCTGGGCGCGAACTTCGCCCTGGTCCCCGAGAACCCGACCGCCGAGAAGGTCGAATCGGCCCGCAACACCTTCAAGTTCTTCGATTGGGCATTCGACCACGGCTATGCCTCGGCGCATGAGCTTGGCTACGAAGGTATCCCGAAGGCTGCGATCCCCGCGGTCGAGACGGTCTGGCGCCGCGCCAAGGACCCCAGCGGGCGCCCGATCTGGGAAACCTGAACGGTCACGCGGCAGCACGCGGGTCCTCGCCCCGGTGCTGCCGCGCCTGATCAGGGTTTCGAGGCTGGCGGCCGCCGCCGACGGCGCGGAACGCGGACTGTCGGTCGCACGGACGACCGCCTGAGGTCGTCCAGGCAGACTGTCATATAAGCTTCATCATTCTGCAAAGAATCCGCCTCTCCGGGCGTCTACGTAGGACGCCAACCGCCCCGAGGTCCCTTTCCAAGGACCGGCGGACAACGGAGAGACACCCGTGCAAAGACGCACCTTCTTGCTGGCCGCCTCGGCGGCCACGGCGAGCTCCTTGCTCGCGCCCCGCATCGCGTCCGCCCAGCAAGCGCAGATCACTGGCGCCGGCGCCAGCTTCCCGCGTCCGGTCTACGAGCGTTGGGGCCAAGCGGCGCGCGAGGCCGCAGGCGTCCAGTTGAACTACCAATCCATCGGCTCCGGCGGCGGCATCAACCAGATCACCAACCGCACGGTGGATTTCGGCGCGTCCGACGCGCCGCTGTCGGCGGACCAGTTGCGGCAAGGCAACTTGCTGCAATTCCCCACCGTCATGGGCTCGGTGGTGCTGATCGTGAACCTGCCCGGCGTGCAGGACCAGCAGCTCCGCCTGACGCCCGAGATCCTGGTCGAGTTGTTCCTCGGCCGCATCGCCCGCTGGAACGACCCCAAGCTGGCCGAGCTGAACCGTGAGGTCCGCCTGCCGAACATCCCGGTCGCGCCGACCTACCGCGCCGACGCGTCCGGCACGACTTTCGTGTTCACCACCTACTTGTCCCGCGTGTCCGACGCCTGGAAGAACGGCCCCGGCGCCGCGACCTCCGTGCAGTGGCCGGGCGGCCAGGGCGCCCGCGGCAACGAGGGCGTGGCGAACACCGTCCGCAACACGCCGGGCGCCATCGGCTACACCGAGAACGCCTACGCCACCGTCAACCGCTTGGTGACGACGCAGCTCCGCAACAAGTCGGGCGCCTTCGTCAAGCCCGAGATGCCCGCCTTCATGGCGGCGGCCAACACCGCCGACTGGAACGCGCCCAATTTCGCCGCCGACCTTGTGGACCTGAGCGGCCCGACCGTGTGGCCGATCGTCTCGCCCACCTTCGTCCTGCTGCCGACCAACCCGCCCGCCGACAAGGTCGAGGCCAGCCGCAACACCATGAAATTCTTCGATTGGGCGTTCAAGAACGGCGGGGACGCCGCGCGGCGGCTCGAGTACATCCCCCTGCCCGATCCCGTGCACACCGCCATTCGCGCCGCTTGGAGCAACGTGAAGGCGCCCAGCGGGCAACAGGTCTGGAGCGCCTGACGGCCCATCGCCGACCGCGAAACCGGGGTGCGCGTCTCTGGTTTCCGCTCTGACGCCCATCGGGACGAACCGCATTGCAGCAAGCCGTCACCTCTCCGCTCCCGATGACCGGCCGCCCCGGGCGGCGCGGCGGCACCAGCATGGGCGACCGCGTCTTCGAGTCCCTGTGCCGCGGCGCCGGGCTGTTCGTGCTGCTGCTGCTCGGCGCCATCATCGTCACCCTGTTCATCGGGGGGCTGCCGGCCTTCCGGGAGTTCGGCGCCGGCTTCCTGTGGAGCGCGGACTGGAACCCGGTGGAGGGGCGGGAGTCCTACGGCGCGCTGGTGCCCGTGCTGGGCACGATCATCAGCGCCATACTGGCCATCCTGCTGGCCGTGCCGGTCGCCTTCGGCATCGCCTTCTTCCTCACCGAGCTGGCGCCGGAGTGGCTGCGCCAGCCCATCGCCACGGCGATCGAGCTGCTGGCCGCCATCCCCTCCATCATCTACGGCATGTGGGGCCTGTTCGTGCTGGTGCCCTTCGTGCAGCAGAACATCCAGCTCACCATCGGCGACGCCCTGGGCTCCATCCCGCTGGTGGGCTTTCTGTTCGAGAGCCGCTCCTTCGCGGGCACCAGCCTGTTCACCGCCGGCCTGGTGCTGGCCATCATGATCCTGCCCTTCATCGCCGCCACCATGCGCGACGTGTTCACGCAGGTGCCGCCCGTCTTCAAGGAGAGCGCCTACGGCCTCGGCGCGACGCGGTGGGAGGTGGTGCGCGGCGTGGTGCTGCCCTACACGCGCATTTCGGTGGTGGGCGGCATAATGCTCGGCCTCGGCCGCGCGCTGGGCGAAACGATGGCCGTCACCTTCGTCATCGGCAACGCCAACCGCCTGCCGCAGTCGCTCTTCGACCCCTCCACCACCATCGCCTCCATCGTCGCCATGGAGTTCCCGGAAAGCCTGATGGGCAGCCTCAAGCAGTCCTCCCTGCTGGCGCTCGGCTTCCTGCTCTTCGTCATCTCCTTCGTCGTGCTCGCGGTGTCGCGCTACCTGCTGCGGCCGCGGCTGAAGACCTGAACCCATGAGCGCAACAACCGCCGACGGCCTCGCCCACGCGCCCGCCAGGGACCAGGAGGTCGCCCGCGCCCTCGGCCGCCGCCGCCGCCTGGTGGACGCCCTCGTCCGCTGGCTGTGCATCGGCGCCACGGCGATCGGGCTGTTCTTCTTGGCGTCCCTGCTGTTCACGCTGTTCTGGCGCGGCTTGGCGGCGCTGGACTGGACGGTGCTGACGAAGGAGTTCGAGCCGACCACCTACGGCGACGAGACCGCGCCCAAGGGCGGGCTCAGCCACGCCATCGTCGGCACCCTGATCCACACGGTGCTCGCCACCCTCATCGGCACGCCGATCGGCCTGCTGGTGGGCACCTACCTCGCGGAGTACGCGCGGGGCTCGGCGCTCGGCAACGCGGTCCGCTTCGTGTCGGACGTGCTGTTATCGGCCCCATCCATCCTCATCGGCCTGTTCGTCTACCAGCTCGTGGTGCTGCCGCTCGGCGGCTTTTCGGGGTGGGCGGGCGTCGTCGCGCTGGCCATCATCGTCATCCCGGTGGTGGTCCGCACCACCGAGGACATGCTCCAGCTCATCCCCAACACGCTGCGCGAGGCGGTGATCGCGCTGGGCGCGCCGAAGTGGAAGATGATCACCCTGGTCTGCTACCGCGCCGCCATCTCGGGGATCGCCACCGGCATCCTGCTCGCCGTGGCGCGCATCGCCGGCGAGACGGCGCCGCTGCTGCTCACCAGCTTCGGCAACTCGGTGATGTCGCTCGACCTCGGCAGCGCCATGGCGAGCCTGCCCATCGCCATCTACCAGCAGGCCAACTCCGGCTTCCCGGACCTCATCGCCATCGCGTGGTCGGGCGCCCTGCTCGTGACGCTCGGCGTGCTGGCCATCAACATCGTCGCACGGGTCCTGCTGCGGCGCCGCCGCTGACCGAATGGAGATGCCGCGCATGAGCGCCACCGCCGCCACCAAGGAAATCCAGCCCGCCACGTCCGGCTTCGGCGGCTTGCAGGCGAAGTCCTCCGCCGCGCTGAGCGCGAACGCCCGCGTCGCCATCCGCAACCTCGACTTCTTCTACGGCGACAACCGCGCCCTCAAGGCCATCAACCTCGACCTGCCGGACCGGCAGGTGACGGGCATGATCGGACCCTCCGGCTGCGGCAAATCCACCCTCCTGCGGGTGCTGAACCGCATGTACAGCCTCTACCCCGGCCAGCGCGCGACGGGCGAGGTGCTGATGGACGGACAGAACATCATCGGCCCCGACGTGGAAACCAACGAGCTGCGCTCGAAGATCGGCATGGTCTTCCAGAAGCCCACCCCCTTCCCCATGACCATCTACGAGAACATCGCCTTCGGCGTGCGCCTCCACGAGAAGCTGCCCAAGGCCAAGATGGACGAGCGGGTGGAGTGGGCGCTGTCCCGCGCCGCCATCTGGGGCGAGGTGAAGGACCGGCTCCACACCTCCGCCCTCGGCCTCTCGGGCGGGCAGCAGCAGCGCCTCTGCATCGCCCGCTCCATCGCGGTGCGGCCGGAAGTGATCCTGCTGGACGAGCCGACCTCCGCCCTCGACCCGATCAGCACCTCGAAGATCGAGGAGCTGATCGACGAGCTGAAGCGCGACTTCACCATCGCCATCGTCACCCACAACATGCAGCAGGCGGCGCGCTGCGCCGACCAGGTGGCGTTCTTCTACCTCGGCGAACTGGTCGAGGTGGCGCCTGCGGCGCAGCTCTTCACCGCGCCCAGGCATCCGAAGACGCAGGAATACATCACCGGCCGTTTCGGCTGAGCCCAGGAGCCCAGGGCATGGAGCAGATGCAGGAGCACACGGTGCGCAGCTACTCCGAGGAGCTGCGCCGCCTGCGGGAGATGATCGTGCGCATGGGCGGCCTGGCGGAGCGGCAGGTGGCCGACGCCGCCCTGGCCCTTGTGCGGCACGACACCGACCTCGCCGCCGAGGTGGTGCAGCGCGACGCCGCGATCGACGCGCTGGAGCGCGAGGTCGAAGCCTTCTGCATCCGCATCCTGGCGCTGCGCCAGCCGGTGGGCGCGGACCTGCGGCTCATCGTGGCCTGCCTCAAGATCTGCCACGGGCTGGAGCGCATCGGCGACTACGCCCGCAACGCCGCCAAGCGCAGCATCGTGCTCGCGGAGCTGCCCGCCTTCGGCAGCCTCAACGGCTTCCAGCGCATGGCCCGGATGGTGCAAGCCAACCTGAAGGACGCCATCGACGCCCTGGTGAACGACGACGCCGCCAAGGCCGACGAGGTCTGGGCGAACGACGAGCCGGTGGACGAGATCTACAACGGCATCTTCCGGGAGATGCTGACCTTCATGATGGAGGACCCGCGCAACATCACCGCCGCCACCCACCTCCTCTTCGTGGCGAAGAACCTGGAGCGCATCGGCGACCACGCGACCAACATCGCCGAGACCGTCCACTACGCCGTGCGCGGCGAAAGCCTGCCCGACGACCGCCCCAAGGCCGACATGTCGGCCTCGGCCGTGGTCCGGCCGCTGGGCTGAGGGCGCCGCCTCGATGCCGGACACCGTCCAGGGCGTGGCGAAGCCCACCATCCTCGTCGTCGAGGACGAGGTGCCGCTGCTGACCCTGCTGCGCTACAACCTGGAGAAGCAGGGCTTCCGCGTGGACGAGGCCGGCGACGGCGAGGAGGCGCTGCTGCGCGTCGCCGAGGGCCGGCCCGACCTCGTGCTGCTGGACTGGATGCTGCCCGCGCTCTCCGGCATCGAGGTCTGCCGCCAGCTCCGCCGCCGCCCCGGCACGCGCGACCTGCCGATCATCATGGTGACGGCGCGCACGGAGGACCAGGACGCGGTGCGGGCGCTCGACACGGGCGCCGACGACTACATCTCCAAGCCCTTCGCCATGGACAGCTTGCTGGCCCGCATCCGCGCGCTGCTCCGGCGCTCCGGCGCGGTCGCCACGCGCGGCGTCCTGTCCTGGCGCGACCTCCTGCTGGACCAAGACGCGCACCGCGTGTCGCGCGCCGGCCGGCCGCTGCACCTCGGCCCGACGGAGTACCGCCTGCTGGAGTTCCTCATGCAGCACCCGGGCCGCGTATTCAGCCGCGAGCAGGTGCTGGACGCCGTGTGGGGCCGCGACATCCACGTCGAGCCGCGCACGGTGGACGTCCACATCCGCCGCCTCCGCAAGGCGGTGAACGGGCCGGGCGAGGAGGACGTGATCCGCACCGTCCGCTCCGCCGGCTACGCGCTGGATTCGGAACCCGGCTGACCGCCGGCGCGGAGCGGCGGCGCTACCAGCGGATGCAGGCCTCGTTGAAGAACCGCATGTCCGCGTCGCCGAGCGGCGCCCCCGACCCGACGAGCGCCGAAACGCGGCGGCAGCGATCCGGCGCGACCTCCGGCGGCGGCGCGGCTCTCCCCAGGCTTGGGATATCCCCGGCCTCCTGCTGACGCCGGGGCGGAGTCCTCTCGGGCGCTTTCCTGGCCGGCGGCGCGACGGCGTCCGGCCGCCGGGGCGAAGGGGCCGCGCGCTGGGGCGGCAGCGGCAAAGCTTCGACCAGGGGCGGAGGCGGGGCGAGCGAAGGCTGCTCCGAAGCCGGCGCGGTCGCTTCGGCCTCGGTGCGCGACGGGGCGGGGGATGGCGAGGCCGGGACGGGCTCCGCCGCGGGCCGAGGTTCTGGAAGCGAAGGCCACCACGGGCTGGCCTCTTCCACCGGCGAAACGCCGGCGACCGACGCGGGGGCCAACTCGGACTCAGTTGCCGTCCCGAGCACCAGAGACAACAGGCCGCCGAGCGCCGCGAGGCACACCAGCACCGCTCCGGCCGTCCGCATGGCCGCCGCGCCCCGCCGGCGTCGTCGGCCGCCGATGGCGGCGCTGCGGGACCGCTGCGGTTCGGGGCGAGGAACCGGGTGCTCCGCCGTCAGCGCCCGCGCCGCGACGCCGACCCAGGCGTCGCCGCCGGGCAGGCTCAACGGCGGCTGCGCGGCGAAGGCGTCCTCCAGCAGCGAGGGGAGGAACGGCATCTGCCGCGATGTCGCTTGCAGATGGACCACCGGCAGGTGGCCCGCGAAGATCGCGGGGAAGCGGGCCGCGTACAACCTGGCGCGCACCGCCTCGGCCGCGCCCGGCGTTCTGGAGGGCAGGATGTCCAGCACCGCGACGCCGCGCGCCGGGTGCAGCAGAACGGACGCCAAGCCGCCCCTGGCGGTCGCGCCGAGGCGGCAATCCCGGAGGATGAGCCAGTCGGGTCCGAGCTCCTCCGGCGTCCCGGCGAACGGGCGGTCCGTCGTCGGTGGCGGCAAAACCTCAACGCGGGCAGCGCGCTGCGCCATGGGCATTCTTTCGATCAGCCGGAACCACGCACCGCGCGCGATCCCGCCGCGCCCGGCGGTTCGGCGCGGGCTCGGGAAGCTGATGTGGGTGTAACCAGTTCGGATTACCCGGGCGAATCACAAGTCAAATCGAAGACTTAGCTCCGGAGCGGACCGCGGGCGACCGGTCGTGACGCCTCATCCCGTCCCCCCGCCGCTCCCCGCCCCCGGCCGGGGGCGGTGGAGGAATCCGCGCATCATCCGCGCGGGCTCGTCGCCCGACCACGACCGGGCGAAGGCCTCGATGCCGGCGGCTACCGCGCGGTCCGTCGGCAGGTTCTCCCATTCCCGCATGAGCGCCTTCTGCGCGCGCAAGGCTAGGGGGCCGGCGCTTCCGAGGTGCCCCAGCCACTCCTCCACCGCCCCGTCGAGCCCCGCCGCGGGCACCACCCGCTCGACCAAGCCCCACTCCAAGGCCTCCGCCGCGCCGATGATCTCGCCCAGGAGGAGCAAGCGGCGCGTCCGCCCCCAGCCGATCAATCCGGGCAGCAGCGCCGCCTCCACCACGCTCGGGATGCCGACGCGGACTTCGGGCATCCCGAAGCGCGCGCCGGCGGCGGCGATGCGGAGGTCGCAGGCCGCGGCCAGTTCCAGCCCGGCGCCGAGGGCGTAGCCCTTGATCCGCGCGATCACCGGCACCGGGCAGTCCCGCACCGCCCGGCAGCAGCCGTGGACCAGCTCGATGAAGGCCCGCGCCGCGTCTGGGTCCGGGATCGCCGCCATCTCCCGGATGTCGGCCCCGCCGACGAAGGGCCGGGCGTCGGCACCGGCCAGCACCACCGCGCGCAGTTCGCCGTCGGCGGAAAGCCCGGCCATGGCTTCGGAGAAGCGCCGCATCAGCCCGGCGTCCAGCAGGTTCAGCCGGTGTTTGGCAGCGATCGAGACGAACCCGACCCGCCCGCCGTCCGGCCGGTCGCGCAGTTCGATCCGGACTTCGCCCTCGCCGTCCATGCCCCGCCTCCGCGCGGGACACCCCCGCGCTCGGGGCCTAGCGCGGCGGCGCCGGGCCTGCCACCCGGCGCCGCGCGGCCGGGTCGCTAGAGCGGCGGCGCCGTCGGGCGGGTCGCGTCGTCGCCGGGCTCCAAGGGCGAGCCCATGCCGGTGGCGCTGCCCAAATCCGAGCCCATGCCGTCGTCGTCGCGCCAGCTATCGCGCCGCTGCATCGCCTTGCGCGCCAGCACGGACCCGCCGACCAGCGCGGCCCCGACGCCCAAGCCGGCCAGGAACGGCCCCACCGCCGCCATCATCGCCATCCCGCCCATCGCGGTCCCGGCCACCGCCATCGGCAGGCCCAGGGGGTTGAGGGGGTTGCATCGCATCATCAGCATCCGTTCTTCTCCCGACGTCGTTCGCCCGCCCGGAGATGGGCGAGGCCGCCAGGGGAGCAAGTCCGCGGCGGGGCGGAAGGTTTCACAACCGCAGTTCCATCCCGTCCTCCGCCACCTCCCAGCCCGCAGCTTCGGCGGCCGCGCGCTCCGGGCTGTCGGCCAGCAGCACGGGGTTGGTGTTGTTCAGGTGGATCAACACCCGCCGCCGCACGCCGAGCCCTTCAAAGGCGGCCAGCGTCCCGCCCGGCCCGTCCACGCTCATGTGCCCCATGCGCGCCCCGGTCTTCGCCCCCGCCCCGGCACGGACCATCTCGTCGTCCCGCCAGAGCGTGCCGTCGAACAACACGCAGGCCGCGCCGCGCAGCCGCTCCCGCAAGGCGTCCGTCATGGCCGCGCAGCCGGGGATGAAGAACAGCGCCTCGCCCTCCCCGGTCGAAAGCCGGAGCCCGATCGTCTCCCCGTCGTCGGCGCGGCCCGGATCGGCGCCGCCTTCTTCCAGGAACAGCGGCACCTTCCCCGGCACCGCGAAAGCCTCGACGCGAAGGCCGAGATCGCCCTCCGCCGCGTCCCTCAGGGCCAAGCCCTCGTGGAGCGGCAAGCGTCGCCGCGGCACCAACGCCGGGTCGAGCGCCCCGAAGATCGGGTTCTCCGCCAGCACCGCCAGCGATGGCTCGGCGCCGTACACGGCGAAGGCGTGCCGCTCGCGGAGGCTCAGCAGACCGGCGACCGTGTCCACCTCGGCGCCCGTCAGCACCACGGCGGCGATCGGCGAATGGCGAACGGCGCCGCCCTCCGGCCGGGGATGCAGGGCGGGAGTCGCCCTGAGCTGCGCCGGCAGGTCGGGCGAGGCGTTCAGCAGAACCCAACGCCGCCCGTCCGTGGACACGGCCAAGGAGGTCTGGGTGCGCGGCGGAGCCGCCGGATCGCCGGCCCGCGCGCGCCGGCAGCCCGGCCCGGCCGAGTTCCATTGCGGAAAGCCGCCGCCGGCGGCGGCGCCGAGGACGATGGCGTGCAGCATGGCGTTCCTCACCCGTGGGCCGCTGCGCCGGGGCGCTCAGGACACGGCCGGATCAGCAAAGCGGCGTTCGAGGCTCGCCGCCACCCTCCCGCGGCCCGCAAAGGGCGGGCTAACGGCGGCCCGGCACCGTCGCTTGCACCTCGATCGCCTCGTACCAAGCGGCGAGATCCGCGATGTGCGCGTCCGTCAGCGCCTGCGACACCACTGTCATCAACTCGTGCTTCCGCTCGCCGCTGCGGTAGTGCTGGAGCTGCGCGGCGGTGTAGCCGGCCTTCTGCCCGGCAAGGTTCGGCGCTTCCGGCAGCACGGCGATGCCGTCGTTGCCGTGGCAAGCCGCGCACTGCGCCCCCGCCAAGCGCCGCCCGGCGCGCGGGTCGCCCGACGACGCTGCAGGCTCCTGCGCGGGGGCCACGCCGGCCCCCGCCAACACCAGCATGGCCGCGAGGGCCGCGGGACGCGTCGTCACCGCTGCCGGTCGTAGGAGATGCGGTAAATCGCGCCCGCCATGTCGTCGGACACGAGCAGGGAGCCGTCGCGCAGCGTCGCCACGTCCACCGGCCGGCCGAGATACTCGTTGGTTTCCTCGTCCAGCCAGCCCTCGGCGAAGGGCTTGTGCTCGCGCACGGTGCCGTCCGCGTTGAGGAACGTCACCATCACCCGGGCGCCGACCGGCGTGGTGCGGTTCCACGAGCCGTGCTGGGCGTTGAAGATCGCGCCGCGGTACTCCTCGGGGAACATCCGCCCGTCGTAGAAGGTGATGCCGAGGTCGGCCGCGTGGTTCTGCGTCTCCACCACGGGCTTCACCGCGTCCGCCGGCGGCTGGGCGTTGGCGTATTCCTTGGTCCGGGTGGTGCCGCCGCCGTACCAAGGGAAGCCGAAGTTCTGCCCCGGCGCCGTGATGCGGTTGATCTCGCCGTTCGGGATGTCGTCGCCCATGCCGTCCACCTGGTTGTCGGTGAACCACAGCTCCTGGGTGCCGGGCCGGAAGGCGATGCCGACACTGTTGCGGATGCCCCGCGCGTAGACCTCGCGGTTCTTGCCGTCGCGGTCCATGCGGACGATCCCGCTGATGCCGACCCGGTTGTACACCTCCAGCTTGCTCTGCGGCGGCACGTTGAAGGGCTGCCCGAGCGAGATGTAGAGCTTGTTGTCCGGCCCGATCCGGCACACGCGGGCGCCGTGGTTGAAGCTCTCCTCCGACGCGGGGATGAGCTGGCCCTGGGCCGCCACCGTCTCGGCCGCGACGTCCGGCCCCTCGTAGAAGAACTCGGCGGCGGGGAAGGCGAGGACGCGGTTGTGCTCGATCACGTACAGGATGCCGTCCGGCGAGAAGCACAGCCCGTTCGGCACGCTGAACCCGACGGACGGCGCGAAGACCTTCACCTCGTCGGCCACCCGGTCGCGGTCGCGGTCCGTCACGGCCCACACGCGCGTCTTGCGCGTGCCCACGAACACCACGCCGGAAGCGCCCACCGCCATGTGCCGCGCGTCCGGCACCACGGCGTAGAGTTCGATGCGGAAGCCCTCCGGCAGCTTGATGCGCTCCAGGTTGCGGCGCAGCGCGTCGGCGCGGCGGCCGTCCTGCGGCACCGTTTCCATCTGCATGGCGGTGCCCGTCGTGCGGAACTGCTGCAAACGGTCGAGATTGCCGCCCTGCGCGGTGGGCGCGGGGCCGGGCGGCGGCGGCCGTACCGAAGGCGAGGTCTCGCCGGGGGCAGCCCCGCCCGGCGCCACGGCCGGCGGCTGGACCGGCCGTTGGTCCTGCCGCGGCTGCGGCTGCGCCACGAGCCCCGTCGCGCCGGCCGCCAGGAATAGCCCGGCGCCCAACAATGCCTTCGCTGCTCTCATCGAGTCCTCCCGTTTCGTCCCCCGCGCGCCGCGGCGTTTTCCGCGACGGGCAAGGGGCAGCCATGCTCGGACACCCGGCGGCCGAGCGTTCACATAGCGGCGACCCCGGATTGTTGGAGTCCCCCGGGCATCGCCGGCCACCCGCGCCGCTTGAACGCCGCCCCCTCCCGCGCCTATTCACACGGGCCCGGCGGGTGTCCGGGCTCGTCGCAGGTTTCAGGAGCGGGTCATGGCATTCAGGGTCGCGGTCGTCGGCGCCACCGGAGCGGTCGGGCGCGAGATCCTCAAGACCCTGGCGGAGCGCGACTTCCCGGTGGGCGAGGTGGTGGCGTTGGCGTCCGGGCGCTCCACCGGATCGGAGGTGTCGTTCGGCGAGAAGGGCACGCTCAAGGTCCAGAACCTGGAAAAGTTCGACTTCCGCGGCACGGACATCGGCCTGTTCTCGCCGGGCGCCTCCGTGTCCGCGGTCCACGCCCCGCGCGCCGCCGCGGCCGGCTGCGTGGTGATCGACAACACCAGCCACTTCCGCATGGAGCCGGACGTGCCGCTGGTGGTGCCGGAGGTGAACCCGCAGGCCCTCAAGCGCTTCTCCAAGCGCAACATCATCGCCAACCCGAACTGCTCCACCATCCAGATGGTGGTGGCGCTGAAGCCGCTGCACGACGCGGCCCGCGTCCGCCGCGTGGTGGTCGCCACCTACCAGTCCGTCTCCGGCGCCGGGAAGGAGGGCATGGACGAGCTCTTCAACCAGACCCGCGCCGTGTACGTGAACGACCAGGCCCAGCCGGAGCAGTTCACCAAGCCCATCGCCTTCAACTGCATCCCCCACATCGACCGCTTCATGGACGACGGCTCCACCAAGGAAGAATGGAAGATGGCGGTGGAGACCAGGAAGATCCTCGACCCGGACATCGCCGTGGTCGCCACCTGCGTCCGCGTGCCGGTGTTCGTCGGCCACGCCGAGGCGATCCACGTCGAGTTCGAGAACCCCATAGACGAGGAACAGGCCCGCGACCTCCTGCGCGATGCGCCCGGCGTGCAGCTCGTGGACCGGCGCGAGGATGGCGGCTACGTCACGTCCAGCGAGTCGGCCGGCGAGGACGCGGTGTACGTCTCGCGCCTGCGCCGCGACCCCACCGTGCCCAACGGCCTCGCCTTCTGGTGCGTGTCCGACAACCTCCGCAAAGGCGCGGCGCTGAACGCGGTGCAGATAGCGGAGGCGCTGGTGGAACAGGGGCTGATCCAGGCCAAGCGGGCGGCCTGATGGATGGCGGCGCGCCCGAACCGATCGGGACGCGCGACGACGTCATTGAGAGTCGCCCACTCGGCGGACGCCCTTGCGACCGCCGTGCAGAGGCTGGCGGCCGGCCTCGATGGGCTTAGCGGAAAGGCCAGGGATGGCGCGGCGACCGGGTTTCGGCCCCCGCCGCCGCCATAAGCCTCGCAAGCGCCGCCAAAGTCCTCGAAGCGATGGGCGAAAAGCGGCCGTGAGCGACGGGAATTTGGTCAGCCGCGATGGCATGAGGCGCAAGGCCAAGCTCACCGGTTAAGGCGGCGGCTCCGCTAATGGCGGTATGCTGGACCAGCAGGCCGCAGCATTCGGAGCCGAGTTGCGCGAGGTGAAAACCGCGCTCGGCAGGATCGGAGCGTTATTTCGCGGCCCGGACTATCGCCTACGCCGCGTTGAAGCCGACCTGGCCGAACTCAAAGGCAAAGTTTCCCAGCGCCCGACTGGCTTGATCCTTGGATGTTCGCGCCTTCCTACGCCCTCTTCGGTTTCGGGCTGCCGCATTAGCTCGGGCTTCGGAACGTGCCGGCATCCGGCGGCAGCGTCGAGGCTTCGGCAGCCCCCGCCTCGACGCTCGCTTAGTTGAGGTTGAACGGCCATACTCCCGTCGCCAGCACTCGAGACGCGCCCGCTAGCGGACCTACAAACAGTAAGGAGGTAAGGCAGTAAGATAGCAAGATAGTAAGGCGGCGGCACGCAACGCCGTCGCTCCGAAGCCCAACCGCAACCCACGATAGGACCAAGAACCTACATATTCCTTGACATAGGAACAAAAGCAGAACTTACTGCCCGCGCCGAAACGGAGGCGCTGGCATGGACTCCCCTCTTTCCAACCTCTGGCCACTCCTCCGCACCCCTGCCCGCATCCTCCTCTCCGGCGCCGCGGCGCTGCTGGTGCTGGCGGGCGCGCGGCTCGCAGGGCTGCCGCCCCTCTCCGCCCTGCTGTCGGGTTCGCCCGCGCAGTTCGCGGCCTTCCTGGTCTTCCTCATCGGCGTCGCTTTCGCCGCCTTCCTGTGGTGGCTCGCCGCCCGCTCCTTCGCCTTCTTGCGCGACCCGCGCACCACGCCGGAGCAGTTGGCGAGCCTGCGCGAACTCCCCCTCGCCCTCCCGGAAGGCACCGTCCGCGCGCTGCTGGCGCTGATCGTCGGGGTCGTCGGCCTGCCGCTGCTGCTGTTCAGCCAAGCCCTCTCGCTGAACGACGCCACCGCCGGTTACGTCAACGGCATCATCGCCGGCGTCTTCGGCTACTACTTCGGCGCCCGCTCCACCGCCGGGGAGGCCACGGCCACGCGCCGCCTCGGCGAAGCGCTGGCCGGCCAGGGGCGCCAAGCGGAAGCGCTGCGCGAAGAGAACGCCGCCCTCAAGGACCGCGCCGCCGAGGCGGCCACCGCCGGCGCCCGCCCCGGCCAGCTC
>CADCTL010000211.1 GCA_902805625.1 uncultured Acetobacteraceae bacterium
GAACCTGCGCCGCCGTTGACGGCGCGCCCCGGGGTGGCGACCCTAGGGCCGAGGAGGACCGTCATGCGCATAACCCGGAACTCGGAGGGCGTCGGCGCCCGCGTCGAGGGCGTGGACCTGTCGCAACCGCTCTCCGACGGCGACTTCCGCACCATCCTGCGCGCGCTCGGCGAACGCGGGGTGCTGTGCTTCCCCGGCCAGTCGCTCGAAGCCGCGGAACTGTCCGCCTTCGGCTCCCGCTTCGGCCAGCTCGAGCACAACGTGGCGAACAGCTTCCACGCGCCCGGCCGCCCGGAGGTGATGATCCTCTCCAACATGAAGGAGGACGGGAAGCCGGTCGGCCTGAACGACGCCGGCCAGGGCTGGCACACGGACATGAGCTACTCGGAGGAGATCGCGCTCGCCAACGTGCTGCACGCCAAGCGCGTGCCGGTGCGCGACGGCCGGCCGCTCGGCGACACGCAGTTCCGCGACATGCACGCCGCCTACGAGGGCCTGCCCGCCGAGGTGCGCGGGCGCCTGGAAGGCCGCACCGCCATCCACGACTTCAACAAGTTCTGGGAGATGATGCGGACGCGCCCCGGCTCCGGCCGCGCGCCGCTCACGGAGGAGCAGCGCCGCCGCAAGCCGCCCGTCTCGCAACCGATCTTCCGCGTCCACCCCGTCACCGGGCGCCGCGTGCTCTACTGCAACCCCGGTTACGCGGTGCGAATCGAAGGCATGGAGCCGGCGGAGAGCGACGCCATGCTCGAAGTCCTGTTCCGCCACCAGTCGCAGGAGAAATACCTCTACTCCCACAAGTGGACGCCGGGCGACGTGCTGATGTGGGACAACATCGCCACCACCCACAACGCAGTGGCCGACTACGGCCCCGACGAGCCGCGCTTCATCCTGCGCGTGCAGGTGATGGCCACGCTCGACTACGCGCGCCTGGCGGCCTGAGGCGAGGCCGTGCGGCTGGTCAGCTACCGCGACGGGCTGAGCGGCCCCCGCCTGGGTGCCGTCCTGGGCGACTCGGAGATCGTTGACCTCCGCGCGGCGCTCGCAGAGGCGCTCGCCGCCGCCGGCGAGCCGGACCTTTCTGCGGAGATGGTCCCCTCCGACATGACCGCCTTCCTCGCGCTCGGCGACGCGTCGCTGCTCCTCGCCGCCCGAGCCCTCGCCTTCGCGGCGGCGCGCGGACGGGAGCCGCTGCGCCGCCCGCTCGCCGGGGTGGAGCTGCTCGCCCCGGTGCCGCGGCCCGGCAAGATCATCGGCGTCGGCCGCAACTACGGCGAGCACGCGCGCGAGGTCGGCGGGCCGAAGCAGGACGCGCCGCGCATTTTCCTCAAGCCAAGCTCCTCGGTGGCGCCGCCCGGCTGCGCGGTCCGCATCCCCACCGCCGTGCGGAAACCCGATTGGGAAGCCGAGCTGGCCGTGGTGATCGGGCGCGCGGCGCGGGACGTGCCGGAGGCCAGGGCGCTGGAACACGTGGCCGGCTACACCGTGCTGGACGACGTCAGCGCCCGCGAATTCCAGTTCGACATCTCGCCGCCCCAGACCTCCTTCGCCAAGGGCATGGACGGCTTCTGCCCGATGGGGCCGTGGATCGCCACGCCGGAAGAGGTCGGCGAACCCTGGGCGCTCCAAGTGCGCTGCTGGCTGAACGGCGAGCTGGTGCAGGACGGGAACACGCGCGACATGATCTTCCCGGTGCCGGCGCTGATCGCCTACCTGAGCCGGTTCGCGACGCTCGAACCGGGCGACGTGATCGCCACCGGCACGCCGGCCGGCGTCGGCGCGTTCCGCGACCCGCCGCGCTGGCTGCGCCCCGGCGATCGGCTGCGCATGGAGGTGGAGCGCGTCGGCGTCCTCGAACACTCGGTCGCCTGAGCAGCCCGCCGACGCGCCGAAGGAGGAAACGATGAGCGGTGACGCCGGACGACGAGGGTGCTCCTCGGCGCGGCCGGTTTGGCCGCGCCCGGCGCGGCTACCGAATCTACGACAGCCTCATCGTCGCCTCGGCGCTCGAAGCAAATTGCGCCACCCTGTTCTCCAAAGGCATGCAGGACGGGCAAATGATCGAGGGCCGGCTCACGATCCGCAACCGCTTCCAGCCTTGACTCACGCCGCGCGGCGCAGCAACTCGACCACCTTCCGGCCCGGGTCCACGCGCACCCAGTCGCCGGTTTTCAGCACCTTCCCCGGGTCCTCCGACCAGCCTTCGGTGATCGGCACGCCGGCCAGCACGGCGCCTTGCACCATCACCGGATTGGTCACGCCGAACACGTAGGCCATGGGCGAAATGCCCTTCGCCTTGATGTCGTGGAACGCCCACCCGGCCGCGATGCCGCCTTTCGCCGTCGGGAAGAAGCAGATCTTGTCCTTGATGCTGGTGCCTTCCAGCCTGTGGCCCGGCTTGGTGATGACGCCCGTCCAGCGGTCGAGGTCGTAGCGCGGCGAGAAGCCCTCGGCCGAGACCACCGCCTCGCCCTCCACCGCCGGCCCGAAGGCCCGCTCCACGCGGATGGTGAGCAGCGGCCCGCCGCCGCTCACGACAGCCTCCCCGTGCAGGCGATCTCCACGCAGTCGGCCGTGCGGCGGAGGATGGTGCGGAAGCGGTGGGCGCCGATGATGTTCACGATCTTGGCCGAGTTCGAGATCATGTTGCGCCAGCCGTTCCGCTCGCGCAGGAGCGAGAGGTTCTGGAGGATGTAGAAGCACACGCCCTCCAGCACCGCCACGCCCGCGTCCTCCAGCGGCTCGAGGTAGCCCAGCTTTTCGGCGGCGCTCCGCACCCCGTTGGAGGTGGTGACGAAGACCTGCGTGCCGGCGTGCAGGCGCCGCCCCTCGAACAGCCCGGCCAGGGTCTTCACCTCGAACAGCGAGAGCTGCGGCCCCGAGAACACCACGAGCGAGCAGTCGCCGTCGCCGAGCGGGTAGGCGCGGTACACGGCCTCGATGTCGGCGTCCGACACGGCGAAGCTTTCCCACGGCGCCTCGCCGCCGAGCGCCGCTTCCGCGGAAGGCGCTTCCGGCGTCACGCCGACCATGTGGAACATGCCCATGGAGCCGTAGGAGGCCAGCGCGCAGCCGAGCTGCTTCAGCTCGTCGGCCAGCGGCGTCCGGCGGAATCCGGTGAAGACCGGCACCGCGTAGTAGTTCTGGTGCCGCTCGCCCACGATCTTCCCCAGCGCGCCCCAGTCGGCGAGGTCGCCCAAGGTCGCGCCCGAGAGGTCCACCACGAAGCGGCCCCGGCGGTGCCGGTCGAGTTGGAAGCCGTACTCCGGCGTGCGCCCGGTGAGCGCGGCCGCCAACGCCGCCGGCCCGCTCTCGAAGTTGGAGCGCGCGCCAAAGACGGAGTTGGCGTAGATCACCGTGCCCGTGTCGCCCCAAGCCACGCGCTCGCCGAGGTGCGGCTGGTAGAGCGTCTGGTAGTTGATGCAGGTGTCCGCCGTGACGACGTCCATCGCCCGCAGCGCCGCGATCACCTCGCGTTCCTTCGCGCACTCGCCCGGGTCTTGGCCCAGGCGGTCGGCCCAGGCGAAGTCCACGCAGCGGGCGTTGGTGGTGACCGGGACGCGCGCCCGCGCCCCGAGCGCCTGCGCCTCCCGCAGGAAGGCGAGCCCGGCGTCGCCCAGCACCTCGATGTCGCCCATCATGTGGGCGTTGGTGATGGGCACGAAGCGCTCGGCCCCGAAGAAGCGGCCGACCTCCATCTGGTAGTCCAGCGCCCGCCGCACGGCCTCGCCCTGCGCGCCGGCCAGCATCGCCCGCTCCTCGCCGGTCAGCTCCATCCCGCCTACTCCGCCGCCCGCGGCACCGGATGCCCGGCGGGCTGCCCCTGCGGCGGCTCGGGCTCCGGCGGCGGCGCGCGCTCCACCATCACCATCGGCTGCGGGCGGGGGATCTGGATGCCGCGCTCGTCGAAGCGCTGCTTGATGCGGCGGTTGAACTCGCGGCCGACGCTCCAGCGCGCGGAAGGCTCGGTCTTCACGCGGGCGCGGATCATCACCCCGGAATCGGCCAGCTTCTCCACGCCGAACACGTCTATGTCGTCACGGATCAGCGCGTTCCACTTCGGCTCCGCCCGGATCTCCTTGCCGACCTCGCGCAGCGCGTCGGCCACGCGGTCCGGGTCCTCGGCGTAGCTCACCGTGATGTCCAGCACGGCGAAGGCGAAGTCGCGCGTCATGTTGGTCACGGTGGTGACGGCGCTGAACGGGATGATGTGGACGCTGCCGTCCTGCGCCCGCAGCTTGATGGCGCGGATGGACAGGTGCTCCACCACGCCCGACAGCCCGCCGAGCTGCACCACGTCGCCCACCGCCACCGCGTCCTCGAACAGCAGGAAGATGCCGGTGATGACGTCCCGCACCAGGGTCTGGGAGCCGAAGCCGACCGCCACGCCGATCACGCCGGCGCCGGCCAGCAGCGGCGCCACGTTCACGCCGAGCTGCGACAGCGCGTTCAGCACCACGAACACCAGGATGGCGCCGCCGAGCACGGTGCGGAGCATCGGCAGGAGCGTGCGGACGCGGGCGCTGCGCGCCGCGTGGCTGTCGCGCGACAGCCGCTCCAGGCGCCGCTGGATGGCGGTGTTCGCCGCTTCCCACACCAGGAGCGCCAGGAGCAGCGTGAAGCCGATGGAGACCAGCGTGCCCAGCAGCCGCCCGCCCAGCGTGCCGCCCGCGAACCACGCCAGCGCGTCCAGGCCCCAGGCCTCCAGCAGCACGACCAGCCCGGCGCAGCCGATCAGCACGGAGATCGCGGCCTTGGTCAGCGGCACGTAGGTCGCGGCGCGGGCGGGCAGGCCGGGGTAGCGCTTCGCCAGCCCGGGGCTCGGGCTCAGGGCGCGGTCCAGCAGCCGCGAGATGCCCTCGTCCAGCGCCTTGCCGATGCCCACCACCAGCAGGGTCACGAGCGTGCCGCGCAGCAGCCGCTGGAAGCCGTTCTCCAGCGCCAGCGCCCACACCGCCCAGCCGGCGAAGAGCCACAGGATCACCAGCACGTGCCACACGTTGGCCAACTGGTTGCGCGCGCCGCGCAGCAGGAGGCGGGCGCGGTCGGGCTGCTCGCCGGGCTTGAGCGGGGCGGCGCGCAGCGCGTCCGCCACCGCCCGCCGGTGCCGCAGCACCACCTGCACCATGAGCAGCGAGATGGCGAGCAGGGTCAGGTTGATGATGGCGTCGTAGGCCGCCCAGGGCAGGCCGAAGAGCAGCCCGGCCTCGGCCAGCGCGTAGCCGCCCAAGCCCACCGACAGCACCAGCCGCAGCCAGGACAGCCACGCGGCGGCCGCCTCGTCCGAGCAGGGGATCAGCCGCAGGCGCTGCGAGCGCGGCGAGAACAGGGTGCGCGCCGCCACGAACGCCACGCGCGCGCCGATGTAGGTCTGCCCGATGGTCAGCCCGACGAGCTGCGTGGTGGGCAGCGGCCGCACCACGCCGAACAGCCCGAGCGCCGCCAGCGCGAAGCCGGCGATGGGCACGAGGTCGAGCAGCAGCCGCCCCACCAGCAGCGGCGCGCGCCGCAACCAGGTCCAGCGGCCCTCCGCCGCCGCCGCCTCGTCCACCCGCCGGCGCGGCGCGGCCAGCAGGCGGAACACCAGCCCCTCCAAGGCGAGGCCGGCGCCGAGGAGCAGCGCCAGCTTCCAGGAAGCATCGACGATGCGCGCCCGCGCCACCGGGTCGCGCGCGAGGTTGGCGACGCCGGACCAGAGGCTCGGCAGGTCGGCCACGGAACGCGCCGCGCCCAGCAGCGCGTCCGACAGGCTGCCGATCCGCCCCGACAAGCCGAGCAGGAGCTGCGCGCCGACGGTGTTGGGCGCGATCAGCGGCTCGGCGGGCGGTTCGGCGGCGGCTTGGCCCGCGGGAGGAGCCGCGGCCGCCGGCGGCGCGGCCTCGGCGGCGGGCGCCGGAGCCGCGCTAGGCGCCGCGCCTTCGCCGGCGGTGCCGGTTTGCGCGCGGCTGGCGGCCGAGAGCGCTTCCAGCGTCCGCAGCAACTCGGTCCGGCGGCTCTCGTCCCGCAGCAAGGAGGACAGCCGGTCGGCCTCCGCCCCGCTCAGGCCGGCGGCGGCGGGCGGCCGCTGCGCCGGCTGTGCTTGCGGACGCGCGGGCGCCGGCAACCAGCAGGCGAGAAGGGCCAGGAAAGGGAGCATCCGAACGGCAAGGCGCATGGCGGGAGCAACCTCATTCGGCCCCGCCGGGTCAAGGCCCGCGATGGCGCCGGGGCCCTTTTCCGCCATTGCGGACCGCGCGGCCGTTTCCAAATCTAGCGCATGATAACCGTGCTCACGATCCTCGTCGGCCTCGGCCTGCTGGCCACGCTGGGGACGCTCTTCGCCGGCATGCTGGGCCTCGCGCAGGAAGGCGCGGCCGGGCGGTCCAACGCGCTGATGCGCTGGCGCGTCCTGTTGCAGGGCGTCACGATCGGCCTCTTCGCCCTGCTGCTGCTGCTGACCCGGAGTTGACGGCGGCGCGGCGGAGCCTGTTTTGACAGGGCCGCCCGTCCCCCTATTTTCCGACTGATTGTGCGCCGTCCCGGGACGATCTGCTGCGTTTGCTCGTCGGCCCGCCCATCGGGCGCCAGAAACACACAGGCAGGAAACGGCAAGCGCGATGAAGCTGCTCGTCCCCGTGAAGCGGGTCGTCGATTACAACGTGAAGGTCCGCGTGAAGGCGGACAACAGCGGGGTCGAGACGGCCAACGTCAAGATGTCCATGAACCCCTTCGACGAGATCGCCGTCGAGGAGGCGGTGCGCCTGAAGGAGAAGGGCGTCGCCAAGGAGATCGTCGCCGTCTCCTGCGGCCCGGCCGTGTGCGCCGAGCAGATCCGCACAGCGCTCGCCATGGGCGCCGACCGCGGCATCCTGGTGCAGCACGACGGCGTGCTGGAGCCGCTGTCCGTCGCCAAAATCCTCAAGACGCTGGTGGACAAGGAGAAGCCGGACCTCGTCATCCTCGGCAAGCAGGCCATCGACGACGACATGAACGCCACCGGCCAGATGCTCGCCGCCCTGCTCGGCTGGGCGCAGGGCACCTACGCCTCCAAGGTCGAGCAGGCCGACGGCGGCCTGAAGGTGACGCGCGAGGTGGACGGCGGCCTGGAGACGGTGCAGCTCAAGCTGCCCGCCATCGTCACCACGGACCTCCGCCTGAACGAGCCGCGCTACGCCTCGCTGCCCAACATCATGAAGGCGCGCAAGAAGCCGATCGAGACGGTGACGCCCGCCGACCTCGGCGTGGACCCCGCGCCGCGCCTCTCGGTGCTGAAGGTGGAGGACCCGCCGAAGCGCCAAGCCGGCAAGAAGGTCGGCTCCGTGGCCGAACTCGTGGACAAGCTGCGCAACGAAGCGAAGGTGATCTGAACCATGGCCGTCCTCGTCCTCGCCGACCAAACCGGTTCGGAGATCAGCCAGCCCACGCGCAGCGCGGTCGCCGCCGCCGGGCAGATTGATTCCGAGGTCCACCTGCTCGTGCTGGGCGCCGAGGGCGCCGAGGCCGCGGCCAAGGTGTCCGGCGTGTCCAAGGTGCTGAAGGCCACCGGCCCGGCCTACGAGCACAGCTTGGCGGAGCCGGCGGCCGCGCTGCTGGTTTCCCTGGCGCCCGGCTACACCCACCTGCTCGCCCCGGCCAGCGCCACCGGCAAGAACATCCTGCCGCGCGTCGCCGCGCTGCTCGACGTGCAGATCCTGAGCGAGATCGCCGGCGTCGAAGGGCCGGACACGTTCCGCCGCTACATCTACGCCGGCAACGCGCTGGCCACGGTGAAGACCGCCGACGAGAAGAAGGTCATGACGGTGCGCGCCGCCTCCTTCGACCCGGTGCCGGCCGAGGGCGGCAGCGCCGCGATCGAGGACGCGACGGCGGCCGAGGACCCCGGCGTCTCCTCCTTCCTCGGCGCCGAGATCGCCAAGAGCGAGCGGCCGGAGCTGACCGCCGCGCGCGTCGTCATCTCCGGCGGCCGCGCCATGGGCTCTTCCGAGAACTTCCACTTGGTCGAGACGGTGGCGGACAAGCTCGGCGCCGCGGTCGGCGCATCGCGCGCGGCGGTGGACGCGGGCTACGCGCCGAACGACCACCAGGTGGGCCAGACCGGCAAGATCGTGGCGCCGGAACTCTACATCGCGGTGGGCATCTCGGGCGCCATCCAGCACCTCGCCGGCATGAAGGACAGCAAGGTCATCGTCGCCATCAACAAGGACGAGGAAGCGCCGATCTTCCAAGTGGCCGACTACGGCTTGGTGGGCGACCTGTTCAAGCTGATGCCGGAATTCTCCGCCGAACTCGACAAGAAGTAGCGCGGCCATGGCGGAGATCGGCAGGCTCGGCGTGATCGGCGCCGGCCTCATGGGCAACGGCATCGCCCACGTGGCGGCGCTCTCGGGCCTGGACGTGTTCATGCTCGACGTGGAGGCGGCGGCGCTCGACAAGGCGCGCGCCACCATCACGAAGAACATGGAGCGGCAGGTCTCCA
>CADCTL010000212.1 GCA_902805625.1 uncultured Acetobacteraceae bacterium
CGCCTCTGCCTCGTCTTGATGAGCGCGACCGCGCGGTCGCCGTGCGTGAGCGGAACGCTCCGAAAGCGGCTCGCATGCGCGGTCGCATCGCCGCGCACGCGAGCCGGGCGCGGCTGATTGCCGATCGGCACCGGCCGCCCGAGGATGGCCGCGCCGAAGGAGTCCCGCGATGCCCCATGTGGCCCGCCACACCGACTACATGGCCGCCGAGATCGGCACCGCGCGCTTGGCCGCCGGACATGGCGAGTCGTTCGAGGCTGGCAGCTTCCAGTCCTTCGAGGTCGTCTTCACCGCCGGCCGCTTCGGCGTGGACGACACCAGCTCAATCCGGATCGTGCACCGCTTCGCCTCGGACATGGGGGCGCCGCAAACGCGCGACCCGGCCGCGCCGAACTACGTCACGGCGGAGGCGTCGAACGGCGCGCGGCTGGAACTCGACTACAATCCGCGGCTCACCATGCGCCCCTGGGGCAAGACGCTGACGGTGGGCGTCAGCCGCGGCTTCCTGGCGCCCGGTGACAGCATCACCGTGCGCCTCGGCGACCGGCGCGGCGGCTCGCCCGGGATGCGACTCCAGACCTTCTGCGAGGATCGCTTCGAGTTCCGCGTCCTCGCCGACGTGTTCGCCAGTTGCAACTGGGCGCTGCTGCCGGAGCAGCCCTGGATCGCGATCGTCCCCGGCGCGCCGGCGGTGCATCGCGCCGTGCTGCCCACGCTCCGGCGCACCGACGAGCCCTTCGCCCTGTGCCTCCGCGCCGACGACCGTTGAGGCAATCCCGCCGGCCTCCCGCCGGGCCCGTTCCGGCTGCGCACCTCCGCGCCCGTCGAGGGGTTGCCCGAAGCCTTCGAGTGGCCCGCCGGCGCCCGCGCGCACCGCATCGAAGGGCTGCGCGCCGCGCCGTGCGACCTGGCAATCGAATGGCTCGACCCGGCCGGCGGACTGCTCGCCGCGAGCAATCCGCTGCGCTTGGTGGAGCGGGCCGACCTCGTTCCTTTCTGGGCCGACATGCACGGCCAGTCGGAGGAGACGATCGGCACCAACTCCGCGCGGCGCCTGGCGGAGTACGCCCGCGACCTCGCCTTCATCGACGCCATGTGCCACCAGGGCAACGACTTCCAGATCACCGCGGCCTTCTGGCGCGACCTCAACGCGCTGACGCGCGAGTTCGACCGGCCCGGCCGCTTCGTCTTCTTCCCCGGCTACGAATGGAGCGGCAACACCGCGCTCGGCGGCGACCGCAACGTGGTGCTGAAGGGCGAGGACCGGACGCTGCACCGCTCCTGCCACGCCCTGGTCGAAGACCTTTCCGACGCCGACCAGGACGCGCTCGACGTGCGCGACCTGCACCGCAGGCTGCGCGCGGAGGGCGACGCGCTCTGCCTGCCGCACGTCGGCGGGCGCTACGCCGACCTCGGCCGCGCGCACGACCGGATGCTGGAACGCTCGGTCGAGGTGCACAGCGACTGGGGCACCTTCGACTGGCTGCTGATGGACGCTTTCGCGGCGGGCGGGCGGGTCGGCATCGCGGCGAATTCCGACGGCCACAAGGGGCGCCAAGGCGCGTCGCACCCGGGCGCCTCGCTGTTCGGCGCCTATGGCGGCTTGACGTGCTATCTCGCGCGCGACCTGTCGCGCGAGGCGCTGTGGGACGCGATGCTGTGGCGCCGGCAATACGCGACGACCGGGGCGTGCCGCGCGCACATCGACGCCGCGGTCGCGCTCGCCGCACCGGCCGCCCTGCACCGCGACGACCCGGCGCTGGGCGGCGCGCCTGTCGGGAGGACGGCGCGGGCCGGCCTCGGCGCCATCCTCAGCGGCGTGGCCGACGAGGCGGTGGAGTTCACCGTCGAAATCCTGGCCGGCGCGCCGGTCGAGCGCGTCGAGATCCGCAACCGCACCGCCCTGTTGGAGACCTGGCGCCCCTACGGCGAACGCGACCTGGGCCGGCGCATCCGCGTGCTGTGGGAGGGGTCCGAGTACCGCGGCCGGGGACGCGAGACGAAGTGGGAAGGCACGCTCCGCCTCGCCGGGAACGGCTGGCGCGACGCGCGGCCGATCAACCGCTTCAACCTCGACCGCCGCTTCGAGGCCGACGCCACCGGCCTCGCCTTCGACGGCGTCACGACCGGCGGCTTCATGGGCGTCGAAGCGGTGCTCGACGACCCCGCCGCCGGGACGCTGGAGATCGCAACCAACCTCGTGCAGGCCAGCTTGCCGATCGCCACGGTCGGCTTCGAGGACCGGGTCTTCGACGCCGGCGGCCTCGCGCGGCGGATCCGGGCTTTCCGTTTGCCCGACACCAACCCGCATCGCCGCGTCCGCATCGCGCGGCGCATCCCGCTCCGCCGCGGCGAGGACAACGCGCTCTACATCCGCGCCACGCTGGAGGACGGGAATGTCCTTTGGTCCAGCCCCATCTACCTGATACCGTAACCGGCGCGGATACCGGACACCGCCACGGAGGCGCGGCCATGCACAGGCGAGGGCTCGTTCTGGGCGGCGCGGCGCTGGCCGCGGCCCCTCGGCGGCGTGCGGCGGCGCAGGCGGTCTGGGCACCGTCCCGTCCGGTCTCGCTGCTGGTGCCGCTCGCGCCGGGAAGCACGGGGGACATCTTGGCCCGCACGGTGGCGGAGGTCTGGGGCCAACGGCTCGGCCAGCCCGTCCTGGTGGACAACCGCCCGGCCGCCGGCGGCGTGGTCGCGACCGAGTCCCTGAAGAACGCCGCGCCGGACGGCCACACGCTCGGCTTGGTCAGCCAGGGCACGATCGTCTTCAACCGTTTCCTGACCCGGGCCCCCCGCTACGACGCGCGGCGGGACCTCGCCCTCATCGCGCCCTTCGCCACGGTGACGAACGCGATGGTGGTGGCGAAGAACAGCCCGATCCGCGGCCCGGCCGACCTCGCGGCGGCGGCCCGGGCGCGGCCCGGCGTGCTGACCTATTCCTCGGGCGGCATCGGCACCTCGCACCACATTTCGATGGCCTTGTTCGCGCAGTCCGCCGGCGTCGAACTCGCGCATGTGGCGTACCGCGGCGCCCCCGCCGGCATCGCCGCGGCGATGAGCGGCGAGGTCGCGGCCGACTGCTACAACATCCCGACCGTGCTTGGGCAAATCCGCGCCGGTGAGCTCCGCGCCATCGCCGTCACCTCGGCCCGGCGTAGCGAGTTCCTGCCGGAGGTGCCCAGCCTGCGGGAACTCGGCGTCTCCGATTACGAGTTGACCACCTGGTTGGGGCTCGCCGCGCCAGGGCGCACGCCGGCGCCGGTCGTCGCCCGCCTTGCAGCCGAAACGGCGCGCGCGCTCGACGATGCCGCGACCTGGGCGAAGCTGCGCCAGCAGGGCTTCGAGGCCATGGCGCGTCAGGATCCGGCCGCCTTCGCGGCCTTCGTGGAGTCCGAGTTCGCGAAATGGGGGCCGGTGATCCGCGCCACAGGGGCGACGATCGACTGACGCGTGCCGCGCCACCCGGTCCCGGCGGCGCGTGCAGGGAGCCGCGGCGCCGCTCCGTGCGGTATGCCGCTGCACCGAAGCGGGGTCGTCGATGTTCGCCCTTCACCCACATCAGAACCACAAACCGTCGCAATGCTCTCACGCGCCCGGCTTACGCCCCGCCCGCGCTCCGCCCCGAGCGCGCGGAAGAACAGGATGAAGCCTTGGATGATCGCGGCCAGCGTCCCTGCCAACCCTCGGCCGAGCCAGTTCTGGCGGTCGGGCACGGTGCAGGAGGTCAGGCGTGGCAGCGCGCACGAAAAACCCCCGCAGGCCACTGTCCTGCGAGGGTTCCGGCTTCCCGATCTGGTCGGAGCGAGAGGATTCGAACCTCCGGCCCCTGCGTCCCGAACACAGTGCTCTACCAGGCTGAGCTACGCTCCGTGGGTCGGGAAACCGCGCCCGCGCCGGCGTGACGCCACCGCGGCGAAGGCGGCGATATAGCCTTTGCTCCGCGGCGGGGCAAGGCCGCGCTCCCGCCCTCGTATCCGGCGTGCGCAGCGCCTAATTCACCGCCGTATGTCGTCGCTCCCCCGCCACGCCGATGATCTGAAGGCCGCGCCGCACGACGCGGCCTCCACCAGCCGAGCCGACGTCGTTCCGGTCCCCGCCGGCCCTCGTCGCGCCGCTGCGGCCGCCCCCGACACTGATGCCCCGCTCCGCGCCGCCCTGGCCCGCCACCGCGCCATAGCGACCGGGCTGCTGGTGTTCATGGCGGCGCTGATGCTGGGCTCCTATTGGCTGCCGCCGGGCTATTGGACCGACCTTCTCCAGGCCGCCGCGAAGGCCGGCGTGGTGGGCGGCCTCGCCGACTGGTTCGCGGTGACGGCGCTGTTCCGCCGACCGCTCGGACTGCCCATCCCGCACACCGCCATCATCCCGCGCCAGAAGGAGCGGCTGGGCCAGGGGCTCGGCCGCTTCGTCGCCAACCACGTCTTCACGGAGGACGAGGTGCGGCGCGTGCTGGCGCGCCTCGACTTGGCGGGCATCCTGCGGAGCTTCCTGGCCGATCCCGCCGCGGCGCGGCCGGCCGCGCAGGCGTTGGCCGGGACGCTGCCCCGGGTGCTCGCCAGCCTGGAGGACGGGCGGGCGCGGCGCTTGCTGGCGCGGCTGCTGCCGCGGCTCGCGGGCGGGCCGGGCGGGGCCCGCATCCTGGCGCGGGCGTTGCGGGCGCTGATCGAGGGCGGACGGCACCAAGAGGTGTTCGACCTCGCCATCAACCAGATGCGCGGGGTGCTCGCCGCCAAGGAGGACCAGCTCCGGCGCGCCATCGAAGGGCGGGTGCGGGCGGAGGGCGGCGCGCTGATCGGCTGGCTGGCCGGCGCGACGGTGGCGCGGCGCCTGCTCTCGGCCATCAACGGCGAGCTGGCGCGGGTGGAGCCCACGGACAGCGACCTCCGCGCCGCTTTCGAGGACTGGCTGCGGGCCGAGATCGACAGGCTGGAGAACGACCCGGAGCGCGCCAAGCAGGTGGGCGATGCGTTGCGCCGGGCGGTGGCCCACCCCGCCGTCGCCACCTGGATCGGCGACGCCTGGGGGCGGCTGCGGGCGGCGCTGGAGGCCGACGCGGCCAACCCCGAGGGCCGCACGGTGGCGCTGCTGGAAGGCGCCTTCGCCAACATCGGCACCCTGCTGGCGGAGGACCCCGCGGCGCGGGAGCGGCTGAACCGCGCCGTGGAAAGCGTGCTGGCCGCGATGCTGCCCAACGCCCGCCTCCGCTTGGCGGATTTCATCGCCGGTGTCGTCGCCGGGTGGGACACGCGGCAGGTGACGGAGAAGATCGAGCTGCGCGTGGGGCGCGACCTGCAATACGTCCGCATGAACGGCACGCTGGTCGGCTTCCTGGCCGGCGGCGCGCTGTTCGCGCTGCTGACGGCGGTGTTCGGGCGGGTCGCGTTCTAGCCTGAGACGGCGCGCCTCGGGCTTCAGGCCGGGGCCATGCCGCGGGTCCACGCCGTGTCGTGGCAGAGCACGAGGTCATCGACGCAATGGCGCTCGACCAGGTTGCGGTGCAGGAAGCCCAGCATTCCCGGTTGGTCGCCGACCGGCTCGAATTCTCCCTTCGGGCCGAAGGCCAGCACGTGCGGGAAGCGCCGCACCATGTCTTCCAGGAACGCCCGCGGGTTGGCGTTACGGAAGGCCATCAGCGTCCAGGTGTTGAACTCCACGTAGATGACGGGCCGGAAGCGCTCGATCGCGCCCGTGGCGCCCTCCAGAACGTCCGGTTCGAAGCCTTCGACGTCGATCTTGATGAAATCCAACCGCTCCAGCCCGCGCGACGCGACCATGCGGTCCAGCGTGTCCACCGGCACGGACACCGATGGCATGGAGCCGCCCGCGAGGTGGTGCGCCGAAACGATGTGGCTGCCGGCGCCGAAGGCCGCTTCGTGGAAGCTCAGGGAGCCCGGCTCGGCGCCGGCGGCGGCGGGGACGACCTCCACCCAGGCCAGTCCGTTCTCCGCGAGGTTGCGGCGCAAGTGGACGAGGTTGCGCGGCGAGGGCTCGACCGCCAGCAGCCGCGCCGAGCCGGGCAGCGCCGTGGCCATCGCAAGGGTGGCGAGGCCGATGTTCGCGCCGACGTCCAGCACCACCGGCGCGCCGCCGTCCGGCAAGCAGGCGCGCAGCACCGAGCAGACCCGCCCTTGCCCCCGCATCTGGGCCGCCGCGGCGGCGTAGTACTGGTCGCCGGGATCGCCGAAGATGCGGAGCGCCACTCCGCCGAAGATGACGCGGTGCCCAGCCTCCGGGGGCGGGGAAGGCGGGGCGCCGGGTTTCGGCGCCACCGCCGCGCGCAGCCTTTCGATCGCGGGCACCGCCTCGCGCAGCTTCCTGTACGTCCGCCGGAGCACGATGAACCCTCTGGAGGCGCTGCCGGTCGCGCGGGACGAGGGCCTGCGGCCCCGGTCCGGAACGCGGCCTTAGGCGCTGTTCGCGGGTTGAGGGCATGCACGCGCCGGAGCGCCGCGGTCAATGGCCCGAGGCGGAGGCCGGCGGTGCCCTAACGCTTCACGAACTTGAAGAAGCGGCTTTCCTGGCCGTTGGCGGTCTTGTCCTGGTGGAGGAAGGCGAGCTTGCGGTCTTCGAAGGTTTCGAAGAACTCGTCCCAGGAGATCGGCTCCAGCTTGTCGTCGGGCTCGGCGAAGTCGATCCGCAGGATGCCTTCGCCGTCCTCGCCTTCCGTGCCCTTCACCACCGTCGGCGTGCCGCCGCGCTTCTCGACCCACTTGCGGATCTCGTCGTGGTCCGTCGTCGTCTTCCCTGAGGACATCCCGTTCTCCTTCCCGGGTCCGGGGCACCGCGCGCCCCTGCCCCGCTTAACTCGTCCGCCCCGTCCGTGTTCCGGCCGTGCTCAGGTCCAGTACAGGACGCGGGCGCCCGGCAGGCGCTGCGCCACCATGGCTTCGAGCGCGCGGCGCAGCTCCTTCATGGTGTCGCGCGGGAACACCCACTTAACGCTGCCGAACTTGGTCGTTTTCCGGGTGCGCGAGGCCTCGTCCATGTCCAAGCGGCCGCCGGGATACCAGCCTTCCAGCACGCGCTTGGAGCCTTCCGTGAAGCGGTGGGTGATGAGTTCCACCGTGAGGTCCGGGTCGGCGGCGCCGTCCAGCGCGGCGGCGCAGTCGGCGAGCAGCCGGTCGTACTCCGCTTCCCAATCGGGCAGCGGCATGATGGGCGCCACCGTCAGGCCGATGCGGTAGCCCGCCAGCGCCGCCTTCCGCATGGCCGCGAGGCGCAGCGGCATGCGCGGAGCGCCGCCCTCGAAGCGCTCGGCGGCGCGGGAATTCACCGAGAAGCGGATGCGGGTGCGGCGGTTGTGCGGCAGGTCGAGCAGCGGCTCGATCGCATCGTATTTCGTGGTGAAGCGGAGCTGCGCCCCCTGCCCGGCCGGCAGGTCCCAGGTTCCGAAGAAGCGGATCGCCTCGGCGAGCGCGCCGGTGATGTGCTCGACGCCGAGCGGGTCGGTGTAGCAGGACGCCTCGAAGGTGGTGCCCTCGGCGGCGCGGGCCGGGTCGGTGGAGGTTACGCCGCCCTTGCCGAGCAGGGGCGGCAGTTCGGACAAAATCTCGGGCAGGTTGGCGTAGGCGCGGATGATGGGCGGGCCGGCGAGCGAGCCGGCCAGGTAGCAGTACTGGCAGTGGGCCGGGCAGCCCTCGGCCACGTCGAAGCGCCAGTCGGCGCTGGGAGGGATGGGCTGCGGGCGGCGGCGGCTGGGCGAGGCCGCCACCACGGCCATGGTGGTCTTGGCGTCCTTGTAGGTGTCGGGCAGGCCGGAGAGGCGGTCGGCCTTGAGGCGCACGATCTCCGCGCCGAGGGCGGCGGCGCGCTCCACCATGGCCGCGCCCTGCGGCCATGACAGGGCGGCGGGGGTGACGAGGACGCGGCGGGGCACCCAGGGCGGGTGCGGCCGGAGAGGGCGCGGCGACGGGGCGGGCGGCGAGAGTTCGGCGTCGGTCGGGAGCGGGAGGTCCATGGCGGTCCAACGCGGCGATGGGCGTGTCTTTTCTTCCCGGCGCCGGGCGCCAAACTTGGGTGCTGCACCGGTTCGGACAAATCCCCCATGGCGCCGTCGCTCGGCCTTTCGATCCTCGACCAGTCCACCGTCGCCTCGGGCCGCGGGGCGGGCGACGCCATCCGGGAAACCTTGGAGCTGGCGCGGCTGGCGGACGGGTGGGGCTTCGGCCGCTACTGGCTGGCGGAGCACCACAACAGCGAGTCCCACGCCGGCTCGGCGCCGGAGATGCTGGTGGCCGCCATAGCCGCCACCACGCGGCGCATCCGGGTGGGCACGGCGGGGGTGATGCTGCCGCACTACGCTTCCTTGAAGGTGGCGGAGCAGTTCCGGGTGGCGGAGGCGGTCGCGCCGGGGCGGATCGACCTCGGGCTCGGGCGGGCGCCGGGCAGCGACGGGCGGACCG
>CADCTL010000213.1 GCA_902805625.1 uncultured Acetobacteraceae bacterium
GATGCGGGGCGAGTCCGCCGAGCTCCTCTCCCGCGAGCTCGTTCCGCCGATCTTCAAGTCGGAGCAGTGGCGCCGGAAGGCCGAAGCCGCGCTGGAGGGCGCGCTGGAGGAGCGCGAAGCCGATCCCGCCACCGGCGAACTCGCCGCCGCCATGCAGCGGATCGGTGAACCGGGCATGGAGAACGAACCGCTGCGCACCAGGCTTGGGGCACTGCCCCAAGCCGTCCCGGCCCTTTGGCCCGCGGGAGGTCGCGGTGATGGCCGAGGCGACTTCCCCTGCCACCGGCCGGCGCTACGGTGCCGCACGCGTTTGCTGGGCCTGGGAGGTCCCGAGGTCCTCGTTCTACGCCGCGCGCAGGGCAGAGACGGGCGGTACCGCGATCGCGGCGAGGCCGGGACGCCGCGGACCGAAGCCGGTGGTGTCAGACCAGGCGCTGCTCGCCGCCATCCGGGCCGACCTCGCGCGCTCGCCCTGGACCGGCGAGGGCCACCGTAAGGTGTGGGCCCGGCTGCGCGCGACCGACGGTATCCGGGTCTCGCGCAAGCGGGTGCTGCGGCTGATGCGCCAGCACGCCCTGCTCTCGCCGCACCGGGCCCGCCCGCGGCCCGATGCGCCGCATGAGCGCCGCATCATCACCGCGGCGCCGAACCTGATGTGGGCCACCGACGCCACCCAGATCACCACTGTGCAGGACGGCAAGGTCTGGCTGTTCGGCGTCGCCGAGCACTGGAACGCCGAGCTGCTGGGCTGGCACGTGGCCAAGCGCGGCACCCGCTACGAGGCCATCCAGGCCGTCGGCATGGCGGTCCGCCTGCAGTTCGGCCATCTCGGCGCAGGCGCAGGCGCAGGCGCAGGCGCAGGCCGTGGCCTGGCGCTGCGCCACGACCACGGCAGCGCCTTCATGGCGGGCCACTTCCAGAACCAGATCCGCTTCTGGGGCATGGCCCCGAGCTACGCATTCGTCGCAGAACCGGAAACGAACGGGGTGATCGAGCGCCTGTTCCGCACGCTGAAGGAGCAGATCGTGCACGGCCGCATCTTCCAGACCATCGACCA
>CADCTL010000214.1 GCA_902805625.1 uncultured Acetobacteraceae bacterium
AATGGAGGTCGCCGCGGCGGCGCCAAGCCACCTCGCCGCCGTGGCCCGCGGCCGCGAACTCGGCCTCGATGGCGCCGCGCTCCGCCTCGAGCGCCTCGAAGACCCCGCGGCCGGCGTCGCCCTTCAGCACGAGCGTGTTGCCCGCCCGGTTCCCGCTGCGGGCGCTGTAGGCCGTCATCCACGCCCAGGGCACCGGTAGCTCCAGGAACACGCGCCCGTAGCCGGCGCGGCCCACGGCCTGAGCGGGGTCGTCGAAACGCGCGCGCCGGATGAACTCCGCGCGCCATTGGCGGTCGGCCTCCAGCACCGCCGGGTCGAAGCCCCGCCGCGCCCCCGCTTCGCCGCTCGCGGCGGCCTCATCGGCCGCCACTTCCGCGTCCGCCTCTTCGGGCGAGAGGACGTCGGCGAGGCCGGCCCCGGGGCCTTCCACCCGCACCACCGCGCGCTCCACGGTCGCGGTGCGCGCCAGCACGCGCGGCTGCACCAGCAGGCGGCCGTCCGGCATCTCGTAGCCGGCCACCTCCACGAGGCCGAAGGTGAGCTGCAGGCCGGCGTGGCGGCCAACGTACTGGACGATGCTCTCCGTGCCCTCGCGGATGCCGTCGCCGGCCACCAGCAGCATCAGCCGCCCGCGGGCGAGGTTGCGCGCCACCGCGTCCACGAAGGCCGCCTGGTCTATTTCCGGGTGGCGGGCGGAGACGAGGCGGAAGAGCGCGTCCGCGCCTCGCTCACCACGGGCGATGGAGACCTCGCGCTGCAGGTCGGCGTAGCCCCAGCCCGCGAGCTCCTTGGCGTAGTCCAGGATCTGCCCGACCACCTCGCGCCGGGCCTGCGGGTTGCGCCACAGCTTGTGAGAGCGTCGGAGAGAAAATCCCTCAGGGAGCGGCTGGGTAGTCCGGCCGCGGCGGCGTGAAATAGGAGCGCTGCCTCGCCTTTCGTCACGACG
Organism: uncultured Acetobacteraceae bacterium; assembly: GCA_902805625.1. GTDB lineage: Bacteria > Pseudomonadota > Alphaproteobacteria > Acetobacterales > Acetobacteraceae > Craurococcus. Next base: position 947 of record CADCTL010000214.1, read on the forward strand.
GCTGACGGAAGGCCATGAGGATGAAAGTCGTGGATCTCTACGCGCGGGTTCGGCGTGCCTGCCATGCGGAGGGGATGAGCCAGCGGGAGGCGGCTCGGGTCTTCGGCATCGACCCCAAGACGGTGGCCAAGATGCTGCGGTTTTCCGTGCCGCCGGGGTACCGGCGCAGCAAGCCCCCGGTGCGCCCCAAGCTCGACCCGTTGCTGCGGGTGATCGACCGAATCCTGGAGGAGGATCAGGGGCGGCCGCGCAAGCAGCGGCATACGGCGCGGCGGATCTTCGAGCGGCTCAAGGCGGAGCATGGCTTCGCGGGTGGCGAGACGATCGTGAAGGACTACGTCCGGGAGCGGCGGCTGCGTGGCCGGGAGATGTTCGTTCCCCTGGTCCATCCGCCCGGGCACGGCCAGGCCGACTTCGGCGAGGCGGTTGCGGTGATCGGCGGGGTGGAGCGGCGCATCCACTTCCTGGCGGTGGATCTGCCGCACAGCGACGCGTGCTTCGTGCGGGCCTACCCGGCGGAGACTACGGAGGCGTTCTGCGACGGGCACAATGCGGCGTTCGCCTTTTTCGGCCGCGTCCCGCAGAGCATGCTGTACGACAACACCCGCCTCGCGGTGGCGCGCATCTTGGGCGACGGCACCCGCCAGCGCACGCGGGCCTTCGCCGAGTTGCAGTCGCACCACCTGTTCGCCGATCGCTTCGGCCGCCCGGGCAAGGGCAACGACAAAGGCAAGGTGGAGGGGCTGGTCGGCTACGCCCGGCGCAACTTCCTGGTGCCGGTGCCCCGGGTCGAGACCCTCGCAGCCCTGAACAGCCATCTCGAGACGCGCTGTCGGGAGCGCCAGGATGCGCGGCTGCGCGGCCATGAGGAGACCATTGGCGAGCGGCTGGCGCGGGACCTCGCGGCGATGCTGCCGTTACCGTCGGCGCCCTACGAGGCCTGCGAAAGGCGCAGCGCCCGGGTGAGTTCGCTGTCGCTGGTGCGCTACCGCGGCAACGACTACTCGGTGCCGGTGGCCTACGGCCACCGCGAGGTCCTGGTCCGCGGTTATGTGGAGACGGTGGTGATTGGCTGCGGCGCGACGGTGATCGCCCGTCATCGCCGGTCCTATGAGCGCGAGGACGTGCTGCTCGAGCCGCTGCATTACCTGCCGCTGCTCGAACGCAAGATCGCCGCGCTGGACCAGGCCGCCCCGCTGGCCGGCTGGGAGCTGCCCGACGCTTTCCTGGTGCTCCGTCGATTGCTGGAGGCGCGCCTGGGCAAGGCGGGGCGGCGGGAATGGGTCCAGGTGCTGCGGCTGTTGGAGGTGTTCAGCCTCGAGGAGGTGCGGGCCGGGGTCGGAGAGGCGCTGCGGCTGGGCGCCATCGGCTTCGACGCGGTCAAGCACCTGGTGCTGTGCCGGGTTGAGCGCCGGCCACCACGGCTGGACCTCGAGGTCTATCCCTACCTGCCCCGGGCGCAGGTGGCGACCACGTCGGCCCGGGCCTACCTGGCCTTGCTGAGCGAGGAGCGGCCATGAGCGACGCCCCACAAGTGTTGCTTGCCCATCATCTCAAGGCGCTGAAGCTGCCGGCCTTCCTGCGCGAGCACGACAAGCTGGCCCGGCAGTGCGCGGCCGAGGGTGCCGATCATCTCCGCTATCTCCTGCGCCTGGCCGAACTGGAGCTGATCGAGCGCGAAGGACGGATGGTGGAGCGCCGGATCCGCGAGGCGCGCTTCCCCACGGTGAAAAGCCTCGACAGCTTCGACTTCCTGGCCATCCCGTCGCTGAACAAGGCACTGGTCCTCGACCTGGCACGCGGCGACTACATCGGCCGGCGGGAGAACGTGATCGCGCTCGGCAACAGCGGCACCGGCAAGACCCATGTGGCGCTCGGGCTCGGTCTGGCGGCCTGCCAGCGCGGCATGTCGGTAGCATTCACCACCGCCGCCGCGTTGGTCCACGAGCTCCTGGAGGCGCGCGACGAGAAGCGGCTGCTGCGCCTGCAGAAGCAGCTGGCCGGCTACAAGCTGCTGGTCATTGACGAGCTCGGCTTTGTGCCGCTCTCGAAGAACGGGGCGGAGTTGCTGTTCGAAGTGTTCAGCCAGCGCTACGAGCGCGGCGCCACCCTGGTGACCAGCAACCTGCCCTTCGACGAATGGACCGAGGTGCTCGGCAGCGAACGGCTGACCGGGGCCCTGCTCGACCGGCTCACGCACCACGTCCACATCCTGGAGATGAACGGCGAGAGCTATCGTCTGGCGCAGAGCAAACGGCGGCGGCGGACCGCCGACGCGCCGCTCCATCCAAAGCCATCCGCAACCCAGTAGCGGTCACCAAGCTCGAGCGGCCGGCCACCGGCCGCCCCAATCTTACTCCGCCAGGCGCTCCAATATTCCTCCGCCGTTGACACCCCACAGCGTCTCGAGCCGCCCGAAAGCCTTCCCGGTCTAACGGTACTGCAAATCTGGTGTGCCGACCGCGCCACACGCGAGGTGCCGACCACGAACTCGGGCCACTGGCCCGCAAGGACAGGCCGGGCCAAGGCTGCGGCTCCATTCGGTAGACCGAGCGCAATCACGTTCAGCGCCGCTCGAAGTCCAGCCGCTCATCGGTCGGGAGGCCGAGCAGGTGTCGACGCAGGCAGTCAAGCCCCATCTCCACGGCACCGAGGCGCACCCACTCCCTGCCGCCGACCAGCCGCGCCTCCCGCACGATGATGCCCTCGGGTTCGGCCAAGCCAATGGTGATGGCACCGCCAGCGTCCGTTCTGTCGGTGCCCGCATCCATCGTAACCACCACCGCGATGGCGTGCGTGGCGCCGCTCTGTGCCTGCAGCGCGAGGCAGACGGCCCGCGCCATCGGCGGCGAGAACTCTCCTGCGGTCGTACCGGCTGCCGCGGCCAGCTGTCCCGGGTTCCGGCTGACCAGGCCACGGCGAAACAACTCCTCCGACCCCTCCACCTGCAACAGCCGGGCCGCGATGGCGCCGCCGGTGAAGGTCTCGGCCGCCGCCAGCGAACCGCCGCGGGCGCGCAGCGCGTCCAGCACGACTGACTCCAGGGTCTGGCCGTCCTCCGCGACGACGAAGTTGCCCAGCCGGCGGCGGATCTCGGCTTCGATGGGCGCCAGCTTGCGGTCCAGCTCATCCTGATCGGCGCCGCGCACCGCGACCTTGGTCTCCAGCTGGGGGTAGTGCGCCTGGAAGCCCAGCTTCACGCCCCCGCCGGGTGCCATCGCCTCGATGCCCGCCAGCATCTCGTCCGCGCGCGACTCGCCTATGCCGAAGGAGTGGAAGCGCTTCAGCCGGGTCACGCCCTGCAGCCCCGAGCTCGCCAGGAGCCGGGGCAGCACCTGCTCGTCCAGCATGCGCCGCATCTCGCGCGGCACACCAGGGGTGAAGTAAAAGCGGGTACCCTCGATGGCGACGGCGAAGCCGCACGCCGTGCCGATCGGGTTGTCGATGAACTCCGCGCCCTCCGGCAGCATCGCCTGCTTCCGGTTGTTGAGCGGCATCGGCCGATTGCGCCGGGCGTAGAAAGCCTCCATGCGCACCAGCCAAGGCTCGTGCAGCACGAGGGGCACGCCGGCCGCCTCGGCCGCCACCTCCTGCGACAGGTCGTCGACGGTCGGGCCGAGCCCGCCGTTGACGACCACCGCGTCGGCCCGCGCGGCGGCCAAGCGGAAAGCTGCCAGGAGGGCGGCGCGGTCGTCGCCGACCGTGGTGCCCCAGCACACCTCCAGGCCGGCTTCACCCAAGCGCTGTGCGATGTGGCTGTGGTTGGTGTTGATCGTCTTGCCGGTCAGGATCTCGTCGCCGGTGCACAGTATCTCGACGCGCATGTCGTTCCCTCAGTGCTGTGGGGCGGCGGCGCGCTATCCGGATTTTGTGCCCTGCCTCGCCGCTCGCGCTTCGCGGTTCGCTCGCCGCCCGCGTCAGTCGAGCGGGAGGTCCCAGCCGATCCAGTCGCAAACCGCACGGCCCATCACCAGCTCGAGGTCGCGGCCGGACAGCCAGGGCAGCTCCTCGGTGAACATGGTCACGCACTGCCGATAGCTGCACGGCATGCGGGTGATGTCGGTGCCCCAGAAGAAGCGATGCGGCCCGTAGGCGTCGAAGATCCGGCGTAGCCCGTCGTGGATGTTTCGAAAGGGGTAGGGTGCGGTCGAATAGCCCGGCGCGCCGGTCGCCTTGACCGCCACGTTGGGCAGCGCAGCCAACGACAGGAGCTCGTCGAGATTGGCGCAGGCGGCGGCGTCCCGCGCCGACCGGACCAGGCCGAGGTGGTCGATGATCAGCCGCAGCTCCGGGTGCCGCTCGGCGATGACCCGGAACGCCGGCAGGAAGCGCCACGCCATGGTGGCGACCGGCAAGCCCAGGCGCTCCGCCTCCGGCCACAGCCAGTCCATGGTGCCGTCTTCGTGCCAGGTCCGCTGCTCCGGCAGCACCAGCGGGTAGCGCAGCCCCTTCATGCCCGGCAGCTCGCGCCAGCGCTGGAGCCGCGCGCGGCCTTCGTCCGGCTTGTCGAGCGGCACCTGCCCGAGCACGGCGAAGCGGTCCGGCCAGCGCCGCGCGGCGTCGATGGCCAGGTCGTTGGAAGCCGGGTCCCAACTCACCGGAGGGTGGATCACCGCCGCATCCACGCCGGCCGCGTCCATCTCGGCGAGCAGCTCCTCGGCGGTGAAGGAGTGCACCTTGCGGTGCAGGCCGCTCGGGGTACCGCCGGACCAGATGTGCACCTGCGCATCGACGATCCGCACGGGCGTCAGTCCGCCGGCGACAGGACGTGGATGGTGCGGCTGGCGATCATGTCCTTGGTCTTCGCGGCGTAGGCCTTCATGTGCGGGGCGGCCGCATGCGCCTTCAGCGCGTCCGCGCTCTCCCACTTCTCGATGGCCACGAAGGTGTCCGTGCCGAAGGGCGTCTGGAAGCCCATGCCCTCGGCGTCGATCGCGGGCGCGTACTCGATGCAGCCCCGCTCGGTGTGGACCGCCGGCATGTTCGCCCGGAACTCTCGCAGGACGGCGTCCCGCAGGCCGGGCTTGGCGGTGATCACGGCGATGACGTGGATCATTGGACGCTCCTCGGCCGCTGGTGGCGTGGGCCGCTCGGAGCCGAGGCCTCGCGCGGCATCGTTTTCGGCGAGAAGGGTAGGCCGGCCGCCGAGCCCCGCCAATCGTCTACCTGCCTGACGGCAGCAGGCGCGCGGCAGGCCACGGCCGTGGTGCCGGCGAGCTGGGTTCGCGCGGAACAGCCCGGGGCGCCGGAGGCCGGACGCGCCGGGACCGGTTCGAGACGTCGGTTGACACCGGCAACCCCGTCCACGACCCCTGTTGCCTTCGCGCATCGCCCATCGCCCTTCCGGAGGACACCATGGACTACCGCCAGCTCGGACGGAGCGGCCTGCGGGTCTCGCCCCTTTGCCTCGGCGCCATGATGTTCGGCGGCGCAACCGACGAGCCGACCTCCGCCCGCATCGTCGGCAGAGCGCGCGAGCAGGGCGTCAACTTCATCGACACCGCCGACGCCTACAACGGGGGGCGCTCGGAGGAGGTGGTCGGCCGCGCCATCCGGGCCGACCGCGACTGGTGGGTGCTGGCCACCAAACTCGCCAGCCCCATCGGGCCCGGCCCGAACGACCGCGGCCTGTCGCGGCGGCACTGCCTGCTCGGCGCCGAGGCCAGCCTGCGCCGCCTCGGCACGGACGTCATCGACATCCTGTACCTGCACAAGGAGGACCACGCCACGCCGCTGGCGGAGACGGTGCGCGCGATGGCCGACCTGGTGCGCGCCGGCAAGATCCGCCACTTCGGCGTCTCCAACTATCGCGCCTGGCGCGTGGCCGAGATCTGCCGCCTGTGCGACGACTTCGGCGTCGACCGGCCCGTGGTCAGCCAGCCCTGCTACAACGCCCTCAATCGCATGCCGGAGGTGGAGCACCTGCCGGCCTGCGCGCATTACGGCTTGGGCGTGGTGCCCTACAGCCCGCTCGCCCGCGGCGTCTTGACCGCCAAGTACCGGCCCGGGGCGCCGCCGCCGGCGGACACCCGAGCCGGGCGGTCCGACAAGCGCATGGCAGAAACGGAGTGGCGGCCGGAGAGCCTCGCCATCGCGCAGGGGATCGCCCGGCACGCGGAGGCGCGCGGCACCACCGCCGGCCGGTTTGCGGTCGCCTGGGTGCTGAACAACCGCTTGGTGGCCGCGGCCATTGCCGGGCCGCGCACCGAAGCGCAGTGGGACGACTACGTCGCCGCCCTCGACTACCGCTTCACCGCCGAGGACGAGGCGCTGGTGGACCGCTTGGTCGCACCCGGGCACCCTTCCACGCCCGGCTACAACGACCCCGCCTACCCGCTCGAGGGACGCGTGCCGCTCGGCGGAGCGTGACGCGAAAGCCTCGGCGTCCATCCCCGACCAGTGCGGGTTCGATCGCGGGATGGAGCAGATCCAGGACCGCCGAGGGCCGCGAACTGCCTGCCCTTGCCGAAGCGTCAGGGGCACCGCCTTCCCGCTTTTCCCTCTCCCCCTTCGCTGCCGATCTGCCAGCCTGCCACGGCCTGGACCGGTGGGGGACGCACGATGTGCGGTGCCTGCGTGACGGACACGGTCGTCCAGGGGCTCGGGAGTTACGAGCATGCCGCCGACCCGCCTTGCGTGACGGCCGGAAGCGCCGGACGACCGGCGCGGTCTCGTGCTGGCGCCGTGTTTCGCCGTATCCGGCCCCGCCGTAGGTTGCGACGCCCCGGCAAGCGCGGCGGTCCGGCGGCTGAAGGGAGTGCGGCCGTGCCGATCCTGGTGTTCGGCTCCGTCAACGCGGACCTCGTCTTCGCCGTGCCGGAACTGCCGGCGCCCGGCCGCACCGTGCTGGGCGAAGCCTACCGCGCGCTGCCCGGCGGCAAGGGCGCGAACCAGGCGGTGGCGGCGGTGCGGGACGGAGCGCGGGTGGCGTTGGCGGGCGCGGTCGGGCGCGACCCGCTGGCGGACGTCGCCCTGTCGGCGGCGAGGGCGGCGGGGGTCGACCTTTCGCGCGTGGCGGCGGTGGACGCGCCGACGGGCTGCGCCGCGATCTGCGTGGATCCGGCGGGGCGCAACCAGATCGCGGTCGCGGCGGGGGCGAACGCGCTCGCGCGCGCGGCGCAGGTGGAGGACGCGGCGCTCGGGCCGGATGTGGTGCTGCTGCTGCAGATGGAGGTTCCTCCGGCGGAGACGGCGAGCCTCGTCGCGCGGGCCCGGGCGCGCGGGGCGCGGACGGTGCTGAACCTGGCGCCCGCGGGGCCGCTGCCGGACGAAGCGCTGCGGGCGCTGGACCTCCTGGTCGCGAACGAGCACGAGGCGGCTTGGCTCGCCGCGCGGCTCGGCTGCGGCGCGGACGCGGCGGCGCTGCGG
>CADCTL010000215.1 GCA_902805625.1 uncultured Acetobacteraceae bacterium
GACACCACGCTTCCTCCCGCCGGCGGAGGCCGCGCTCGGCGCGGGGGAAAGCGGCACGCGGCGGCGGCGGCCAGCCCGTCCGAGCCGGGGACGGGCCGCAGCACGACTGGCGCGGGTTGCCGCGGCATTCGGTTCTCGGCGCTCGACCGCGTCGAGCGCGGGATCGAGGGCATCCGCGGCCGGTAACAAAGGCGGGCGTCCCGTGATCCCGATGGCCGCCCGCCGGGCGTTTTGCTACAATGCTCCGGTGCGGCCCTCCTTGCGGCCGCGCCGACAAGGGCCCCGCCCGGGGCTTACGTCACAGCAGAATGGTGGCCTGTGCGCCCCCGAAGTCTCGAGCTCCGCACACCGCGGAGCGAAGCAGAGTGGGATCGCCTGCACGCGATCCGCAAGTCGTTCATATTCGACGTGTACCACCCGCCGGACGGCCCTTGGCCGTGCGAGTACGACCCCGCGCATCCCGACGACCGCGACCCGGCCAACAAGCCGTTGCTGTTGTTGGCAGACGGCGAGGTCGCGGGCACGCTCCGGCTCGATTTGAAGCCGGACGGTCGGGCGGTGGTCCGCTTGGTCGCGCTCACCCCTGGCTTCCGCGGCGGCGGCCTCGGCGCGTCCATGCTGGATTTGGCCGAAGACCTCGCGCTGGCCTCGGGCGCGCGCGCACTGTGCGTGAACGCCCAGCCCGAGGTGGTCGGCTTCTACGCGCGCCGGGGCTTCGTGCCGGGGCGGTGGGAGGGCTGCTCCGCCTGCCCGCGGGGCGTGCCCATGACCAAGGCGCTGATGGGCGGCCTGCACGGCCCGCCCACCCCGCGCCGAGGCGCGGCCAAGCCGCTCCTCCGAAGGGCCGCTTGATGCGCGGAGGGCTCGGCGGCCGGGCGTGATACTCGCCTTGGCCGCCGGGTGCACCTCGCGCGCGGTCCGGCTTCGTGCGCACGGAGCGTTTCAAGGACGCCGCTCTGGGGCACGGCTCCGCTTCCGCCCGGAACGTCGTCCGCCGCCGTCCGTTATCAGGGTACGGGCCCGCGACGCTTCGGCGGGGAACGGTTCGGAGGAAACGTCATGAACAGGAACATCAGAACCGCCGGCACCATGCGCGGCGCGGTCATCGTGGGCGGCTGATGGCGGGCCCAAGCTCCTGAGGCGGCGGGAGTCGCTCCAGGCGGCAGTCGGTTTGACGGCGCTGGCGCCGGTTCGGCCGGCTGTTGGCCAGGGTGGCGTGTCGCACGCGCGCGGTTCGGAGCCGGCGCGTCGGCTGCTCCTTCGCGCGTCTGCACGCCCCGGCGGGGGCGGCCCGCAGGGGCCGTTCCGCGTTGAGGACTTCGCCACCGTCGGCGTGTTCGACGCGGACTGGCTGCTAGACGCGCGCTACGCGCGGCTGCTCGACGCCATGGCCGCTTCGCCCGGGGCCTTCCGCGCCGTGCGGGTCTTCGGCGCGCTCAACAGCGGCGAGCGCGAGAACACCTTCCCCACCGCCAGCGGCGCCGTCTGGCCCTCGCCCGAGGCGCCGATGGACTTCTCCGTCGCGCTCGCGGCGCTGGACGCGTTGGTGTCGCGCGGCCTGGTGCCGTTCCTGCCCCTCACCTTCTTCCCCGCCGCGGTGTCGGCTTCGCCCATCGAGCCGCCGCCGGACGACGCGCGCTGGCAGGAGCTGGTGCGCGCCTTCCTCGACCGCGTCGTGTCCCGCTTCGGCGCCGCGGAAGTCGCGCGCTGGTGGTTCGAGGTCTGGAACGAGCCCAACATGCCGCCCTTCTGGCGCGGCGATTTCGAGCGGTATCTCCGCCTCTACCGCGCCACGGCGGAGGCGGCGCGGGCGTCCGGCCACCGCGTGCGGCTCGGCGGCCCGGCCATCGCGTGGATGCCGGGCGGCGAGGGCGAGGCGCTGATGGTGCGCTTCCTCGAATTCCTGCGCGACGCGCCGGAGGTGCCCTGCGATTTCCTGTCCTTCCACCGCAAGGGCATCTGGACGAACGACGAAACGGAGCCGCGGATGGAGCGGCTGGTGGACGCCGCGGCGTTCACGGCGGAAGCGGCGCTGCGCTTGGTGCCCGCGCGCTGCCCCGGCCTGCCGATCATCAACAACGAGGCCGACATGAAGGTCGGCTTCGACCACCCCTACGAGCCCCGCCTGACGGAGCGCTTCCCGTCCTGGCTGGCGGCGGCGGCCACCAGCCACGCGGCGCTCGGTGCGCGGCACGCAGGCACTGGCTTCCGCTTCGTGGCGGCGTCGGACAACGCCAACCAGCACCTCGTGCGCGAGCCCTTCGACGGTCGCCGCGCCCTCGCCACCCGCACGGACGCCGCGCCGGACGACTTGGTGAAATTGCCGGTTTTCGCCTTCTACGAACTGTTGCGCCTGCTAGGCGACCGGCACGGCGGCGTGGACGCGCCGGAGGGCGCCTTCTTCCCGCATAGCGCTCTCCACCACGCGGTCACTGCCGCCGACGACCGGATCGCGGCGCTCCTCACCCTCCACCCCGCCGAGGGCGGCGCCGCGCGGCCCGTCCTGCTCGACTACGCGCTGCGCGACGTGCCTTGGCCGCGGGCGAACATCGCGCTGTTCCGGATCGACGGCGCGACTTCCAACGCCTACGCGGCGGCCGGGCGCCGGATGCCGGCGGCGCTGCCGGCCGCGGCGGCGGGCCCGCTACGCGCCGCGGCGGAACTCGGCACCGCGGCGCCACTCCGGAGCGGGGTCGCCCTGCCCGGCGGCCGGCTGCGCACGTCGATCCGGCTCGCGCCCTACGCCACTGCGCTGCTTTGGGTCACGCCCTTCGTCCCGGACCGGCGGCCGGCCGCGCCGAGTTGGATCGAGGCGCGGGCCGAGGCGGGCAACGCCCTGCTGCGCTGGACGCCGGACCGAGATCCGGGCTTCTGGTCTTACGAGGTGCTGCGCCTCGCGCCCGGCGCCCCGCCGCGCCGGGTTTCACCGCTGCCGCTGCGGGCGGCCATGTGGGTGGATACGGCGCCGCCGCCGGGCGAGCACCGCTACCGCGTCCGCGCGGTCAGCGCCTCCGGCGTGCGGGGCGCGACGGCCGAGAGCCCACCCGTGCGGGTCGCGGGGGCGTTCTAGAGGTCGGCTCCGACCGGGGCGCGAACACCGGGTCGCCTTACTTCCTTACTACCTTACCATCTTACTTTCGGAGCCCCTCAGCGGGGGAGGTGGCCGTCGCCGATCAAGCGGCTCTGAAACCCCGGCTCTCACGGCGGAGCGCGACCACCGCCGCGGTCAGGCCGCACACCAGCGACGTGAGACCGAACACGGGCGCGGCGAGCAAGGCCGGCGTGGCGAAAGAGGCGGTTCCGAGCGCGAGTCCGACGGCCCCGAGCCCGGCGATGGCGGAGAACACGGCCAGGAAGCACAGGGGCAGCATTGCTGAAATCCTCATGACAGATCGGACACGTTATGTCGCGCCACTATCTTGCCATGATGTGGAGGCTCTCCGCCACAATTACGAAGCCGCCGCCCTCACCTCTCGGCGAGAGCGGCGGCGCCGCAGCCCCGGGTGGGGAGTTCAGGTCAGCGCTTGTTGGTCTGCTGGATGGCAGAGAGCAGCCAGGGACCGCCCTGGGTCCGCGAGAAGGTCCAGAGTTCGACCGCTTCGGTGCGGCGCTCGGGGTCGCCCTCCACCACCGCGCCGTCGGACACGCTCCGGGTCACGTCCACCAGCGAGAAGCGCATGGCGACGGTGGCGTACTCGCGCTCGCCTTCGCGCCACGCTTCGGACAAATCGCCCTGCTCCAGCGCCACGTCGCGGGTCTCGTTGCGCCAGCCGCGGCCGGCGAGGTCGGACAGGTCGCGGGAGAAGTACCCGGCCATCTCCGGCGTCGAAAGGCGCTGCAAGGTCGGGAGGTCCTGGCGCGACCAAGCCGCGTTGACTTCCTTCAGGGTCCGCTCGAAGGCTTCGAAGTCGGTGGGCGTCACGGAAACGGCGCTGCCGGCCGCGGCTCCGGCACCGCCCGCTCCGCCGCGGGGCGCGTAGTCGGGCGCCCCTGGCGCTTGGCGGGCCATGGCGCCATTCGGCACCCCCGCCAGAGCCGGCTGGCCAGCCGACGACCGGCGGCGGAGGAAGCCCACCACCAGCCACACCAAGCCGCCGATCAGCGCGATCTGCAGCAGCAGGCCGAGGAAGGAGGCCATGCCGGTGAAGCCGCCGAACAGGCCGTGGCCGAAGAGCAGGCCGCCGAGGCCGACGCCGATCAGGCCGCCCATCAGGCCCGCCATGAAGGGCGAGCGCGAGAAGAAGCCGCCGGCCGGGTTGGGCTGGCCGATGGGCGGGCGCTGGGCCTGCTGGGACGCGACGCCGCCGCGGGTCGGCTCGGTCGCCGTGCGGTCCATCTGCCGGGCTTGGCCGGGGGACGTGCTGGTGCTCGGGGGCGCGGAGTAGGTGCGGCTGCCCCGGCTGCCCGAGGACGCGCCGCCGCCCGGCCGGGCATCGGCCAGGGCCGGGGCGAGCGCCAGGGCCGCGGCCGCTATGGCGGTCAGGACGAAGGACGGGCGACGCATTTGGGGTCTCCACCGCATTATGGGTTGACCGTTATATAGGAAGTTGGGGCGGAAATGCGAATGCCGCGCTCGGTGCTGACACGGCGCCGGTACGGAAGGTTCGAGGCCCTCCTTCGACATGGGGTCAACTCGGCCCGGCGCGGCTTCTTGGCGTCTCCCTTTCCCCGGACGCCCGCGCCTGCCCCTCTCCGGCCATCGAGTCCCTTCCGGCGGTTTCCACAGGCCATCGCCCGCTCTGAAAATATTGGACCGATTGCTCCAAGCAAGACATTGTTATATAGAAACGAGAACGGTTGGTGAGGACGAGATGGCTGAATCGTTGTTCATGCGCGTCCGGCGGGTGATCTCGGCGAGCATCGAAGACGCGGTCGATGCCATGGAGCGCGCCGGCGGCGCGGGCGTGATGCGCGAGGCCATCCGCGAGGTGGATCGGGCCATCGACGAGGTCCGCACCGAGCAGGAGGCCGCGACGGTCCGCCGGCTGCAAGCCATGCGGCAACAGCGCATGTTCCGCGACCAGCTCGCCGCCTTGGGCGAGAAAGCGCGGTTCGCCATCGCCGAGAACCGCGACGACTTGGCGGAGGCTGCCCTGTCCCGGCAAATCGACTTCGAGGCGCAAGCGGAGCGCCTGGACGCGGTGCAGGCCGAGGCCGCGGACGAGGCGGGCCGGTTGGAGGAATGCTTGGTCGCCCTCGCCACGCGCCGGTCGCAGATGGAGGAGGCGCTCGCGGCCTTCGAGGCCGCGCAGCGGGACGCGTCGCTCGGCGGCGACGGGCCTACGCGGACGGACCGGCGCACGGAGCGCAGGGTGGACCGGGCCGAGCAGGCGTTCGAGCGCGCCATGGTGGGGGCCGGCGGCGTGGGCGGCGTCAATCGCGCCGACGCGCAAACGGCCGCGAAGCTGGCCGAGGTCGCTACCATGCAGAAAGGCGCCGCGATCGCCCAGCGCATGGCCGCCCTCCGCTCCGCCCGCGAGGGCGGCTGACGGGGCCAAGGCGGACGGAACGAAATCTCGGGGACGTGCCGGGGGCCTCGCCCGCCGGGGGAGTCGCACGCCCTGGCCGGCATGGACCCGGCCGCCACGCGCCTCGGCTCGGAAGAAATTCAGGAGAGTCGTGACATGGACGTCTTCCTCTACGCCGTCGGGGGCGGGGTCGCCCTCGCCGGCGCGGTCGCGTGGTCGAGCCACAACCGGCTGGTCGCGCTCGACGAGCGCTGCAACACGGCTTTCGCCGACGTGGACGTCCACCTCAAGCACCGCCACAGCCTCATCCCCGGGCTGGTGGAGACGGTGCGAGGCTTCGTTGGCCACGAGTTCGCCGTGCTGACGGAGGTGACGAAGGCGCGGGCGAGCGCCCTGAAGGCGGCCGGCCCGGAAATGCGGCTGGAGGCCGAAACGCAGGTCGGCCAGAGCATCAGCTCCCTCCTGACGGTGGTGGAGCGCTACCCCGACCTGCAAGCCTCCGCGCACTTCCGCGATCTGCGCCGGGACCTGACGGACGCGGAGAACCGCATCACGGCGTCGCGGCGCTTCTACAACCTGGCCGTGGACGAGTTCAACGCCACGCTGCGCCAGTTCCCGGGCAACCTGATCGGCGCCGCCGGGCGGCTCGGCCGCCGCAAGCCCTTCGACCTCGGCGTGGAGCGGGTCTTGATCGACGAGCCGGTCACCGTCCGGTTCTGACCGCTCCCGCCCGCCGGCGGCAAGAACGCACCGTCGCCGGCGCCCCGGCGAGCGAAGGGACCTCATCATGCTGCGGGTGAACGGCTTCTACGGCCATGTGCGGCGCAACGACCTGCGCTCCGCGGCGATGTTCGCCGGCTTCCTCGTCGCCTTCCAGATCGTCGCCGCCGTCGCGCTGTTCCTGCCCCTGTTGTTCTTCGACTTGCGCCACGTGTGGTTCTACGACCCCCTCGGTTACCTGGCGCGCTACGCCCCTGTCGTCCTCGCCGCGGGCGGGGTGCTCTTCCTCGTCCAGTTCTCGCGCCACGTCGCCTCCGTCCGCACCACGGTCGCGTTCCGCTACGTGGACCGGTGGGCGGAGCAGCGGCTGTTCGACGCCGTGCAAACCCAGGCCATCGCCGCCGGCCTGCCCCCGCCCAAGGTCGGGATCATCGAGAGTTCGGCGCGGAACGCCTTCGCCTGCGGCCTGAGCGCCCGCTCCGCCGTCGTGGTGGCGACGCGCGGCTTGGTGGAGGCGCTCGACGACGACGAGCTCGCGGCCGTCGTGGCGCACGAGATCGCCCACATCAGGAACGGCGACATCCGCCTCATGGCCGCGGCCAACGTGCTGATGGACAACCTCGAATGGCTGCGGCGGCAGAATCCGCTGCGCATCGAGGGCTGGAAGCAGATCGTCCTGTGCGTCCTGGTGCCGCCGTTCCTTTTCCTGTGCCTGGCCGCCGCGCTCGTCATCGGCCTCGCGTTCACGCTCGCCCGCGTTTCGCGCCTGCTCATCTCCTCCTCGCGCGAGTTCGTCGCCGACGCGGAAGCGGTGCGGATGACGCACAACCCGGCCGCGCTGATCTCGGCCCTGCGGCGCATCGAGGGCCGCAGCGCCGTGGCGGGGGTCGGCGCGCACACGGATGCCATGATGATCGACGGCGCGGTGGCGGGCGCCTTCGCCTCGCACCCGACGATCTCGGAGCGCGTCGCCGTGCTGGCGCGCTTGTCGGGCGCCATGGCGCACGTCCCCGTCGCGCGCAGGGACACGCGGCCGGCCGAACAGGCGACGGCCCACGGCGGCGGCGCCTTCGGCCGCAGGGACGCGCCGGGACCGGAGCGCGCCCCGCCGCCCCGCCGCTCCCTGGTCAGCCGGGTCAACGCGGGCTCCGGCGGAAACCTTCTGGGCGTGACCCCTGCCCAGCGCCGCCTCCTGGTCCTTGGTTTCGCCGGCATGTGCGCCCTCTGCCTCTGGACCATGGCGCAGCACTCGGGCGGCGCCCGCGCCATCGCGTCCAACCTCAAGGGCGAAGCGGTGGTCGCCCTGTTCAAGGAGGTCATGCCGGAGGGAGATCGAGGGGTCTTCGCCTTCAACAGCGGCGCCGTGGGCGACCCGGGCGGGCGGGCGGTTCCGCAGAACCCGCGGCGAGAGCTGCAACGCCTCGCGGCCACGAACCCGCTCGACGCGCGGTGCTTCGCCACCGAAGCCTACAAGGTCGGCGACCGCGGCCTCCATCGCGTGGGCGCGCCCGACCCCGCGCTCGTCGAACGCTTCAGCGCCGGACGGGACGGCGGCTCCTCCGAGATCAAGCTGGAGCGGTATCTCGGCTACAAGCTCCGGTCGGTGCGCGCCGTGGCCGACGCCAAGGCCGCCGACCTGGACGGGGCGCTGGCGGGGTACGTCGAGCAGCGAAAGGTGTTGCTCCGGGTCGTCCACCGCTTCTTCGGCGAACCCGGGCTGGCGCTGATGCGGGAGGCCTACGACAGCCCCGCGGACCGCGCCATCCTCGACACCTTGCGCCGCCGGCTGGACGACCGCGCCCCGACGCTCGTCGCCGACGGGCGGCTCGCGGCCGAGATCGAGCTGCTGGTTTCCGCCCCCGAGGGCTTCATCCCCTGCCTGGCGCGTGCGGCCTAGCGCCGCCGCCCTTGCGGACCGGCGGGTCGTCGCCCCGGCGCGGTCAGGCGCCGGCCAGCGTCAGCCCTTCGACCCGGATCGTGGGCGCGTCCGTGCCGCGCTTGAACACCAGGTCGTCGGCCGGGGTCAGGTTCAGCAGCATGTCGCGGAGGTTGCCGGCGACGGTGATCTCGCTCACCGGCTCGGCCAGGGCGCCGTCGCGGATCATGA
>CADCTL010000216.1 GCA_902805625.1 uncultured Acetobacteraceae bacterium
CCATTCGCCGCCGAGTTCGGAAGGGCCAAAGTCGAGGTCAGCTGTCCAGTGTTATGTTGTTCTCGCGGATCACCCTGCCCCACTTCTCGACCTCGTTGACGAGAAAGGAACGGCATTGCTCCGGTCCTCCGGCCACCACGTCCGCGCCCTGTTCCTCGATCCGCGCGCGGACTTCGGTGTTCGCCAAAGTGCTGTGCAGAGCGTCCTCCATGCGCTTGAGGATCGCCGGGGGCGTCCCGGCGCGTCCCAGGAACGCCCACCACGTCGGCGCCTCGAAGCCGGCGAAACCCTGCTGCGCGAAGCTCCGGACGCCCGGCACATGCCGCGTTTCGCCCGCGGTGGTGACGCCGAGCGGACGGAGGGTGCCGGCGCGGATGTGCTGGCTGATGATGACGACGTTGGACATGAACAGGGGCACCTGCGCGGACAACGCGTCCTGCAAGGCTGGACCGCCGCCGCGATAGGGTACGTGCGTCAGCCTGAAGCCGCCCTGCTGCTGCAGCAGCGTCGTGGACACGTGGGCCAGCCCCCCCACCCCGGACGAGGCGAAGCTGATCGTGTCCGGGGCCGCTTTCGCCGCGGCGACCACATCCTGGAAGCTGCGCCACGGCGTGGTTTGGTGGGTGACGAGGGCGAGCGGGCCGGTCGCCACCAAGCTGACGGGTGCGAAGCCCTCCGCCAGCTTGTACGGCAGGCGCATCACCGTTTGGTTGGTCGCTTCGTTGTCGTAGGCGAGCAGCCACGTGTAGCCGTCCGCCGCGGCCCTGGCCGCTTCGATCGCCCCCACAGAGCCGGAAGCGCCGCCCCGGTTCTCTATCACCACCGGCTTGCCCAGCGTTTCGCTCAACTTGGGTTGCAAGATACGGGCGATGGTGTCCGTCGAGCCCCCGGGCGGGAACGGCACGATCAGCCGCACGGGGCGGTCGGGCCAAACGCCTTGCGCCCGCAACACGGCAGGCGCCGCCAGCCCGGCGAGAGTCGATGAAAGGAGGTGACGGCGACGCATGGACGACTCCCGGAAAAGAACGGCTGTACACCGTGGGCTTGGCCTACCACGCGACTGCGGGGAAGTCGCCACGCCTCCCGGGTACCTCACGCGTTCGGAACGATTGGGATGATCACCAACGCCGGCGCCGCGTGCTGACCGTGCCAAAACGGCTAGCACGCGGGAAGGATACTCAACTATCGAGAGAGATGTTGTTGTCACGGATGACGCGGCCCCACTTTTCGATTTCGCTGTTGACGAAGCGGCGGCAACGCTCCGGGCCGCCCGCCAACACATCGATGCCGTTCTCGATACGCTCGCGGATCTCGGGCTGGTTGAGTACGCCGCTTGCTCTGTTGAAACCCTGACCTGCCCCGGGTGGTTCGGGTGGCTTTCGGCCCTGGGCCGGGAGGCGGTGGATGCGGAGGATGTCGAAGTCGGCGGTGAGGGTGGCGCGGGAGGCGCTGGCGGCGGGGCGGGCGGCCTTGCCGGAACACGGGAGCCGGTTCTCGCGTCGGGATCACACGCAGGCGCAGCTGTTCGCCCTCCTCGTGTTGCGGCGGTTCCTGCGCACCGACTACCGGGGTGTCGTGGCGCTCGTCGCAGAGTGGTCCGAGCTACGGCACGTCCTCGGGCTGACGACGGTGCCGCACCACTCGACGCTGGCCCACGCCGCCCGACGGCTTCCGGCGGACGCGGAGGCCGGGGGGCCTATGGCGGCGCCCAGGCCGCAGTCGTCCGACGCGCCCGTCGGCGCGGCCTGATCGACCCCGCGCCCGTGGCCGCGGTGGATGCGACCGGACTCGAGACGCGCCACGTCGGCGGCTACTTCGGGCTGCGGCGCGGAGGAGAAGGCCACCGCCAGCGCGCCTGGCCGAAGCTCACCGCCGTCGTCCACGTCCGCTCGCACCTCATCCTCGGTGCCGTGCCGGGCGTCGGCCCGAGCCAGGACTCGCCCGACTCCACCCCGGCCATGCGGCAAGCCGCAGGGCTGGTTCGGATCGACACCGCCCTCGGCGACGCGGGCTACGGCGCCGAGCACAACCACCGCCTCTGCCGTGAGGACCTCGGCATCCGCCAGGCGGTGATCCGCCTCAACCGCCGTAACACCGGTCGCCGCTGGCCGAAGACGCCTTGCCGGCGCGCGATGCGGCATCGCTTCCCGAAAGCCCTCTACAACGGGCGTTGGCACGCCGAGAGCGGGTTCAGCCAGCACAAACGACGCCTCGGTTCAGCCCTGACCGCGCGCGGCGACGCATCCCAGGCCCGCGAACTCGCCCTCCGCATCCTCACCCACAACCTCATGCTCCTCGCCGAAACCGCGTGAGCCTTTCAACAGAGCAAGGCCAGCTCATAGTAGGAGGCGTGGCCTTTGCTGCCGTGGAAGTGCCGTTCGCTTCACCGCGGAACAGACCGAAGGACCAGCGAGACTGATCGACGCCCAAATTCGACAGGCAGGGCCGGGAAGCTGTTTGGGCCCCCCGCCCAGCCGCCCTATCTCTCCCCCACGCTCGGGAGGAGGACCATCGCATGCCGGACGCCACCGTCGCCCCCTCGGAAGCCTGCATCGTCGGCTGGGCGCACACGCCCTTTGGCAAGCTGGACGAGCCCGACCTCGAGTCCCTGCTCGCCCGCGTCGGCCGGGCCGCCATCGAGGACGCAGGGATCGAACCCGCCGAGGTGGATGCCGGCTTCGTAGGCGTCTTCGGGGAAGGCTTCACGCAGCAAGGCTTCCCGTCCTCCCTGGTGCTGCATTCCATCCCGGAGTTGCGCTTCAAGCCGCTGACCCGGTTCGAGAACGCCTGCGCCACCGGCAGCGCCGCCATCCACGGCGCGCTGGATTTCCTGGCCGCCAAGCGCGGCCGCTTTGCCCTGGTGCTCGGCGCCGAGAAGATGACGGCCACGCCGGCTGCCAAGGTGGGCGAACTCCTGCTCTCGGCCAGCTACCGCAAGACCGAGCAAGGCATCCAGGGCGGCTTCGCTGGCGTCTTCGCCCGCATCGCCGAGACCTACTTCCAGCAGCACGGCGACCAGTCCGACGCGCTCGCCGCCATCGCCGCCAAGAACCACGCCAACGGGGTGGACAACCCCTGGGCGCAAATGCGGAAGGACCTCGGCTTCGAGTTCTGCCGCCGCGAAAGCGAGAAGAACCCCTTCGTCGCCCCACCGCTCAAGCGCACCGATTGCTCCCTGGTGTCGGACGGCGCCGCCGCGCTGGTCATCACCGACGCCGAGACGGCCCGCGGCATGGGCAAAGCGGTCCGCTTCCGCGCCGCGGTGCAGGTGAACGACTACCTGCCCATAGCCTCCCGCGAGATCACCCGCTTCGAAGGCCCGCAGGAGGCCTGGAAGCGCGCTCTCGACCAAGCGGACCTCAAAACCGTTACCGACCTCTCCTTCGTCGAGACGCACGACTGCTTCACCATCGCCGAGCTGATCGAGTACGAGGCGATGGGCTTGGCGCCGGAAGGGCAGGGCGCCCGCGCCGCGATGGAGGGCTGGACCGCCAAGGACGGCCGCTTGCCGGTGAACCGCTCCGGCGGCCTGAAGAGCAAGGGCCACCCGATCGGCGCCACCGGCGTCTCCATGCACGCGCTGACCGCCATGCAACTCACCGGCACGGCGGGTGCGATGCAACTGCCCAAGGCCGACCTGGGCGGCGTGTTCAACATGGGCGGCGCCGCCGTGGCGAATTACGTCTCCATCCTCGAACGCGCGAACTGATGGCGAGCGGCGAGGACCGAGTCCTCTCCGTGTATGTGACGGCCGCCGACGCCGGCGAGGCGAGGCGGATCGGCCGGGCTCTGGTGGAGGAGGACTTGGCCGCCTGCGTGAACGTCCTCCCCAGCCACACGGCCATCTACCGCTGGGAAGGCAAGCTGGAGGAGGGCGCGGAATGCGCCTTCCTCGCCAAGACCACGGCGGCGCGGTTCGAGGCCCTGCGCGCCCGCATCCGCGTCCTGCACAGCTACGCGCTGCCGTGCATCGTCGCCTTCCCGGCCGAGACGGGAGACGCCGACTTCCTCGACTGGGTGCGCAGCGCCGTGCGCCAAAGCCAGGAAGCGCTCGTTTCAGTCGATCGAAACGAGTACCCTGCGCCCGCCAACAGCCGAGCGGTGCCCGTCGCCGACGGAAAGAACAAGGAAAGTAAGATCGTAAGGCAGTAAGGTGGTAAGGCGACGTGAAAGCGCGCCGCTTCGCGCGCAACTTTCAGCAGTGCCCGCAAACGCTTCGATTTGCAGGATTGTTGAAGCCCTCTATCCCGGCGGTAACAGCAGCATCGCCGCCGCCTGCGCCGCGATGCCTTCGCCGCGGCCGGTGAAGCCCAGCCGCTCGGTCGTGGTCGCCTTCACCCCCACCCGCGAGGGCTCCGTTCCCAGCAGCTCCGCCAGCCGCGCTTGCATAGCGTCCCGGTGCGGGCCGATGCGCGGACGTTCGCAGAGCAGGGTCAGATCGGCGTTCGCCAGCACCCCGCCCCGCGCCGCGATCCGCCCGGCTGCATGGCGCAAGAACTGGGCGCTGTCAGCGTCCTTCCAGCGCATCTCGCTCGGCGGGAAATGCCGGCCGATGTCGCCCTCGGCCAAGGCCCCGTAGATCGCGTCGCACAGCGCATGGATGCCCACGTCGGCGTCCGAGTGCCCTTCCAGCCCGAACTCGCACGGCACGCGGACGCCGCACAGCACCATGGGCCGACCGGCGGCGATCCGGTGCACGTCGAACCCGGTCCCGATCCGCGGCAGCAGCCCGGCGGAAAGCCCGGCCGCCACCCGGCCCAAGTCCTCTGGGAGGGTGATCTTCACGTTGCTCTCCGAGCCCTCCACCAACGCCACCGCCTCTCCCGCCGCTTCCAAGAGTTGAGCGTCGTCCGTCGCCTCGCCCGCTACGGCCCGGTGCGCGGCCAGCAGCACAGGAAAGCGGAAGGCCTGCGGTGTTTGCGCGCGCCAAAGGCCCTCGCGCGGCACCGTCGCGGCGATCCGTCCCCCGTCGTCCTCGCGCTTCAGGGTGTCCGTCACCCGCTGGGCCGGTATGGCGCCAGGCGCTGTTTCCAATGCCGCGAGCAGGCGCGCCACCGTGCCCGCCGGCACCACCGGCCGGGCGGCGTCATGCACCAGCACCGCGTCCGGCGGTGGCGCGGCCGCCGCGAGCGCCTCTAACCCGGCCCGCACGCTGCCCTGTCGAGTGTCGCCGCCCGGCACCGGCGGCAGCGCCGGCAGCCCGCCGAGCAGCGATGAAATCCGCGCCTCCTCGCCGGCGGCGCAAACGGGCAGGATGCGATCCACCAGCCCGTCCCGCAGCAGCGCCTCCGCCGCGTGGCGGAGCACCGGGCGGCCGAGCAGGGGCAGGTACTGCTTGGGCATGTCGGCGCCGAACCGGGCGCCCCGACCGGCCGCCATCAACAGGGCTGAAACGCGCATGGAGACGGAGGTCTAGCCTCCTGTGTCCCTCCGGAACAGTGGCTTGTTCCGCGATGGCGTGTTGCGCCGCGGCCGCAGTTGGCGTATTTTGCCCAAATCATGAGCATTGCTACGTCCGCAACTCCAGCGGCTGGTTCGGCGCCCGCCTTGCGGCCGCTCGACCTCGGCTGCGGCGTGCGGATCGGGACGCCGGTTTACCTCGCGCCCATGTCGGGCGTGACGGACCTGCCCTTCCGACGCCTCGCCCGCCGCCTCGGCACCGGCATGGTGGTCAGCGAGATGATCGCCAGCCAAGCCATGCTGCGCGAGAACCGGCAAACTTTGAAGATGGCGGAGGTGGACGGCTTCGGCGCGCCCTCCGCCGTGCAGCTCGCCGGCTGCGAGCCGCAGGTGATGGCCGACGCGGCGCGGCTCGCCGTGGACCGCGGCGCGGCCGTGGTGGACATCAATTTCGGCTGCCCGGTGAAGAAGGTGGCGGTCGGCCAGCAAGCCGGCAGCGCCTTGATGCGCGACGAGGCCCGGGCCGCCCGCATCCTGGAAGCCACCGTGCGCGCTGTGCCCGTGCCGGTCACGCTCAAGATGCGGATGGGCTGGGACCACCGGAGCCTGAACGCCCCGAGCCTCGCCCGCGTGGCCGAGGAGTGCGGCATCCGCCTCGTCACCGTCCACGGCCGCACCCGCCAGCAGCTCTACACCGGCACCGCCGATTGGGCTTTCGTCCGGAGCGTGAAAGACGCCGTCCGCATCCCGGTGCTGGTCAACGGCGACATCCTTTCCCCAGAGGACGCCGCCGAGGCGCTCCGCCGCTCCGGCGCGGACGGCGTGATGCTGGGGCGCGGCTGCTACGGCCGGCCGTGGTTCCCCCGCCAAGTGGCGGAGTACCTTTCCACCGGCACGACGGCGGTTGAGCCCTCCCTGGCCGAGCAGCTCGCCGTCTTGCTGGAGCACTTTCGTGACATGCTGTCGCATCACGGCACAGCCACCGGGCTGCGCCTGTCCCGCAAGCACGTCGCCTGGTACTCCAAAGGCTTGCCGGGCTCGGCCGAGTTCCGCGCCCGGGTCAACGCGTTGGAAGACGCGCCGGCGGTCGAGGCGCTGATCGAGGGCTTCTACCGGCCCCTGCTGGACCAGGGCCTCGAAGCCGCCCGGGCCGCCTTCCACGCGCGTGGATTGTCCAAGGAAGCCGAAGCGGGGAGGCTGGCCGCTTGAGGAGCGGGTTGGCGACCAAGCCGCGCGGCGGCGGCTCCCGCGCCCCGGAAGCGGTGCCGGTCGCGCTCGCCGTGCCTGGCGCGGTCGCCATCCTGTCCGCACTGCCGACGCCGACCGTGGTGCTGGACGGGGAGAACCGCTTCCGTTTCGCCAATCCCGCGGCGGAGGGTTTCTTCAGCCTGTCCGCGCCCTCCCTGGCGGCGCTCCGGCTCTCCGACCTGCTGCCGGAGGACGGCCGCTTGTTCGCCTTGCTGGCCCAGGTCCGGGCCCACGACGCGCCGGTGTCGGACCACGACTTGGTGCTGGAAAGCCCGCGGCTCGACCGCCGCGGCGTGGTGGCCGCGCACGGCGCGCCGTTCCACGACCTGCCCGGCGGCGTGGTGCTCACCGTGCAGGACGGCTCCACGGCGCGGATGCTGGGCCGGCAACAAAACTTCCTCGGCGCGGCGCGGGGCGCCTCCGCCATGGCGGCCATGCTGGCGCACGAGGTGAAGAACCCGCTCTCCGGCATCCGCGGCGCGGCCCAGCTCCTGGAGCACGGCGCGTCGGAGAACGACCGCGAGCTGTGCCAGCTCATCCAGGACGAGTCCGACCGCATCCGCGACTTGGTGGACCGGATGGACATGTTCTCCGAACGGCCGGTCGAGTTGGCCCCGGTGAACATCCACCAGGTGCTCGACCACGTGAAGCGGGTGGCCCGGACCGGCTTCGCGTCGCGCATGCGGATCGTCGAGGAGTACGACCCTTCGCTGCCACCCGTCTGGGGCAACCGGGACCAGCTCGTGCAGATCCTGTTGAATCTTGTGAAGAACGCGGCGGAAGCCGCTGGACCTGAAGGCGGCGCAGGCGAGATCGCCTTGTGCACCGCCTACCACCACGGGGTGCGGATCGCCGTGCCGGGCAGCAAGGAGCGGATGCACCTGCCCCTGAACGTGAGCGTGCGGGACGACGGGCCGGGCATCCCGGAAGCGGTGCGCGCGACCTTGTTCGAGCCGTTCGTGTCCACCAAGCGGGGCGGGCAGGGGCTGGGCCTCGCGCTGGTGGCGAAGCTGGTCGCCGACCAGGGCGGGCTGATAGAATGCGACAGCCGGCCCGGCCGCACGGTGTTCCGCCTTTTGCTGGCGGCGGCGCCGGCCTCGGGCGCCAAGACGGGCAGCGGGGGAGGGGCGCGGTGAGCGACAGCCGGACCATCCTCATCGCCGACGACGACCGCGCCATACGCACCGTGCTGAGTCAAGCGCTCGGCCGCTCCGGCTACCAGGTGCGCGCCACCTCCTCCGCGTCCACGCTCTGGCGCTGGGTGGAGGACGGCGAGGGCGACCTCGTCATCACCGACGTCATCATGCCGGACGAGAACGGCCTCGACCTCGTGCCGCGCATCCGTCGCGTCCGGCCGGAGCTGCGCGTGGTGGTGATGAGCGCGCAGTCCACCTTCATGACCGCGGTGAAAGCGGCCCAACGCGGCGCCTTCGAATACCTGCCCAAGCCCTTCGATTTGAAGGAATTGCTGGCGGTGGTGGAGCGGGCGCTGGCGGCGCCGCACGACGCGGAGCCGGAGGACGGCGACGACGCCGAGGAGCGCCTGCCGCTGATCGGCCGCAGCGCGGCCATGCAGGAGATCTACCGCACCGTCGCGCGCCTCACGACCACCGACCTCACGGTGATGATCACCGGCGAGTCGGGCACCGGCAAGGAACTGGTCGCCCGCGCGCTGCACGACTACGGCCGCCGCCGGGCCGGGCCCTTCGTTGCGATCAACATGGCGGCGATCCCGCGCGAGCTGATCGAGAGCGAGCTGTTCGGCCACGAGCGCGGCGCCTTCACCGGCGCGCTCAACCGCGGCGTCGGCCGCTTCGAGCAGGCCGCCGGCGGCACCCTATTCCTCGACGAGATAGGCGACATGCCGGCCGAGGCGCAGACCCGGTTGCTCCGCGTGCTGCAAGAAGGCGAGTTCACCACCGTCGGCGGCCGGGCCCCGGTGAAGGCCAACGTCCGCATCGTGGCCGCCACCCACCGCGACCTGCGCCAATCCATCCGGCAGGGCTTGTTCCGCGAGGACCTGTTCTACCGGCTGAACGTGGTGCCGATCCGCCTGCCCCCGCTCCGCGAACGGGCGGAGGACATCCCCCTGCTCGCGCGCCACTTCCTCGACCGCGCCCGCGCCTCCGGCTTGCCGCAGAAGCACCTCGACCCGGAGGCGCTGGACCGGCTCAAGACGCATGGCTGGCCCGGCAACGCGCGCGAACTGGAGAACCTGATGCGCCGCCTCGCCGCGCTCTACCCGCAGGAGCGCATCGGCGCCGACGCGGTGGGCGGCGAGCTCGCCGACAGCGAACCGACCGGCGCCGGGGGCGCGGCGGGGCAGGGACCGGAAACCTTGGAGCAGGCGGTGGAGCGGCACCTCAAGCCCTTCGTCGCGGCGCATCGCGACGGCCCGCCCGTGCGCGACCTCTACGAACGGGTGCTCGCCGAGGTGGAGCGGCCGTTGCTGCGCCTCGTGCTGTCGGCGACCCGGGGCAACCAGATCAAGGCGGCCGCCATGCTGGGCCTGAACCGCAACACGTTGCGCAAGAAGATCCGCGAGCTGGATTTGCCGGTCGTGCGCGGGCTCGGCTGATGGGCGTCGTGCGCCGCCCCGTCTTCAAGCTGCGCTGGAGCTCCGACCCCGGCGCCGCCCCGCGCGAGACCGCGGCGGGGAAGCCGCCGGAGCCCCCGCGCGCGATGGCCGGGCGGGTGGCCGACCTGCTGCTCGGGCGCGGCATGACGCTCGGCTTGGCTTTGGGCGCGCTGCTGCTCGGCGTGGCCACCTTCTCGGTTCTGTCGAACGGCAGCCCCTTCGGCCCGCGCCGGCAGGGCGCGGTGGTGGCCATCGTCCTGGTCAACCTGTCGGTGCTTCTGCTGCTGGGCGCCTCGCTCGCCGCGCGGCTGGTGCGGGTGTGGGCGGAGCGACGCCGCGGCTCCGCCGGGTCGCGCCTCCACGTTCGGCTGGTGCTGCTCTTCGGCGGCGTGGCCGTGGTGCCGGCGCTGCTGGTCGCGGGCTTCGCGGCCATGTTCTTCAACCTCGGCATAGAAACCTGGTTCAGCGACCGGGTCCGCACGGCGCTGGAAGCCAGCCTCCAGGCGAGCCGCGGCTACCTGGAGGAGCACCGCAACACCATCCGCGGCGACGCGCTCGCCATGGCGGCGGACCTGTCGCGTGCCCGCGTGCTGCTGCCCGACAACGGCATCGCCTTCGCGCGCTTGCTCGCCACCCACACGAACTTGCGGAACCTGACGGAAGCGGTGGTTTTCGATCCCGCGACGCAGCGCGTGGTCGCGCACGCCGGCTTCACCACCTCGTTCACCCTCGACCCGCCGGGCGAGGAGGCGATCGCCGACGCGCGGCTCGGCGACGTCGCGGTGCTGCCGGGCGGCGAGCGGGTCCGGGCGCTGGTGTCGCTAGACTTCGGGCAGGGCTGGATGCTGCTCATCGGCCGGCCGCTGGACGCGACGGTGCTGACCCACCAGCAATCGGTGGAGCAGGCGGTGGCGCAGTACGTGGAGTTGGACCGCAACCGCTCCGGCTTGCAGATCACCTTCGTGATGATCTTCGCCATCGCGGCCTTGCTGGTGCTGATGGCGGCCGTGCTGATCGGACTCGTCCTCGCCAACCAGCTCGCGCGGCCGATCGGGCGGTTGATCGTGGCGGCCGAGCGGGTGCGGGGCGGCGACCTCTCGACTCGGGTGCAAGAGGGTTCCGCCGACGACGAGGTCGCCAGCCTGTCGCGCGCCTTCAACCGCATGACCCACCAGCTCGCCACCCAGCGGAGCGAGCTGATGCAGGCCAACCGGCAGATCGACGACCGCCGGCGCTTCACCGAGACTGTGCTGGCCGGCGTGTCGGCGGGCGTGGTCGGCCTGGACGCGGAAGGGCGCGTCAACCTGCCGAACCGGCGCGCGAGCGAGCTGCTCGGGCTCGACCTGGACGTGGCCATCGGCTCCCCGCTCGCCTCCGTGGTACCGGAGTTCGCCCCGCTCCTGGCCGCGGTGCGCGAAGGCGGCGCCGCCACGCCGGAGAAGGCCCGCACCGCCGAGATCCGCATCGGCCCGCCGTCCAACCGCCGCACCTTGCTGGCGCGCGTCGGCGCTGAACTCCAGGGCGGCGGCGGGCGCGAGGTGGCGGGCTACGTCCTCACCTTCGACGACATCACCGAGCTGCTGTCCGCGCAGCGCAAGGCCGCCTGGGCGGACGTGGCGCGGCGCATCGCGCACGAGATCAAGAACCCGCTCACCCCCATCCAGCTCTCGGCGGAGCGGCTGAAGCGCCGCTACCTGAAGGAGATCCAGTCCGATCCCGAGACCTTCAAGGCGTGCACGGACACCATCGTGCGCCAAGTGGGCGACATCGGGCGCATGGTGGACGAGTTCTCCGCCTTCGCGCGGATGCCGCAGCCGGTGATACGGCCGGAGAACCTGGGGCAATTGCTGCGCGAAGCGCTGGTGTTGCAGCGCGACGCGCACCCGGACATCGACTACGCCATCGAGCAGCCCGGCGCCGCGCCAGTGGTGCCCTGCGACCGCCGCCTGCTCAACCAGGCGCTCACGAACCTCCTGCAGAACGCTGCGGACGCCATCGCCATGCGCGTCGCCGCGGAAGCGATGGGCGCGCCGCCGCGCGCGCCCGGCGAGACCATTGGACACATCACCGTGCGCGTCACGCAGGGTGAGGACGCGCTGGAGGTCGCCGTGGAGGACGACGGCGTCGGCCTGCCGCAAGGCGACGAGCGCGACCGCCTCGCCGAACCCTACGTCACGCACAAAGCCAAGGGCACCGGCCTCGGCCTTGCCATCGTGAAGAAGATCATGGAGGACCACGGCGGGAAGCTCGGCCTCGACGACGCCGCGCGGGGCAGCGGCGCGCGTGCGGTGCTGACCCTACCTTGGCGGCAGGCGCCCGAGCGGGGCGGTCCGCCGTCCGAGGAGCGCGGCGACGCGGTGGAAGCGGCGGAAGCCGAGACGTCCGAAGGCAGCATGAGGCGCGCGCAGCATGGCGCATGAGATACTGATCGTGGACGACGAGCCCGACATCCGGGCCCAGATCGAAGGCATCCTGGAGGACGAGGGCTACGAGACCCGCGTGGCCCACAACAGCGACACCGCCCTCGCCGCCTTCCGGGCGCGGCGGCCCTCGCTCGTGGTGCTCGACATCTGGTTGCAGAACTCGCGCCTGGACGGCCTCGGCATCCTCGGCGAGATGCTGCGCGAGGAGCCGCAGGTGCCCTGCGTCATGATCTCCGGGCACGGCACCATCGAGACCGCCGTGCGCGCCATCCAGCAGGGCGCTTACGACTTCATCGAGAAGCCCTTCAATTCCGACCGCCTGTTGCTGATCGTCTCGCGCGCGCTGGAGGCGGCGCGGCTCAAGCGGGAGAACAACGAGCTCAAGCTGCGCGCCGGCGCCGAAACGGAGCTGGTCGGCGGCTCGCAGGCGATGGCGCAGCTCCGCGCCGCGATCGAGCGGGTGGCGCCGACCGGCAGCCGCGTGCTCATCACCGGCCCCGCGGGCTCCGGCAAGGAGGTGGCGGCGCGGATGATCCACGCCCGCAGCCGTCGGGCCGACGGGCCCTTCGTGGTGCTGAATTGCGCCACCTTGAACCCCGCCCGCTTCGAGGAAGAGCTGTTCGGCGTGGAGCCGGCCTCGGACGCGCCCAGTTCCGCCCGCCGCGCCGGCGTGTTGGAGCGCGCCCACGGCGGCACGCTGCTGCTCGACGAAGTCGCGGACATGCCGCTCGAAACGCAGGGCAAGATCGTGCGCGCTTTGCAGGAACAGGGCTTCGAGCGCGTGGGCGGCGCCACCCGCGTCAAGGTGGACGTTCGCGTGCTGGCCACCACCAACCGCGACCTCCAGGCGGAGATCGCGGCCGGGCGGTTCCGCGAGGACCTCTACTACCGATTGGCCGTGGTGCCGCTCCGCACCCCGGCGCTGCGCGAGCGGCGGGAAGACGTGCCGGCGCTGGCGCGGCACTTCATGGCGCGCTCCGCCACCACCTCCGGGATGCCCCCGCGCGAGATCGGCGAGGACGCGCTGGCCGCGCTCCAGGCCTACGATTGGCCGGGCAACGTGCGGCAGCTTCGCAATCTGGTGGACTGGCTGCTCATCATGGCGCCGGGCGAGGCGCGCGAGTCGATCCGCGCCGAAATGCTGCCGCCCGAGGTCGGCTCCGCCGCGCCAGCCATGCTCAAGCTCGACCGGTCGAGCGAAATCATGACCCTACCGCTGCGCGACGCGCGCGAGCTGTTCGAGCGGCAGTACCTCGAAGCGCAGCTCCTGCGCTTCGGCGGCAACATCAGCCGGACCGCGAACTTCGTGGGCATGGAGCGCAGCGCGCTGCACCGCAAGCTGAAGTTCCTCGGCGTCCACGCCGAGGACCGCGCCCCGGTCGCGGCGCCGCCGGCCGCCAGCGCCAACATCTGAGCGCTTCGCACGGGGATGGCGCGCATCGCTTACGTGAACGGCCGTTGGCTCGGCCAGCGCTCGGCCGCGGTGAACATCGAGGACCGCGGCTACCAGTTCGGGGACGGCGTGTACGAGGTGGTCCACGTCCACGGCGGGCGCTTCATCGACGAGGGGCGCCACCTCGCCCGCCTCGACCGCAGCCTGCGCGAGATCAAGCTGCCCGAACCCATGCCGCGCGCCGCGCTCCTCCAAGTCATGCGCGAGCTGGTGCGCCGGAACCGGGTTGCCGACGGGTTGGTCTACATGCAGGTGACACGCGGCGTGGCGCGCCGCGACCACGCCTTCCCGCGCCGGCCCGTGCCGCCGGCGCTGGTCATGACCGTGAAGCGCATCCCGCCCTACCCGCGCGACGTGGACGCCTGGGCGGTGTCGGCCATCACGGCGCCCGACCTGCGCTGGGCGCGGCGCGACATCAAGAGCCTGAACCTGCTGCCGAACGTGCTGGCCCGGCAGGCGGCGCGCGAGGCGGGGGCGGCCGAGGCCATCCTCTACGACGAGGGGACCGGCGCCGTCACGGAAGGCGCCGCCACGTCCTTCTGGATCGTGGACGAGCACGGCACGCTCCGCACCCGGCCCCTCGGTCACGCCATCCTGCCGGGCTGCACCCGGGACGCGCTGATCGCGGAACTGGCCGAGGCCGGCATAGCCCACGAGGAGCGAGAGTTCACCTTGGAAGAAACGCGGCGGGCGCGGGAGGCCTTCCTCACCTCCGCGACCTCTTTCGTGAAGCCGATCACCCGCCTGGACGGCCAGCCGGTCGGGGAAGGGACGGTCGGGCCCGTGACTCGGCGGCTGTTCGACCTCTTCGCCAGGCATGTCCAAGGCGGCCCCAGGAACTCGGCGTGACTGCGCCTGAACTCCCTTCTCCGGCCGCCATCATCTGGGATTGGGACAACACCCTCGTGGACGGCTGGGCGGCCATCGCCGCCGGGTTGAACGCCGCCTTCGCCGCCTTCGGCTTGCCGCCGTGGACCACCGAGGAGGTGAGGGGGCGGGTCCGCCGCTCCCTGCGCGAGAGCTTCCCGGAGATGTTCGGCGCGGAGTGGGAGCGGGCCCGCGACGTCTTCTACGCCGAGGTGCGCGCGCGCCATCTCGGCGTGCTGTCCCCGATGCCCGGCGCGGCGGAGGCGCTCCGCGCCGGTGCGGCGTTGGCACCCATGGCGGTGAACAGCAACAAGCAAGGATCGCTGCTGCGGGCCGAGGCCGCGCATCTCGGCTGGGCGGAGCTGTTCCGCGCCCTGGTCGGCGCGGGCGACGCGGAGATGGACAAACCCGACCCGGCCCCGATGCGCCTCGCGCTCGCCGCCTGCGGGGTGCCGGTCGGGCCGGCGGTCTGGTACGTCGGCGACACGGCGCTCGACATGCAGGCGGCTCGCGCCGCGGGCTGCGCCGCCGTGCTGGTCGGAAACGCGGAGCACGACGGGGGCGTCGCCAACGCCATGCCCGATGCGTGCTTCGCCGACGGCCATGCGCTTGCCGCGCATCTGGGCCGCCTTGCCAAGACCCCCTTTCCTGCGGGAAGCTGACCGCGGGCAGGGGAGCCCTGAAGGGCAGCCCGCATAAGAAGAAGGACCGCGCCGTGGCCGCCGAGAAGTCCCAGAACGTGCAGGACGTGTTCCTGAACCACGTTCGCAAAAGCAAGACTCCCGTCACGATCTTCCTGGTCAACGGGGTCAAGCTTCAGGGCATCATCACCTGGTTCGACAACTTCTCCGTGCTGCTCCGACGGGACGGGCACACGCAGCTCGTGTACAAGCACGCCATCAGCACCGTGATGCCGGGCGCGCCCATCCAGCTCTTCGACGCCAGCGCGCCGCGGGAAGGCGCCGCCACCGTGCAGCGCGAGGGCAGCACCCTGACCATGACGCGCGAGGTCAACCCTGCCACAGGAGGCTGACCCGGCCGACCCGCCGGACCCGGCAAACGACCGCGGCGGCGGAACCGACGCCGGCCCGACGCTCGCGGCCGTCCTCCTTCCCTATGAACGGAGCCGGCGCTCGGCGACGGCTGGCCAAGCGCCGACGGATGGCGCCCCGCGTGCCGCAGAGGCCCGGCTCGCTGAAGCAACCGGCTTGGCCGGTAGCATCGGCGTCGCCATCGTCCACTCGGCCATCCTGCCGCTGCGCGAACGGCGGCCCAGCACCCTCCTCGGCGAGGGCCAAGTCGAAGCCGTCCGCAAGGACATCGCCGACAAGTCGGTGACGGTGGCGGTGGTGGATGCGGCGTTGACGCCGGTGCAGCAACGCAACCTTGAGCGCGCCTGGGGCTGCAAGGTCATCGACCGCACCGGCCTGATTCTGGAAATCTTCGGCGAGCGCGCCCGAACCCGCGAGGGCTCGCTCCAGGTCGAGCTGGCGCACCTGGAGTACCAGCGCACCCGCCTCGTCCGCTCCTGGACCCACCTGGAGCGGCAGCGCGGCGGCTTCGGCTTCCTCGGCGGTCCCGGTGAATCGCAAATCGAGATCGACCGCCGCTTGATCGGCGAGCGCATCGTCAAGATCAAGGGCGAATTGGAACAAGTGCGCCGCACCCGCGGCCTGCACCGCCGCGCGCGGGAGCGGGTGCCCTACCCGGTGATCGCCCTTGTCGGGTACACCAACGCCGGCAAATCCACGCTCTTCAACGCCCTCACCGGCGCCGGCGTCCACGCCGAGGACCAGCTCTTCGCCACCTTGGACCCGACCATGCGCGCCATCGGCCTGCCCTCCGGCCGCACCGCCATCCTGTCGGACACGGTGGGCTTCATCTCCGACCTGCCCACCCAGCTCGTCGAAGCGTTCCGCGCCACGTTGGAGGAGGTGGCCGCAGCCGACGTCATCCTCCACGTGCGCGACGTGGCGCACCCGGACACCGCGGCGCAGCGCCGGGACGTGCTCAAGGTGCTCGGCGACATGGCCGAAGGCCCGCACGCCGCCATGGACGAGGGCTGGGAAGCCCGCGTGGCGGAGGTGCTGAACAAGGCCGACCTGCTCGGCGGCGCCGGCCAAGTTGTCGGCGGCGACCCCGGCGCGGTGGTGGTGTCCGCCCTGACCGGGGAAGGCCTGCCGGAGCTCCGCGCCGCCATAGACGCGCGGGTTTCCGCGGGCATGGAGTTGGTGGACTACGCCATCCCGGCCGCCGACGGCGCCCGCCTCGCCTGGCTCTACCGTCACGGCGAGGTGGTGAACCGGGAAGAACGCGAGGAGGGCGACATCGCTGTGACGGTCCGGCTCTCCGCCGCCGACCGCGCCCGCTTCGAGCGGAACCAGACCGCCGGGTGAGCCTGCGCTTCGACCGGGCCGCTGCCACCGGCATCGCGGAGCTGCTGCGGGACGCGGCGCGGGCGGAGATCATGCCACGCTTCCGGCGCCTCGCTGCCGGCACAGTCCGGAGCAAGACGGGCCCTCTCGACTTGGTCACGGACGCCGACGAGGGGGCCGAGCGAGTCATCGCGGCCGGCCTCGCCGCCCGCTTCCCCGGCTGCCTCGTGGTGGGCGAAGAGGGCGCCGCCGCCGATCCGGCCCTGCTCAGGCGGCTGGAAGACGCCGACCTCGCCTTTGTCGTCGATCCGGTGGACGGCACGGCCAACTTCGCGGCCGGCCTGCCGCTCTTCGGCTGCATGGTCGCCGCTATCCTGCGGGGCGAAGTCGTGGCCGGCTGGATTCACGACCCGCTCGGCGACGACACCGCCGTCGCGTTGCGAGGCGAGGGGGCCTGGATCGAGGCCCCGGACGGGCACCAGACGCCGCTGCGGGTCGCGGCGCCAGCGCCTCTGGAGCGGATGCTCGGCGACCTGTCCTGGACCTACCTGCCGGAGCCTTTGCGCACCCGGGTCGCGTCGCGCCTGCCGCGTTTGGCGGGGGCGGTGGGACTGCGCTGCGCCGCCCACGCCTACCGCTCCGTGGCGGGCGGGCACCTTCACCTGCTGCTGTTCCACCGCTTGATGCCCTGGGACCACGCGGCCGGCTGGTTGCTGCACCGGGAAGCCGGCGGCCACGCGGCCGGCTTCGACGGGCAGCCCTACTCTCCATTGCGGCACGGCGGCGGCCTCATCTGTGCCCCCGACGCGGCATCCTGGATAGAGGCAAGGACCAAGCTGCTCGAACCTTGAAGCTTGGTCGCTGGGCCTTTCAACACCGCCGCTTTTCAGCATTTGTTCTTGTTAAGTTCGGGCAAGCCCCGCGCTTCGCGCGGCAATTGAGCTCCCGCAAACTGAAGCAAGTAAAGCCTTGACCACACCGGTCAAGGATTTTCCACCTACTCGTACTTGAACACCATCGCAATAACTTCTTGTGAACATTTTTACAAACAACCCGGCGTCGTCCAAGACTATTCGCCTATAGCGTCGGACTTTAATCTTCTGCGGCTTTGACGGCCCGCCACTCCGCTTCCATGGCGTCGAGTTCAGCGTCGGCGGGAGACAAGCCACGGGCTGCAAGGCGTCGCTCGACACCTCTGAATCGGCGCTCGAATTTCGCGTTGGCGGAGCGCAGGCAGTCCTCCGGGTCGAGATCCAGCTTGCGGGCGAGGTTGGCCAGGACGAACAGGAGATCGCCCACCTCATCCCGCAAGCGCCCGGGGTCGGCGGTCGGCAGCTCGGCCCGCAGTTCCGACGCTTCTTCCTCCAGCTTGTCGAGCACGGAGGCGGCGTCCGGCCAATCGAACCCGACCCGCGCGGCGCGGCGGGTCAGCTTGGCCGCGCGGCTCAGGGCGGGCAGGGCGGTCGGCACGCCGGCCAAAGCCCCGCCTTCCGGCGCCTTGGTGGCTCGCTCGGCCGCCTTTTGCGCTTCCCACGCGTCCGTCTGCGCCGCCGCGCCACGGGGCGCGGCGTCGCCGAAAACGTGCGGGTGGCGCCGCACCATCTTGGCCGTGATCGCGCGGGTCACGGCGGCGAAGTCGAACCGGCCGGCCTCTTCGGCCATACGGGCGTGGTACACCGCCTGGAACAGCAGATCACCCAGCTCGTCCAACAGCGCCGGAAAGTCCGGACCCGCCCGGATTGCCTCGGCAACCTCGTGCGATTCTTCCACGGTGTAGGGCGCGATGGAGCTGAAATCCTGAACCTGATCCCAAGGGCAGCCCGACACGGGGTCGCGCAGCTTAGCCATCACGAGCAGCAGATGCCGCAGGGCGGCTTCGGGCGGGGAGGAGTCGGTCATGCGACCTACTTAGCACCGGCAATCGCCGCAAGGAGGCCCACGCGATCAGCGCCTTAGCCCGCCCATCGCGTTTATCCACAGCACAGACATGCCGCATAAGATGTATTATGGAAAATAAGAGAGCTGTGGATAAGCTGGGGAAACCTGCTTGACCGAAGCCGCTTTGCTCAACCCGTAGCGATTTCGAGCACCATACCGTCGAACCCTGGCTCGATGCCGGGCGGCAACTCCCTCAGCAAGCTGCAGTAGTCCATGGAAGTCCCCATGTGGGTCAGCACGGTCCGCCGCGGCCGCAGGCGTTCGACCCATTCCACGACTTGGCCCAGGCTCGCGTGCACCTTGTGCGGCCCGCGCTGAAAGCAGCCGACCACCCAGGTGTCGAGGCCTTCCAGCGCCGGCATGCTCTCTTCCGGCAACGTCACCACGTCGGTCGAGTAGGCGAAGCCGCCGATCCGAACCCCCAGGCTGTCCATCACGCCGTGGTCCTGGCGGAACACCTCCGCCCGCAAACCGGCGATCTCGAAACGTTCCCCGTACTCGACCCGCCGCGGCTCCAAGGCGGGACGAAAGAAGAACGGCGGCGTAGCGCCGATGAAGGCGTAGTCGAAGCGGTCGTCCAGCTTCTGCAAGGTCATCCGCGTGCCGACGGCCTCCAAAGCGCGGCCGGTGACGCGGTTGATCTGCCGCAGGTCGTCTATGCCGAGGATGTGGTCGGCGTGGGCGTGGGTGAACAGCACCGCGTCCACGCGCGACGCGCGAGCCGCCAGGAGCTGGCGGCGGAGATCCGGGCCGGCGTCTATCAGCAATCGGCCGCCGGGCCCCTCCACCAACGCCGAGGTGCGGCTCCGGTGGTTCCGGGGCTCCGCGGGGTCGCAAGCTCCCCACTCGCCGCCTTCATCGGCGCCGCCGAGCAACGGCACTCCGCCTGACCCCCCGCAGCCGAGAAGCGTCACCCGTAGCACGGCAGCGGAGACCTCAGCGCGGTGCCTTGGTGAATAGACGGTGGAAGTTGGCGGTCGTCAGGGCCTCCACCTCGTCCAATCCGACACCGCGCACCGCCGCCAGCGCCTTCGCCGTGTGGAGCACGTAGGCCGGCTCGCACCGCTTGCCGCGGAGCGGCACGGGCGCGAGGTACGGGCTGTCCGTTTCCACCAAGAGGCGTTCCTCCGGCAGGTCGGCAGCGATCGCGCGGATCGCCTCGCCGTTGCGGAAGGTGAGGATGCCGGAGAACGACACGTAACCGCCGAGCCGCACCGCCGCCTCCGCGAGCGCCCGACCGGAGGAGAAGCAGTGCAGCACGAAAGGGAACGGCCCGCCGGCGCGATGCTCCTCTTCGAGGACGGCTTGGATGTCCTCGTCCGCGTCGCGGGCATGCACCACGAGCGGCAGGCCGGAAAGCTGGGCGGCCTTGATGTGCCGGCGGAAGCCTTCCCGCTGCATCTCGTGCGGCGCCTTGTCGTAGAAGTAGTCCAGTCCGCTCTCGCCGAGCCCGACGATGCGGGAATGGTCGGCCAGCGCCAGCAGCTCCGCCACGCTCGGCAGCGGCGCTTCGCCGACGCGCTGCGGGTGGACGCCCACCGTGCCCCAGACCTCCGGGAAGCGCTCGGTCAGCGACCGGACGGCGGCCGACTGGTGGGCGCGGATGCCGATCGTGACCATCCGCTCCACCCCGGCCTCTCTCGCGCGCGCGATCACCTCCGGGATCTCGGCGTCGTCGAAGGTGTCGAGGTGGCAATGGCTGTCGATGAGCATGCGGTGTCCGGGGCGGGTTACGCGGCGGTTTCGATCTTGCGAAACAGCGGCACTGGCGGCGGGAGCGCCGTTCCAGCAGGCAGCGACGTCTCCAAGCTGGCGAGGCCCCTGCCCTCCGATGGCACCCCGAGCTGGTCGAGCATCCGCCCCATGGTGCCCGGCATGAAAGGCTGCAGGACGGTGGCGTAGGCGCGCAGGGCCGTGTGCAGGTGGCGCAGCACCGCGGCCATGCGGGCCGGGTCGGTCCTCTTCAACGCCCAGGGCTGCTGCTGCGTGATGTACCCGTTGGCCTCGCGGACGGAGTGGAACACGGTTTCCAGGGCCGTGTGGAAGAGCTGCGCGTTCAGTGCTTTGCCCACCGAAGCGACGAGCGCATCGATCGAATCGAACAATCCCGCGTCGGCTTCGGACCGTCCGGCCTCGCCCGGCAGCTCGCCCCCGCAGTTCCGCTGGATCAACGACAGCGTCCGCTGCGCCAGGTTGCCCAGGCCGTCCGCCAGTTCGCCGTTCAACCGGTTGACCAGGGATTTGCGCGCGAAGTCGCCGTCGTTGCCGAAAGGCACCTCCCGCAGCAGGAAGTAGCGCAGCGGGTCCAGGCCGAATTCCTCGATCAGCGCCAAGGGGTCGATGGCGTTGCCGAGGGATTTGGACATCTTCTGCCCCTCGATGGTCCACCAGCCGTGCGCGAACACCCGCCGCGGCGGCGCGATCCCCGCGGCCTGGAGGAAGGCCGGCCAGTAGATCGCGTGGAAGCGGACGATGTCCTTGCCGACGAAATGCACGTCCGCCGGCCAGAACCTCCAACGCTCGGCGGCCTCGTCCGGGTAGCCGGCCGCGGTGATGTAGTTCGTCAGCGCATCCAACCACACGTACATCACGTGCGCCGGGTCGCCCGGCACCGGAACGCCCCAAGCGAAGGAGGTGCGGCTGATCGAGAGGTCCTGGAGTCCGGCCCTCACGAAGCTCATCACCTCGTTCCGGCGGCTCTGCGGCGCGATGAAATCCGGGTTGTCCTCGTAGAAGCGCAGCAACCACCCTTGCCACTTGGACAGGCGGAAGAAGTAGGACGGCTCCCGCACCCATTCGACCGGCGCGCCGGTGGGCGCGTACTTGGCGCCGTCCCGCTCCGTCAGCTCGTCCGGCCCGTAGAAGGCCTCGTCGCGCACGGCGTACCAGCCCTCGTAATGGCCGAGGTAGATCTCCCCGCGCCGCGCCAGCTCTTCCCAGAGCGCCTGGCAGGCGCGCTTGTGCCGCTCCTCCGTCGTGCGGATGAAGTCGTCGTTGGACAGCTCCATGCGCTCCGCGAGGACACGGAAGTGCTCGCTCACCCGGTCAGTGAACTCCTTCGGGTCCATCCCGGCGTCCCGCGCCGCCTTCTCCACCTTCTGTCCGTGCTCGTCCGTGCCGGTGAGGAAGAAGACCTCCCCGCCCTCCAGACGCCGCCACCGCGCCAGCACGTCGGCGGCGAGCGAGGTGTAGGCGTGGCCGATGTGCGGCCGGTCGTTCACGTAGTAGATCGGGGTGGTGATGTAGGTTGGCATGGGACTCACCGGCGGCTCTCGGCCGCAGGCCTTAGCATGGCCAGCCCACTCAGCAGCGCCTGCTTGCGGTCGAGGTTCAACCGTTCCGTGTCCTCGGCGAGGCGGCCGAGGCGGTCCCACAGCGCCGACCACTCCGCCAAGGGCCGAGCGGACACCCACGGCGGCGCCGCTCCGGCCCGCGCCGCCTGCCGCAGCGCGGCCGAGAGCCCGCGCCGCAGCAGGAACACGAAGAGCGGCAACGCCGCCGGATCGCGCTGCGCCGCGACCTTGTCCGCGACGGAATGCAGCAGCTTGGCGTCAAGCCGGGGCAGGCCGGCGAAGACCTGCTCCACCGCCGCCTGCATCGCTAGCCCCTCTCCTTCCGCCAGGGCCAGTGCCCGGCCGGGGCACCCGTCGGCGATGCGCCCGAGCGCGGCTCGGTCGGCCGTGCCCGTGTCCGGCAGCCACGCCGCGAGCAACCGCTCCATCTCCGGCGCGGCGAGGGGGAGGAGGTCCAAGCGCCGGCAGCGGCTGCGGATGGTGGGCAACAGCCGGTCAGGCTGCGCGCTGACGAGGAGCAGCACGGTGCGCGGCGGCGGCTCTTCCAAGGTTTTGAGGAGGATGTTCGGCACCACCTCGCGCTCGGCGCGCTCCAGATCCTCCACGACCACCGCGCGCCAGCCGCCCTCGGCGGCGGTGTGCGCCATGAAGCGGACGGAAGCCCTCGCGTCCTCGGCCCGCAGCACCTCCTTCTTGCCCTTATCGCCCGTGGAAGGCGCCAGGGTGAACAGGTCGGCGTGCGCCCCCGCGGCGACGCGGCGAAACACCGGATGGTCGTCCGGCACGAACAGCGGCGTGGCGGCCGGCGCCGCGTCCGGCTGGCCGGCCAGCATCCAGCGCGCGAAGCGGTAGGCGAGCGTGGCCTTGCCCAGGCCCGTCGGCCCGGTGATCAGCCAAGCGTGGTGCAACCGGCGCGACCGCGCCGCCTCGGCCATGGTCCGCGCCGCCTCGTCGTGCCCGACGAGGAGGGGGTTGGCTCGGGGTTCAGGCGGCGGGGCAGGCATCAGGGCGGCGACGGCGACAAGCGGCTCTGCACGGCCGCAAGGATGGCAGTTGCAACACCCTCTGGCGAGTCCGTGGCGTCCGCGACGACGCAGCGCCCCGGTTCGGCTTCGGCGATGGCGCGGAAGC
This sequence comes from uncultured Acetobacteraceae bacterium, assembly GCA_902805625.1. Taxonomy (GTDB): domain Bacteria; phylum Pseudomonadota; class Alphaproteobacteria; order Acetobacterales; family Acetobacteraceae; genus Craurococcus. Next base: position 22,707 of record CADCTL010000216.1, read on the forward strand.
CCGCGCGCACCCGCGCGTGGAACGACGGGTCCAACGCCTCGTAGCGGTTGGTCTCGCCGCGCGCCGCCGCCCGCGCCAGCCCGGCCTCGGGCGGGAGGTCGAGCAGCACGGTGAGATCCGGCCGCAGCGACCCCAGCGTTACGTCGGCCAGCGCCTCCCAAACGGAACGCGGCACCCCCTGGCCGAAACACTGGTAGGCGAGCGTCGAGTCGGCGAAGCGGTCGCACACCACCCACATGCCGGCCGCGAGCGCCGGCTCGACGGAGCGCGCCACGTGCTCCCGTCGGGCCGCGAAGTGCAGCATGCACTCCGCCACGCCGTCCCAGGGCCCGGAGCCGAGCAGCACCCCGCGCACCGCTTCGGCGCCGGGCGCGCCGCCCGGCTCGCGCGTCAGCATGACGGGCAGGCCGCGCTCGGCCAGCCGCTCGGCCAGGATGCGGGCCTGGGTGGACTTGCCGGCCCCTTCCCCGCCTTCCAGCGTGATGAACCGGCCCCGGTCGGCGGTGGCCGCCGCGCGCGCCATTCCCGGCCGCCCCGCTAGCGACCGGCGATGAGCTGGCCGAGCACCACGGGTATGCGCGGCACCAGCCCCAGCCGGCCGACGTCGGCGCCGGCCAAGAGCGGCAAGGACATCGGCGGCACGCCCTGGCCCGAGACCTCCAGCCGGCCCAGCTCCCGACCTTTCGCGACCGGCGCCGCCACCGGCGCGTCGTAGCGCAGCCGCGCCTGGAGGTTGCGCCGCCACTGGCGCGGCAGGGTCACGAGTACATCCCGCGCGCCCACCAGCGGCACGGTGCGGCGGTCGCCGAGATGCACCGGCACCTCCTCCACCACCTCGCCCGCGCGGAACAGCGACACGTTCTCGAACTCCCGGAAGCCCCATTCCAGCAGCCGCTCGCTCTCCTCCGCCCGCGCGCGCATGGTGGGCAGCCCGTTGAACACCATGATGAGGCGCCGCTCGCCGCGTTTGGCGCTGGCGGTCAGGCCGTAGCCCGCCTCATCCGTGTGGCCGGTCTTGAGTCCGTCCGCGCCCGGCACGCGCGCCAGGGCGGGGTTGCGGTTTTCCTGGCTGATGTCGTTCCAGCGGAAGGAGCGCTCGTTGTAGTACGAGTAGTACTCCGGGAAGTCGGCGATGATGCGCTTGGCCAAGCGCGCGAGGTCGCGGCAGGTCGTGCGGTGCTCGGGGTCGGGCCAGCCGGTGGCGTTGCGGAAGGTGGAGGAGGTCAGGCCGATCTCGCGGGCCTTGTCGTTCATCGCCTCCGCGAACTGCTGCTCGGAGCCGGAGATGGCCTCCGCCAACACCACGCAGGCGTCGTTGCCCGACTGCACGATCACGCCGCGCATCAGCGCCTCGACCGGCACGGTGGCGCCGATCTGGACGAACATCTTGCTGCCGCCCATGCGCCAGGCGCGCTCGCTCACCGGCAACTCGCCGTCGAGCTTGAAGCGCCCCTGCTTCAGCATGTCGAAGACCATGTACATGGTCATCAGCTTGGACATGGAGGACGGCGGCATCCGCTCGTCGGCGTTCTTCTCCAGGAGCACCGCGTCCGTGTCGTAGTCGATCACGAAGGCCTGCCGGGCGGCCGTGTCGAGCGGGCCGAGCGGCGTGGCCGCGGGCGAGGATGCCGGACCGCTGGACTGGGAGGCTCCCTGCCGCCCGCCGCCGGAACCGCCGCGCGACCGCCCCCCCTGCTGCGCCGAGGCAGGCGAAGCCGGAAGCAGCGCGGAAGCGAGGGCCGCGCCGGCGGGCACGAGCAGCGAACGGCGGCGGCGGAGAACGGCGGGGGGCGACATACCTGAAAGGACTCCAGGGAGAATTCGCCTCATTGGATACTATCTCCCGCCCCTCCGGCTCAAGCACCCGTCGCAGGCGCTTCAGTCCAGAACGATTTTCGCGTCAGGAATGCCACGGCGGAGCGCCGAGTCGAGAGCCCGGTCAGCTTCCCCGACCGTGGCGAAGGGGCCGAGGCGCACGCGGTGCTGCGGTTGCCGCCCGGCCCCGATGGCCTCGGCCCTGCCGCCGAGGGCGACGGCGCGGCGCTCGGCGAGGTCGCGGCGGAAGAAGGTGCCCGCCTCCACCACGAGCCGGGACGGCGCAACGCCGCGCTGCGCCACGTCCTCGGGCAGGTGGACCGACGCCCGGCGGCTCGGCGCCGGGCCGGAAGCTTCCGCGAGCACCGGCGTTCGGCGAACCGGCTCCGGACGGAGGCCAACGGCCCGCGCCCCGGGCGGCGGCGCGAGCTGTTCCCGTTCTACAACGGCGACCGGCGCGGCCGCCATCGCGAGACGCGGCCCTTCGGCCCCGGGCAGCCCTTCGGCCACCGCGCGGCTCAGGTCGGGGTCAACGGCGATCCGCACCCTCGCCGGCTCTCCCAACGCGACGCCCAGCAGGGTGGCGGCGCGGCGCGACAGGCCGATGACGCGGCCGGGTTCCGACGGGCCGCGGTCGTTCACGCGCACCCGGATTTCGCGCCCTGTGTCGAGGTTCCAGACGAGGACCACGGCCGGCAACTGCAAGGTGCGGTGCGCCGCCACCAGCGCCGCCGGATCGTGGACCTCGCCGTTGACGGTACGCCGCCCGCGCGCCGCATCCGGCAACGCCACAGCCAAGCCCGACTCGGACAAGGCGTAGTCCTCGCGCGGGTAGGACCAGACGCCGCCCAGTGCGTAGGGCTCTCCCACCACGAAGCGAGCGCCGGATGGCGGCGGCGTGCAAGCCGCGAGCGACGCGGCGACGAGGAGCAGAACCCGCCGCGTCAAGCCACCCGGTCCGAGAGCAGCCCGACCGCCAAGCCGTAGTTGATCGGCGAGTTGTAGCGGCGGATCACCCTCAGATTATGCCCGCCAAGGAAGACCTTCCCGGAGGAGCGGTTGGGCTGCACCGGCGCCATCTCCACTTCGCCGGACGGCAGCGGCCCGCCGTCCACCCGGCGGAAGCCGAGGCGTGCCCATTCGCGGAGCGGGCGCTTCGTGTCCGCGTCGTAGCCCTCGACCGGGCCGGGCGGCAGCACCTCTAGGCCCCAGGGCTCGCCCTCACGCCAGCCGTGGCGCGACAGGTAGTGCGCGATGGAGCCGAGGGCGTCGGCGCGGTTGTCCCAGATGTCGCGCCGGCCGTCGCCGTCGAAGTCCACCGCCAGCCGCTCGAAATTTGACGGCATGAACTGCGGCTGGCCCATGGCGCCGGCCCAGCTTCCGCGCATCCGCTCCGGGGCGACGTGCCCCGCGTCCAGGATGCGCAAGGCCGAAAGCAGCTCGCCGCGGAAGTAGCCGGCTCGACGTCCCTCCCAGGCAAGGGTCGCCAGCGCTTCCACCACGCCGAAGCCGCCGGTGTTCGCGCCGTAGTTCGTCTCCATGCCCCAAATCGCCACCACCACGCGCGGCGAAACCCCGTAGCGCGCGCCGATGCGCTCAAGCAGGCCGCGGCCCTCCGCATAGTTCCGTCGCCCGGTTTCGATCCTCGTCGGCGAAACGATCCGTTCCCTGTACTCTTCCCAGGTCAGCACCGCTTCGGATTGGCGCCGATCGAGTTCGATGATGCGCTGGTTCGGCTGCAGTCCCGCGAAGGCGCGCTGGAGCGTGGCCTGAGAAACCCCGCTCCGCCGGGCGTCCGCCCTGACACCGTTCAGGAACTGGTCGAACGGCCCGCCGCCCGCCGCCGCGTGTTCGGTCGCCCCGGCGGCAGGGCCGCTGGCGACGTTGGGCCGCGGCGCTTCAGCGGAAGGACTGGCAGCCGCGCCGCAGCCCGTGGCCAAGCCGCAAAGGCCGATCAGGAGATGACGTCGATCAGACATAATGGGGAGAAGTGCCACGCTCCACGAGCAACCGCAACGTGCATTTCCGGCCACCGGCGTGGCGTCCGGCCGCGAGGCGCGGCAGCGCCGTCGCGGGGCGCGGCCGGGTGCCGGACGGGAACGGGTGACTCGAAACGCTCCGCCTCCGCGCGGCGTCGGCGAGCCGCGGTGGCGGCTCCTGGTGCGCCACGCCGCTTGAAACGGGGTGCCCGCGCGTTCGCTGCGGCCGGCCATGGTCGTGGGCACACTGCTCACCCTCAAAAATCAGGGTGACGCCCTTTTGGTGCATGCGCCGGTCAATCGGTCCAAACTGCTCCTGACGTTTTGCGCCGCCCTACGCGGTCAGCACCTATGGAGCCGTGTCGCTCCGGCTCGGCAGCCAGAGCCGACTGGTCTCGAACCGAGGCGTCCCAGGCCGCCGGCCGGGCTGCACAACGGCGGCGCTCCTGGTCTATCATGGCGTCAAAGCCGGAAAGGGAACGTCCATGGCCGCCGTCACCGCCCAACTCGCTGCGTATTGTGCCTCGCTGGACTTCGCCGCGCTGCCGCCGGCCGTGCAGGAGCGCACCCGGTTCCTCGTGCTCGACCTCGCGGGCAACATCCTGCGCGGCCGGCACGACGCCGAAAGCACCCCTGCCCTGCTGGCCGCCGCGCGCGCCCTCGGCTTGGCCGCCGGCAACGCCGCCGTGCTCGGCGACTGCGCCCGCTACACCCCGGCCGGCGCGGCCCTGCTGAACGGCGCTCTCGCCCACAGCCTCGACTTCGACGACACCCACGCCGCCGGCACCCTCCACCCCGGCGCGCCGGTGATACCGGCGGCGCTGGCCGCGGCGGAGATGGCCGGCGCCGACGGGCGCACGGTGCTGTCCGCCATCGTCGCGGGCTACGAGGTGACGTGCCGCTTGGCCCTCGCCCTGCCGGGCGGCGACCACTACGACCGCGGCTACCACCCCACCGCGACCTGCGGCGCCTTCGGGGCCGCCGCCGCCGCCGCGCGCGTCTTCGGCCTCCCCGCCGCCGGGGTGGAGGACGCTTTCGGAATCGCCCTCAGCCAGTCCGCCGGCAGCCTCCAGTTCCTCGCCAACGGCGCCTGGACCAAGCGCTTCCAGGTGGGCTGGAGCGCCATGGCCGGCTTGTCCGCCGCCGTCCTCGCGCGGGAAGGTTTCCGCGGCGCGGCCGAGGCGTTCGAGGGCAAGGCCGGCTTCCTCCGCGCCTACGCGCCGAACCCGGTGCCGGAGCGCGCCCTCCAGGACCTCGGCACCGCGTGGGAGCTGATGAACACGGCGGTCAAGCCCTACCCGTCTTGTCGCTACGGCCACGCCTGCATCGACGCCGCCATAGCGCTCCGCGCCGAGCACGGGCTGAAGCCGGAGGAGATCGAGCACGTCACCATGGGCCTGCCGAACAAGGGGATGCTGCTGGTCGGCGCGCCGCTCGCCTACAAGCAGAACCCGCAGAACGTCGTGGACGGCCAATTCAGCGGCCCCTTCGTCGTGGCTTGCGGCCTCGCCACCGGCCACATGGGCTGGGACAGCTACGCCCTGCTGACCGATCCGGCCGTGCGCTCCCTGCTGCCGCGGATCGAGTGCGTGGAAGACCCGGAGATCCAGGCGCTGTTCCCGACCTACATGGCTGGCAAGCTGACGGTGCGCGCGCGCGGCCAGGAGTTTTCTCGGACGGTTCAGGTGCCCAAGGGCGAACCGGAGAACTTCCTGTCCGAAGCGGAAATCCGCGCCAAGTTCCACGGCTTGGCCGACGCGGTGCTCGGGTCCGACCGCGCCGCGCTCCTCGCCGACGCGGTGGTCGGCTTGGACCGGGCGCCGGACGTCAACGGGCTGATGCGGCTCGGCGCGCCGATGCTTCCGGCGCGGCTGGCCGGCGAGTGACGGGCCGCCCCTGCCCCTCGCCGTTCAGAAAGAAACGGCGAGGGACACGGCGCCGAAGCTGAACGTCCTGCCCTGGTTGTCGAATTCCTTCGTGCGCCAGACTTGGGTGTAGCTCAGGCGGGTGTTACCCCAGAACACCGCCGCGCCCGCCTCGAAGTCGGCCACGAGGGGCTTGCGGTCCACCGAACGGCTGTCGCGCCAAGTGTTGCCGTCCAGGAAGATGTCGCGCGCCACCGCGTAACCGCCGATGCCGGCGAAGAGGTACCAGCCGAAGCCCTCGCCCACAGGCGCCGGGGCGTCGGCGATCGTCGGGCGGATGCGGGGCGCGCCGAAGTCGCGTTCCAGCCCCTGCCCGAACCGCACGCGCGCCCCGGCGGAAGCGGCGACGCGGACGGTGCCGACCTGCGCGCCCGCCGCGGGCAGCACGTCCACGTCCCCGAAGTCCGTCGCCGCCACCGGCACGCGCCAGATCCGCTCGGCGTTGAGGTTGAACACTGGCTCGTTGCGGAGCTGCCGGCCCCACCCCTGGGGCCTCGGATCGTCGATGATGCGATGCACGAAAATCTGCGTGTCCCGGGCGAGGGAGGCGGGGCCGATAACGCCGAGCTGCGCCTCGAAGCGGTCGAGGGTGTTCCAGGTCCGGCGGTCCAGGCCGATCGTGCCGTAGAGGATGCCCGCGTAAGGCCGGTCGCGGGGATCGGGGTTCCGCCGCCGCTTGTCATCCGGCGTGAAGAAGTTCTGCCCCAGGTCGAATCGCCAGCGGGCGTTGGCAGGCCCCAGCAGGCCCGCCAGCCCGTTGTCCACCCAGGCGAGCGGCTCGGGCAGCCAGCCCTCCGCCGAACTCCAGCCCAAGCGCACTCCGCTCGTGTACCAGCGGTCGGTCGCCTTCCCGGCCAGCTTGAGGGAGTCGTTCTCCAGCACGAAACTCGCCGCCCCGCGGGGATCGGGCGGCGGCAGGGGCTGCGCCGCCGCGCGCCCCACCGACAACAGCAGGAGCGCCCCCGCCGTCAGAATGGTACCCACGCGTGCCGTGCGGATGCGGATGGTCATGGGCGGCGGATCATCCTTTGTTCGGGGAATGGCGGCGGCACCGCCACAAGCGCTTCTGCAAGCAGAGTAGGGACTCGGTCGTTCACCGGCCGCACGCCGCTGCCCAGCAACGGTCGGGACCAATCGCGCACCGCGCACGGCGCGTCAAACCGTCACACCGGCGCGGGCACGAGCGGCGACCTGGAGCGCCTAGCATCGCAGGCGGTCCACGGCTCGCGGCCCACCGCGCGCCTCGCCGAGCGGACCCGCGCCGCGGCCTTCGCCCGGCTTCGCCGCGGAGAAAGCGCCTGGCCCGGCGTGCGACTCCGCCGCGCCCCGCGAGCCGGCGTCGGCCTTTCCCGCCCGGCCCGGCGGAACCCCGCTTGCGGCGGGGGAGCTTGCGTGGGAGGCAAGCGGAATGACCGAGCAACGCGCGCCGTCCCCGGCGTCTGAGACGGCCTTTTTGCGCCGTGTCCTCATCGTCGCCGCCGTGGCGGCGCTCGCGCTGCTGGTCTGGGCGGCGCGCGGCGCCTTGCTGCTGCTCTTCGGCGCGGTCGTGATCGCGGTGCTGCTCCTCGCCGCGGCACGTCCTTTCCGCGACCGGCTCGGTTTGCCGCACGGCGTGGCGCTGGCGGCGGGCGGCGGTGCCGTGCTGGCCGTGCTGGCGCTCGCAACTTGGCTGGTCGGCAGCCAAGTGCGGGCGCAGATCGAGGTGCTTGGGGAGAAGCTGCCGGAAGCGGCGCAGTCCTTGGAGCGACGCTTCGGAATTGAACTGCCGGACCTTTCGCAGAAGGAAGGCCAGGACGCCGCGGCGCGGGCCGCCTCGCGCGCCGCGGGCAGCAGCGGCGGAACGGCCGGCCTTTCCGAATTGGGGGACGCGGTCGGGCGCATCGCCGCCGTGGGCGCCGTGGTGCTGGACGCGCTGTCGGCGCTGCTGCTGGCGGTGGTCGGCGGCGTCTACCTCGCGGCCGATCCGGGAAACCAGCGTCGTGGCGTGGTCGCCCTGCTGCCGCGGAACCAACACCGCCGGGCGGAGGATTTCCTCCAAACCTGCGGCCGCGCGCTGGACGGCTGGCTCCTGGCCACACTGGCGTCCATGGCGGCGGTCGGGACGCTGGTCGGGCTCGGCGCCTGGGCGCTCGGCCTGCCGGCAGCACTCGCGCTCGGGCTCTTCGCCGCCCTGACGGAGATCGTGCCGGTGGTCGGTCCCATCATCGGCGCGGTGCCCGCGCTGCTGCTGGCGCTGGGCGCTGGCGGCGGCACGCTCCTCTGGACGGTGCTGCTGTTCCTCGCGGTGCAGCAGATCGAATCCAATGTGCTGCAACCCTTGCTCCAGAAGCGCATGGCGGACGTGCCGCCGGTGCTGCTGCTCCTGTCCGTGGTGGCGGTCGGCACCGTGCTGGGCATCGGCGGCCTGGTGCTCGCCGCGCCGATCACGGTGGTCGCGTTCGTGGCGGTGCAGAAGCTCTACGTGCGCCAGACCTTGGGCAACCCGGCGGAGGTGCCCGGCGAGGAGAGCTGAGAGGCGGAAACGTGATGGCTCCCCACGCGGGTCTTAACACTATCGCAACGTCATCCGTGGCTTTATGCGGCCTTGATTTCCGCATCGGGGGGCCGCTTCGGCATGAGGGTTCGGGACTCCAACAACCGCGACCCGCTCACGGGCGTGGCGACGGAAGCGGCTCTGTGCCGCTTCGCCGCCGCCGCGCTGGAAGCGGCAGGAATCGAAGGCCCGCCGGTCTGCTTTTTGCAGATCGACGTGGACGGCCTCCCCAGCATCCACGAGGAATTCGGCGCCGCCGTGTGCGACGCGGTGCTGCTCGGCGTGGCGGATTGCCTGCACGAAGGCATCCGCGCGCCCGACCTCCTCGGCCGCTCGGCGGACGGGTTCGGCATCTGCCTGCCCGAGTTGACCGCCGCGCAGGCGCGGGCCGCGGCGCAGCGGCTGCGCCACCGCATCCTAGGCAACCCGGTGGCGACCGCCCGGGGCGCCCTCCAGGTGACGTGCAGCATCGGTTTCGCCGTGTCGGGAGACCCGGCGTTCGGCGTCGAGTTCCTCATCGGCCGCGCCCGGCAAGCGCGCCACGAGGCGCAGTGCGAGGGCGGAGACCGCGTGATCGCGGCCGCCTGACCCGGCGCCGCGCCCCGGCGTCGGCCCGGCTCGGAGTCCGGCGACCCGTGCCGGCCGCACGCAGGCCGGTCGCGGCCGCCGACAGGGCCGCCTCCCCCGCCCGCAACTTCGCGTGGCGGACGCGGCGGCCACGGCATTAAGATACGTCCGTGAACCTGCTTGCCCCGCCCCGCGCCCGAGTCGCCATCGAGGTGGTATTCGACCTCGTGTGCCCCTGGTGTTTCTTGGGCTCGCGCCGCCTGCGCCGGATGTTGCGGAACCGGCCGGATCTGGCGGCCGACATCTTCTGGCGCCCCTTCCTGCTCCACCCCGACCTGGCGCCCCAAGGGGTGACCCGGCAGGACTACCTGGCGCGGAAGTTCGGCGGCGAGGAGCGCGCCCGCCGGGTCCACGGCACCATGGCCGAACTCGGCCGGGCGGAGGGCATTGCCTTCCGCTTCGACCGCATCCGGCGCATCCCCCACTCGCTCGACGCGCACCGCTTGGTCCGCTGGGCGGGCCGCTTCGGCGCCGCCGACGCCGTGGTGGACGCCCTGTTCGAGGCATACTTCACCGAGGGGTCCGACCTCGGCGACCCGGCGGTGCTCGCCGCCGTCGCCGCCGGGCAGGATCTCGACCCCGCCGCGGCGCGCCGCTTTCTGTCCTCGGCGGCGGAAGTCGAAGCGGTCCACGCCGACAACCTCCGCGCGCACCGGCTCGGCATCAACGGCGTGCCCTGCTTCGTGGTCGCCGGCCGCCACGCCATCGCCGGCGCGCAAGAGCCGGAGGTGCTGGAGCGCCTCCTGGACGTGGCGCTGGTGGCGGAGTGAGGCCCATCGGAAGGCGCGCCGCTTGACCGCTGAATTCCTGCCCTACTTCGATGGGTTGCCGCACGACGAGTACCTGCAAAGCCACCGGTTGCGCTATTGGGAGACGTGGCTGCGCCTGCACGACCTGACGGCGGGCCTGCGGGACGTGCTGGAACTCGGCTCGATGTCGCCCGTCGGCGGTTTTCTACGCGACCGTCAGGGCGCCAGCGTCGCCACGGTCGAGACGGATCTGCGCTTCCCCCCTTATCCCGTGCCCGACGGCAGCGCGGAGTTGGTGCTCTGCCTAGAGGTGCTGGAGCATCTTAACGACGCGCACCTGCCCAGCTCCTGCATCGGCGAGATCGCCATGTTCACGCACTCCGGCGCGCGGACCATGTTCCGGGAGTGCCGGCGGGTGCTGCGGCCGGGTGGGCGGCTCGTCCTCACCACCCCCAACGCCGAGTCGATCGACGTGCTGGCCAATGTGCTGCGGCGCCGGCACCCATTCCGGTATCCGCCGCACGTCAGGGAGTACACGCGGGGCGAGGTCATCGACCTCGCGCAAGAGGCCGGCTTCCAAACCGAACGGAGCTCGACCTTCTTCGCCTGGAACCCGCATCCGGACACCGACCGGGACGCGCTCATGGCCGGGCTGCAAGCAATGGGCTTCGACATGGCCGACCGCGGCGACGACGCCTTCTTCGTGTTCCGCGCGCCCGGGGGCTGAGCGGCTCAGGCCGCCTTGGCCTGCGCCGCCAACTTGACGAGCCCGGACAGCAGATCCTTCGCCACCCGCACCCGCTGCGGCAGCTCCATCTCCCGCAGCAGGGCGAGCTTGTGGTCCGGCCGGAGCTTCACCAGGCCCTTCTGCGCGCCCACCCAGGACACGAGGCCGCCGGGGTTGCGGAACTGGTTGCGGCGGAAGCTCAGCACCACGCCCTTCGGCCCGGCGTCCACCTTCTCCACCCCCGCCTCGCGGCACAGCCGCTTGACGGCGACCACCTGGAGCAGGTTCTCCACCTCGGGCGGCAGCTTGCCGAAGCGGTCCTCCAGCTCCGCCGCCACCGCTTCGATCTCCGCCTCGTTCGCCAGCGCGGCGATGCGCCGGTACAGGCCGAGCCGCACCGGCAGATCCCGCACGTAGTCCTCCGGGATCAGCACCGGCAGGCCCAGGTTGATGTTGGGCGTCCAGTCGCGCGAGTCGTCGCCGTCCGCGCGCTTCTTGCCCTGCCCCGCCCGGATGTCAGCCACCGCGTCTTCCAGCATCTGCTGGTACAGCTCGATGCCCACCTCGCGCACCTGCCCGCTCTGCTCATCGCCGAGCAGGTTGCCGGCGCCGCGGATGTCCAGGTCGTGCGACGCGAGGGTGAAGCCGGCGCCCAGCGTGTCGAGCGTCTGCATCACCTCCAGCCGCTTCTGCGCCGCGGCGGAGAGGCGATGGCCCTGCGGCCAAGTGAGGTAGGCGTAGCCCCGCTGCTTGCCGCGCCCGACGCGGCCGCGGAGCTGGTAGAGCTGCGCCAAGCCGAACATGTCGGCGCGGTGGATGAGCAGCGTGTTCACCCCCGGGATGTCGAGGCCGCTTTCCACGATGTTGGTGGACAGCAGCACGTCGTGCTTGCCGTCGCCGAACTCCGTCATCACCCGTTCGAGTTCGGTGGCGGAGAGGCGCCCGTGTGCCTCGACGATTTTCGCTTCGGGCACTATCTCGCGCATCCGCGCCGAGACCTTGGGCATGTCCTCCAGCCGCGGCACCACGCAGAACACCTGCCCGCCGCGGAAGCGCTCGCGCTGGATCGCTTCGCGCAGCACCACCCCGTCCCAGGGCATGATGAAGGTGCGCACCGCCAAACGGTCCACCGGCGGCGTGGCGATGATGCTCATCTCGCGCACGCCGGTCAGCGCCAGTTGCAAGGTGCGCGGGATCGGCGTCGCGGTGAGCGTCAGCACGTGTACGTCGGTCCGGAGCTGCTTCAGCCGCTCCTTGTGCGCCACGCCGAAGTGCTGCTCCTCGTCCACGATGACCATGCCCAGCTCGGCGAATTCCACGCCCTTCGCCAGCAGCGCGTGCGTGCCGACGATGATGCTGATTGAACCGTCCTTGACCCCCTCCCGCACCTTGGCCGCTTCCTTGGGCGGCACCATGCGCGAGAGCTGCGCCACCTTCACCGGCAAGCCCTCGAAGCGCGTCGAGAAAACCCGGAAGTGCTGCCGCGCGAGCAAGGTGGTCGGCACCACCACCGCCACTTGCGCGCCGCTCATGGCCACCGCGAAGGCCGCGCGCAGCGCCACCTCCGTCTTCCCGAAGCCCACATCGCCGCAGATCAGACGGTCCATCGGCCGGCCGGAGGAGAGGTCCTCCAGCACGTCGGAGATGGCGCGCTGCTGGTCGTCGGTTTCGGCGAACGGGAAGCGGGCGCAGAACTCGTCCCAGGCGCCCTCCGGCGGGATCGCCGTCACGCCTTCCTTCACCTTGCGCTCGGCGGCCACGCGGATGAGCTGCGCCGCCATGTCCTGGATGCGCTGCTTGGCCTTGGCCTTGCGGTTCTGCCAACTCGCGCCGCCCAGTTTGTCCAGCGCGACGCCCTGGCCCTCGCTGCCGAAGCGCGACAGCACCTCGATGTTCTCGACCGGCAGGAAGAGCTTGTCGCCGCCGTCGTAGATCAGGCGCAGGCAGTCGTGCGGCGCGCTGCCCACGCTGATGGTTTCGATGCCGTCGTAGCGGCCGATCCCGTGGTCCTGGTGGACCACAAGGTCGCCCTGCTCGATGCCGGTGGCGTCGGCGATGAACTGCGACGCGCTGCGCCGCCGCCGCGGCGGGCGCGCGATGCGCTCGCCCAGCAAGTCCTGCTCGCCCACCACGGCCAAGCCGAAGCCCGCGCCGGTCGCCTCCGCCGGCGCCAGGAAGCCGCGCTCCAACCCCAGCACCGCGAGCACCACCGCGCCTTCCGGCACGCCGCGCAATTCGGACGCGTCCTCCACCGTGGCGGTCGCCAACCGGTTCTCGCGCAGCAAATTGCCGATCCGCTCGCGCGAACCGCGCGTCCAGGCCGCGACCACCGGCTTTCGCCCGGCCCGGACCATGGCCTCCGCGTACTCGGCGAAAGCGGCGAAGACGTTCTGCCCGGCCGTCCTCGCTTCGGCGAAGAGCCTGCCCGGCCTGCCGCCCGCCTCGATGCCCTCCGCCCCGTCCGGCCGCGCGAAGGGCAGGAAGCGCAGCAAGGGTCCGCCGGCCAGCATCCGCTCCCAGCCGCGCCGGTCGAGGTAGAGGGAGCCGGGCGGCGCCGGCCGGTAGGGCACCTCGCCCTCGTGGACGCGCACCGGCGCCCGGCGGGCCTGGTAGTGGTCGGCGATCATCTCCAGCCGCGCCGCCAGCACGTCCTCGGCTTGGTAGTCGAGCGAGACCGACGCGCCCGGCAGGTAGTCCAGCAGGGTCTCCATCCGCTCGTGGAACAGCCCCGCCCAATGCTCGATGCCGGGGTGCCGCCGCCCGGCGCTGACCGAGACGTAGAGCGGGTCCTCCGCCGCCGCGGCGCCGAACAGGTCGCGCCAAGCGCCCCGGAAGCGGGCGATCGAGTCCTTGTCCAGGAACACCTCGCCGACCGGCCGCAGCAACAACCCGTCCAGCGCCTCGCCGCTCCGCTGCGTGCCGGTGTCGAAGCGGCGCATCCCCTCGATCTCGTCCCCGAACAGGTCGAGGCGCACAGGGTCGGCCTCGCCGGCGGGGAACAGGTCCACGATGCCGCCGCGCAGCGCGTACTCCCCCGGTTCCATCACCGTGCCGGTGCGGTTGTAGCCGTTCGCCTCCAGGAAAGCGGCCAAGCGCTCGGGCTGCACCCGGCCGCCGCGCTTCAGCTCCATGGTGGAGCCGGCGAAGACGTCGCGCGGCGGCACCCGCTGCACCAGCGCGTTGACCGTCGTGACGAGGATGCGCGGCCGCGATCCGGGCTCGAGCAGCCGGGTCAGGGTGGCCACGCGCTCCGCCACGATCTCCGCGTTGGGCGAAACGCGGTCGTAGGGCAGGCAATCCCAAGCCGGGAAGCGCATCACCTCCACGCCCGGCGCGAAGAAGCCGACCGCCTCCGCCAAGCGCGCCATCCGCGCGTCGTCGCGGCAGACGTGCAGCACCGGCGCGTCGGTCTCGGCCCGCCGCCGCGCGAGCAGCAGCGCGTCGAACCCTTCCGGCGCCCCGTGGACGGCGAGGCCGTGGGCGGGGCGCACGTCCACCATGTCGTTCATGGCCGCCGCAGCTCCGGCGGCATGCCCGCGCCGGACTCGCCGCATTCCAGCGCCATCCGCTCCAGCATCGGCGTGCGGACCCCGGGCGGCGGCTCGCGGCGTCCTGACAGCCAATCGGACAGGTCCACGTCCGGCAGGTCGAGCACGGCCTCGATCTGGGCCAATTCCGCCTCCGAAAAGGCGGACAGGTTGCGGGACACGAAGCCGCCGATCATCAGGTCCGCTTCCTTGGTGCCGCGGTGGCGGGCGCGGAACAGCAGGCGGCGGCGCCGGGGATCGAGTTCCGGGATGTCTTGGGGCATGTCGCTTGGCACGGCGGCTGGCATATAGGGCCCCATGGGAATCCTGTCAGCCCGAAGCGCCGCGCCGCGGCGGAGGTTCGCGTGACACCCGCGCCCGACCTTTTCTCGGGCGAGCCGGGGCGCCCCGCCGTGCCGACCCCGCCCCCGAAGGCGCCGCCCGCCTCGGCGATCGCCGCCCTGTTCGCCCCGCTCGCCGCCCTGCCCGGGGTCGGACCGGTGCTGGCCAAGCGCCTGCGCGAGGCGGTCGGCGGCGACCGCGTCCTCGACCTGCTCTTTCACCTGCCGGAGCGCTACGCGAGCCGCCTCCTCGTGTCCTCGCCCGCCGACGCTCCGGAGGAGCAGGAGGTCGCGCTGCGCGCCCTGGTTGTGTCGCTCCGCGGCGCCCGGTCCAAGGCCGGCCGCCCCTACGCCGAGGTCCGGACGGAGGCCGCCGGGGAACGCCTCCTGCTCCGCTACATCAACGGCCGGGTGGAGTGGCTGACCCGGCAAATGCCGCCCGGCACGGAGCGCGTCTTCGCCGGCAAGGTGAAGTCCGAGGCCGGCGCCTTCTCCATGCTCAACCCCCTCTCGGCCCCGGTGGCCGTCGGCCTGCCGCCGCTGGAGCCGATCTGGCCCCTGGTGAAGGACCTCCGGCTCTCGCAGGTGGCGAAGGCGATGGCGGCGGCGCTGGAACGCCTGCCCGACCTGCCGGAATGGCAAGACCCGCACCTCCTCCGCCGCGAGGAGTGGCCGGGCTTCGCCGAAGCCCTCCGAACGCTCCAAGCCCCGCAAGAACCGCCGCCGCCCGGCGCTCACGCCCGCCTCGCTTACGACGAGGTCCTGTCCAAGCAGATCGCCCTCGCCCTGGTCCGCCGCCGCGCGCGGGGGCGGCCGGGCCGCAGCCTGGTCGGCGACGACCGCCTGCGGAGCCGGGCGCTGGCCGCCTTCGGCCACCCCCTCACCCGCGGCCAGGAACAGGCCCTCGCCGAGATCGACGCCGACCTGGCCGCCCCGCACCGCGCCCTCCGCCTGCTGCAAGGCGACGTGGGCTCCGGCAAAACCCTCGTCGCCGCCCTCGCCATGCTCCGGGCGGTGGAAGCCGGCGCCCAAGCGGCGCTGATGGCGCCCACCGAAGTGCTCGCGCGCCAGCACCTCCGCACCCTGACGCGGCTCTGCCATCCCGCCGGAGTGCGGGTGGAGTTCCTGGCCGGCAGCGTGAAGGGCGCGCAAAGGCGGCGAGTCCTGGCCGGCTTGGCGGAAGGCTCGATCAACGTCGCGGTCGGCACCCACGCCCTGTTCCAAGAAGGCGTCCGCTTCCGCGATCTCGGCCTCGCCGTGGTGGACGAGCAGCACCGCTTCGGCGTCGCGCAGCGCCTGATGCTGGCCGGCAAGGGAGAGGCTGGCGGCGAGGGCGAC
Organism: uncultured Acetobacteraceae bacterium; assembly: GCA_902805625.1. Classification (GTDB taxonomy): domain Bacteria; phylum Pseudomonadota; class Alphaproteobacteria; order Acetobacterales; family Acetobacteraceae; genus Craurococcus. The sequence goes on from CADCTL010000216.1 coordinate 38,268, forward strand.
GAGTCGGAGGCCCGCGGCGGGGCCGACATGCTGGTGATGACCGCCACCCCTATTCCCCGCACCCTGCTCCTGACCCAGTGGGGCGAGATGGCCGTCAGCCGCCTGACGGAGAAGCCTGCCGGCCGCCGCCCCATCGCCACCAGCCTGCACGGGATGCGGCAACTGCCGGACGTGGTCGCCGGGATCGCCCGCGCGCTCGACCGCGGCGCCCGCGTCTTCTGGGTCTGCCCCCAGGTCACAGAAAGCGAGGCGACCGACATCGCCGCCGCCGAAACCCGCTTCGCCGAGCTGGAGCAGCGCTTCGGCTCCCTGGTCGGCCTGGCGCACGGGCAGCTCGACTCCGAGGTGCGCGAACGGGCGCTGCGCGACTTCTCGGCCGGCCGCACCCGCCTCCTGGTGGCGACCACGGTGATCGAGGTCGGCGTGGACGTCCCGGAAGCCACGGTCATGGTGATCGAGCGCGCCGAGCGCTTCGGCCTGTCGCAACTCCACCAGTTGCGCGGGCGGGTCGGGCGCGGTGGCGAGGCCTCGTATTGTATGCTTCTTTACGACGAAGGCTTGGGGCTGGCCTCCCGCGAGCGGCTGCTCATCCTCCGCGACACGGAAGACGGCTTCGCCATCGCCGACGCCGACTTCCGCCTCCGCGGCGCGGGAGAAGCGCTGGGCACCCGGCAGTCCGGCGCCCCCGTGTTCCGCCTGGGCCTCAAGGAAGCCGAGGCGCAGGACCGGCTCATCGCCATCGCCCACCGGGACGCCGCCCTCCTCATAGAGAAGGATCCGGCCCTGGCGGACGGCGAACGAGGACGGGCGGCCAGGGTGTTGCTGGATCTCTTCGAGGGGCCGGAAACGATACGAACCCTCGACGCAGGTTGAACGAGTGCTTGCCAAGTTCACGCATTATTGTCTATCCGGAAGCGTGCGCCGGGCAGTGGTAAGGGGTGGGGTGTGGCCGCGCTGATAGAAATTGACCGCCTGACCAAGAAGTTCGGCGACACGACCGTGGTGAACGACGTCAGCTTCAGCCTGAAGAAGGGCGAGGTGCTGGGCTTCCTGGGCCCGAACGGCGCCGGGAAATCCACCACCATGCGGATGCTGGCCGGGTTCCTCCTGCCCACCTCCGGCTCCGCCCGCATCTGCGGCGCGGACGTGGTGGAGCGGCCGGTGCAGGCCAAGCGCAACCTCGGCTTCCTGCCGGAGGGCGCCCCCTGCTACCCGGAGATGACCGTGTCCGGCTTCCTCGACTTCACCGCCCGCGTCCGCGGCTACCGCGGCAAGGACGCGGCCGAGCGCGTGGCCGGGGCGATGAAGCTGACCGAGCTGGACGCGGTCCGGTTGCAGCCGATCGAGACTTTGTCCAAAGGCTTCAAGCGCCGCGTCGGCTTGGCCCAAGCGCTGCTGCACGACCCGCCCGCCCTGGTGCTGGACGAGCCGACGGACGGCCTGGACCCGAACCAGAAGCACGAGGTGCGGGAGCTGATCAAACGCTTGGCCCCCGAGAAGGCCATCATCATCTCCACCCACATCCTGGAGGAGGTGTCGGCCGTGTGCAGCCGCGCCATCATCATCGCCCGGGGCCACCTCATCGTGGACGCCACGCCGAGCGAGCTGGAGAGCACCGGGCAAACGCTCGACGAGTTCTTCCGCGACCTCACCCTCAACATCCCGGCGTTCGGATTCTAGAGACATGGCCGCAGCCATCGAGGCCCCGCCGCTCGCGCCGCCCGCCAAACCGGCCGCGCCCCGGCGCCCGCTCAGCGATCACCTGCCCTCCATCGACCTGCGCCCGGCCCTGGTCGTGGCCCGGCGGGAGCTGGCGGCCTACTTCGCCACGCCGGTCGCCACCGTGTTCATCGTGGTCTTCCTCGCGCTCGCGGGCGTGCTGACCTTCGGCGTCGGCAACTTCTTCGCCCGCGGACAGGCTGATCTTGTTGCATTCTTCTCCTTCCTGCCCTGGCTGTTCCTCCTGTTCATCCCGGCGCTCACCATGCGCCTGTGGGCGGAGGAGCGGCGCCTCGGCACCATCGAGCTGCTGCTGACCTTGCCGATCGCGCCCTGGCAGGCGGTGCTGGGCAAGTTCCTCGCCGCCTGGGCGTTCTGCGCCATCGCCGTCGCGCTCACCTTCCCGTTCTGGATCACCGTGAACTTGCTGGGCTCGCCGGAGAACGGCGTGATCCTGTCCGGCTACATCGGCTCCCTGCTGGTGGCCGGCGCCTTCCTCGCCATCGGCTCGGCGATGTCCGCCCTGACCCGGAACCAGGTGATCGCCTTCGTCCTCGCCGTCGTCGTGTGCTTCCTGTTCGCGGCGGCCGGCACCGGCGTGGTGACGGAGTTCCTGTCGTCCCGCCTGCCGTTGCTGGCCGAGGCGGCGCGCTCGGTCTCGGTGTTCGAGCGCTTCAACGGCTTCGTCCGGGGCGTGGTCGAGCTGCGCGACCTGGTCTTCTTCGCCAGCCTGATCGTCTTCTTCCTGTTCGTGAACGTGGTCATCATCGACCACCGCAAGGCGGATTGAGCCCATGGCCGGCAAGCCAAAGACCAAGAAGAAGGTCGTCGAGCACTCGAACCGCAAGCGCCTCGGCGCCTCGGCGCTCGGCGTCGCCGCCGCCGCCGGCCTCTCGGTGGGCGTCAACATGCTGGCCGACCGCGTGGCGCCCCGCGCCCGCATCGATCTCACCTCGCAGAACCTCTACACCCTGGCCGGCGGCACGGAGCAGGTGCTGTCCGGGCTCAAGGACCCGATCACCCTCCGGCTGTTCTATTCCCGCAAGCTCGGCGCGGCGGTGCCCTCCTACGGCGCCTACGCCGACCGGGTGCGGGAGATGCTGGCCGAGTACGTGTCGCTCTCCAAGGGCAAGCTGCGCCTGGAAGTCCTCGACCCCGAGCCCTTCTCGGACACGGAAGACCGCGCCCTCGCCTACGGCCTCCAGGGCGTGCCCGTGGACCAGTCAGGCGAGCAGGTCTACTTCGGCCTCGCGGCCAGCAACATGGTGGACGACGAGCGGACGATCGCCTTCTTCCAGCCGGAGCGCGAGCGCTTCCTGGAATACGACCTGACCCGCCTGATCCACGAATTGTCCAATCCGCGTCGCCCCGTGGTGGGCGTCATGTCGTCCCTGCCGCTGAACGGCGACCCGCGCGCGATGATGATGCGGCAATCGTCGCAGTTCGGTCAGCCGGCCGTGGTGATGACCCAGATCCGCCAGTTCTTCACCGTGAAGGACGTGGCGCTGGACGCGCAGGCCATCGACTCCGACGTCCAGGTGCTCCTGGTCGCGCATCCGCAGGGTTTGTCCGAAAGCGCCCAATACGCCATCGACCAGTTCGTCATGCGCGGCGGCAAGCTGATGCTGCTGCTCGACCCCCACTCCGAGTCCCAGGCGACCCGCCCGAGCATGGGCGGCCCGTCGCCGGCGGGCACCGCCTCCTCCCTGGACCGGCTGCTCAACGCCTGGGGCGTCGAAGCCCCCTCCGACAAGGTGGTGCTCGACCTGCGGGGCGCTTGGCGCGTCCGGGCCAATCCGGGCGACCGGGTGCAGGCGGTTGACTACCTCGCGTGGTTCAACCTCCAAGGCGAAAGCCTGAACCGCGGCGAGGTCGCGCTGGCCCAGCTCGAACAGGTCACTCTGGCCTCCGCCGGAGAGGTCCGGAAGCGGGACGGCGCCCAAGTCGAGTTCGTGCCGCTGCTGACCAGCTCCCCCCAGTCCATGACCGTGGACGCGGCGCGCGTCCGCCAGGAGCCCAACCCCGTCCGCCTTTTGTCCGAATTCACCCAGGACGGAAAACAAAAGGTCATGGCGGCCCGCGTCCGCGGCCAGCTCGCCTCCGCCTTCCCGGACGGCCCGCCCGCCCTGCCCGAAGGCCAGACCCGCCCGGAAGGCTTCCCCGAGCACCGCGCCCGCAGCGAGGGCCCGGCGAATGTGGTGGTCGCCAACGACACCGACCTGCTGGAGGACCGCTTCTGGGTCCGCGTGCAGGACTTCTTCGGCCAGCAGGTGACGACGCCCTTCAGCGGCAACGGCTCCCTGGTGGTAAACCTGCTCGACACCCTCAGCGGCAGCGACGCGCTGATCTCGCTCCGCTCGCGCGGCGAGGTCGCCCGCCCCTTCGAGATGGTGGAAGAGATTCGCCGCGACGCCGACGCCAAGTTCCGGCAAACCGAGCGCGCCTTGCAGCAGCGCTTGGAACGCACGGAAGCGCGCCTGCGCGAGCTGCGCGGGGGCGCCACCCCGGCCTCCGCCGCCGCGGGCGAGCGCGCCCAGGCCGTCATCACCCCGGAGCAGCGGGCGGAGATCGACGCCGCGCGCGAGGAGATACAGCGCACCCGGCGCGAGCTGCGCGGCGTGCAGCTCGACCTGCGCCGCGACATCGAGGGGCTGGAGGGGATGCTGCGCTTCGCCAACATCGCCGCCGTCCCGCTCCTGCTGGTGGTTTTCGCAATCGGCTTGGCGGTGCTGCGCGCGCGCCGGCGTGCCCGCGCCGCCGCGCACGCCTGATCGGAGTTTGTCCGAATGAAACAGCGCACCCTCGTCATCCTCGGCGGCGCCGCCGCCCTGTCCATCGTGTCCGCGCTGCTGCTGTCGCCCGGCAATCCGGAAGCGCCGGCCGGCGCCGGCAAGCTCGCCTTCGAGGGCCTCGCCTCCAAGCTCGGAGGGGCGACGCGCATCGAGATCGGCAAGCACGACGGGCGCTTGGTGCTGGAGCGGAAGGGCGACGCCTGGGTGGTCGCCGACCGCGGCGGCTACCCCGTCCGGCCCGAGCGCGTGCGAGAGTTGCTGGTGGGCTTGACCGAAATCCGGCTGTTGGAGCCCCGCACCGCCGATCCCGCCATGCACGAGCGCCTCGGCGTGGACGACCCGGCGAAGCCGGGCAGCGCCGGCCTCCTCCTCCGCGTCCAAGAGGCGAACGGCGCTTCCATGGCCGAGCTGGTGGTCGGCCGCCGCCGCGTCCGCACGCAGGGCAACCTGCCCGAGAGCGCCTACATCCGCCGCCCGGCCGAGGCGCAATCCTGGCTCGCAGAAGGCCGCCTGCCGGTGGACGCCGACCCGCAGCTCTGGCTCGACCGCGACGTGGTGAACCTGCCGGCCGCGCGCGTCCGCGAGGTGGCCGTGCGCCGCGCCAACGAGGCCGAACTGGTGCTGGCCCGCGGCGAAGCGTCCGACGGCGCCAAGCTCGCCCTCTCCGCCCCGCCCGGCCACCGCGCGACGGACGAGTCGGCGCTGGACGACGTGGCCCGCACCCTGGAATTCGTCACCTTCCTCGACGTGAAAGCCGAGGGCGACGCCCCTGGCGAAGCCGTGGGTGAGAGCCGCTTCACCCTGGCCGAAGGCCTGTCGGTGGTGGCCGCCTCCTTCCGCGACGGTGAGAACCTGTGGCTACGGCTGCGCGCCGAAGGCACCGGGGCGGCGGAAGCCGAAGCCGAGCGGCTGAACGCCCGCTGGCGCGGCTGGGCCTACCAAGTCTCCGCCGTGAAGGAAAAGTCGCTGCTGCCGCGCCTCGCCGACCTCGGCGGCCGCGCGTCCACGTCGGGAGCGACGCCCCCGCGCCCGGTCGCGGGTTTCGTTCCCTTCCGCGCGCCCACGCCGCCCGCCGCTTCGCCTGCGACCGCCGCGTCCGAGGCCGCGCCCGCCCGCGCGGTCACCCCCCCGGCCACCATGTCCGAGGCCGCCCGCGCCGCGGCGCCGGCCGCCGCCTCGACCGAAGTGAAGCCCGCCGCGCCCGCC
>CADCTL010000217.1 GCA_902805625.1 uncultured Acetobacteraceae bacterium
ACACCGATCTCCGCGCCGTGGCCGAGGCCGGCTTCGACGAAGCGCTGACGTCGCTGGACGACGGCGAGAACCTGCCGGCGATGCACGGCTCCGCGCGCGCCGTGTTCCTGGACGGCCGATTCCGCGGCGACCTGTCGCGCTTGGACGGCGTCGGCTACGCGGTTGGAAGCTTGGCGGCGGGCTTGCGGAACTTCGAAGGCCGCCTCGGTTCGCTGGCGCGGCCCGCCGAGCAGCCGCTGGCCGCCCTGAACACCATGCTGTTCGAGGACGGGCTCGCGGTGACGGTGCCGGCCGGCGTCGAAGGCGGCGTGCTGGATCTTCTCTCCGTGGCGTCGCCAACGGAACGCCCCTCGGCCTTCCATCCGCGCCACCTCATCCGCCTGGAGGCGGGCGCCAGCCTCACCGTGGTCGAGACGGCGACCGGCCCGGAGGACGGACGCTACCTCCACAACCCGGTCTTCGAGATTGAGGTGGAGGAGGGCGCGACGCTCACCCACGCCCGGCTCCAGCAGGAGGGCCCGCGCGGGTTCCAGCTCTCGACGGTGTACGCGCGCGTCGCAGCCCGCGGCACCTACGACAACTTCACGCTCAACGCCGGCGGTCAGCTCGTCCGCAACGAGATCCACACGGCGCTGGTCGGCCCCAAGGGCGCCTGCCACATGAACGGCGCTCAGCTCCTCGGCCCCGGCCAGCACGCGGACACCACGACGTTCCTCGACCACGCGGCGCCGGATTGCGCCAGCCGGCAGACCTACAAAACGGTGCTGTCCGGCAAGTCGCGCGGCGTGTTCCAGGGCAAGATCCTGGTCCGCCAGCCGGCGCAGCGCACGGACGGCTACCAGATGAACCAAGCCTTGTTCCTCTCGCCGGACGCCGAGATCGACAGCAAGCCGCAGCTCGAGATCTACGCCGACGACGTCAAGTGCAGCCACGGCGCCACGGTGGGCGAGTTGGACGCCGATCAGCTCTTCTACCTGCGCGCCCGCGGCATCCCCGAGGAGCGCGCCCGCGCCATGCTGGTCGAGGCCTTCTTGACCGAGGCGGTGGAGGGCGTGTCCGATCCCGCCGCGCGCGGCGCGCTGGAAGCGGCCGTCGCGGGCTGGTGGGGCCGGCAGATGAAGGACGCAGCTTGATGGACGGACATTTCGCCGCCTCCGACGCCGGCCTGGACGTGGCGCGCGTCCGCGAGGACTTCCCGATCCTCGCGCAGACCGTGCGCGGCAAGCCGCTGGTGTTCCTGGACAGCGCCGCTTCGGCGCAGAAGCCGCGGCAGGTCATCTCCGCGATGGTCCGTTGCATGGAAACCGCCTACGCCAACGTCCATCGCGGGCCGTACTACCTCAGCGAGCAGGCGACGGACGCCTACGAGGCGGCGCGCGCTGCCGTGGCCCGCTTCCTCGGCGCCGCCGACGCCCGCGAGGTGGTGTTCACCCGCAACGCCACCGAGTCGATCAACCTCGTCGCCCACAGCTACGGGCGCGGCGTGCTGCGGCCCGGCCAAGCGGTGCTGATCAGCGAGATGGAGCACCACGCCAACATCGTGCCCTGGCAGATGCTGCGCGACGGGCACGGCGTGGAGCTGCGCGTCTGCCGCGTGACGGAAGCGGGCGAGATCGACCTCGAAGACCTCTCCGCCAAGCTCGCGGACGGCAAGGTCGGGCTGGTCGCGGTCACGCACATGAGCAACGTGCTCGGCACCGTCACCCCGGCCGAGCGCATCGCCGCACTGGCGCACGAGGCCGGCGCCCTGGTGCTGTTCGACGGCAGCCAAGCCGCGGTGCATCGGCGCGTGGACGTTCAGGCGATCGGCGCCGACTTCTACGCCTTCACCGGCCACAAGCTCTACGGCCCGACCGGCATCGGCGTGCTCTGGGCGAGGGCGGAGCTGCTGGACCGCATGCCGCCGTTCCTCGGCGGCGGGGAGATGATCTCCTCCGTTACGTTCGAGAAGACCGAGTGGGCGCCGGCCCCGGCCAAGTTCGAGGCCGGCACGCCGCCCATCGTCGAGGCTGTCGGGCTGCGCGCCGCCATAGACTACGTCTCGGCCATCGGGATGCCGGCGTCCGAAGCGCACGAACGCCGGTTGGTGGACCACGCCATGCGGCGCCTGTCCGACGTGGAAGGGCTGACGGTGCTCGGCCGCGCCCAGGACCGCGGCGGGGTGTTTTCCTTCGCGCTGGACAACGCGCACCCGCACGACCTTTCGACGCTGCTCGACCGCGCCGGCATCGCCGTGCGCGCCGGGCGCCATTGCGCCGAGCCGCTGCACGCGCGCTTCGGGCTGGAGGGCGGCACCTGCCGCGCGAGCTTCGGCCTCTACACCACGGTGGAGGAGGTGGACACGCTCGCGGAGGCGCTCACCAAGGCGCGGGAGTTCTTCAACTGATGTTCGACGATCTGCGCGACCTCTACCAGGAGGTCATCCTCGACCATGGCCGCAAGCCGCGGAACTTCCGCCGGTTGGAGGGCGCGAACCGCGTCGCGCGCGGCGACAATCCGCTCTGCGGCGACCGGATGGAGCTGTTCGTCAACGTTTCGCCGGAGGGCCGCATCGCCGAGGCCGCCTTCCAAGGCCGCGGCTGCGCCATCTCCATGGCCAGCGCTTCGTTGATGACGGAAACGGTGCGGGGCAAGACGCAGGCCGAGGCGGCTGAGCTTTCGGGCAAGTTCCGCGAGCTGGCGATGAGCGGCGTGTGCCCCGACTGCGGCGCTTCGCTGGCCGGCGAGATGGAACGCCTCCAGCCCCTCGCGGGCGTGCACGAGTTCCCGAGCCGCGTGAAGTGCGCCACCCTGGCGTGGCACACCTTGAATGCCGCGCTGGCGGACGGGGCCGAGGAAAGGAACGCGACCAGTGAGTGAGAACAGCGCTCCAACCGGGACGCGCCACGGCGTGTGGACTCCGGAAGGCGAGGTGCCGCCGGCCGCGCCCCAGCGGCCGAGCGAAGACACGATCATCTCCCTCATCAAGACCGTCTTCGACCCCGAGATCCCGGTGGACATCTACGAGCTGGGCTTGATCTACGCGGTCGAGATAGCCGACGACGGCAAGGTCAAGGTGGAGATGACCCTGACCACGCCTTCCTGCCCCTCCGCGCAGGAGCTGCCGGCCCAGGTCGAGGAGGCCGTCCGCATGGTGCCCGGCGTGTCCGACGTGGAGGTCGAGGTGGTCTGGGATCCGCCTTGGGACCAGAGCCGCATGAGCGAGGACGCGCGCCTCGCTTTGAACATGTTCTGACCGGAGAGTCCGCGGATCATGAGCACGACCACCGACACGCAAGCCCCCCGCCCCAAGCGGGCGTTGCCGCCGCTGATGCAACTGACCGAGGCCGCGGCCGATCGACTGCGCGCCCTCTACGCCGCCGGCGAGGAGGGCAAGCTGCTCCGCATCGGCGTGAAGACCAAGGGTTGCTCCGGCATGTCCTACGACCTGTCCTGGACAGACGCGCCCGCGCCGACCGATGAGCGGGTGGCGGACAAGGACGTCGCGGTCCTGGTGGACCGCAAGGCCAGCCTGTTCCTGATCGGCACGGTGATGGATTACGAGGTGAAGGGCATGTCGGCCGGCTTCACCTTCACCAACCCGAACGAGAAGGGCCGCTGCGGCTGCGGCGAGAGCTTCCACGTCTAGCCCCCGCCGCGCCTCGCCGCGTTAAGTCAGGTTGGTCCACTCCGCCGGGTGGAAGCGGAAGCCGTCGCCCATCCGGGTGACGTAGCCGTTGGACGGGAAGTTGAAGTGGTAGGCCGTGAAGCGCGCCCGCTCGTCGGCGATGCGGCCGAACAGGCGCTTCCGGGTCTCCGTCGCCATCGCGCCGTCCACGTCGAAGACGCTCTGCCAGTGCGGGTTCCGCAGGAAGAGGTCCGGGCGCGAGGAGGTGTCGGCCATGACGAAGAGCTGGTCGTTGCCGCTCGTCACATGAAACACCGAATGGCCGGGCGTGTGCCCGTAGGCCGCGAGCGCACGGATGCCCGGCGCGACCTCCTCGCCGTCGCGGTACTGCCGCATCTTGGCCTGGTAAGGCCCGAAGCGGCGCTTCGTGTTGGCGAAAGTGGGCCGCTGGCCCTCGGGCACGCGCCCGGCGTTGCTCTCGTCGGACCAGAAGGCCCACTCCGTCGCCGGCACCGCCACTTCGGCGTTGGGGAAGAACGGAGCGTTCTCGCGCGTGGTCAGACCGGTGATGTGGTCGCCGTGGAAGTGGCTCACCGCCACCAGCGTCACGGCGGCCGGGTCGATGCCGGCTGCTTGCAGGTTGCGCGGCAGGAGGCCCGTGCCGGGCGCCATCTGCCCGCCCCCCGTGCCCGCGTCGAACGCGACCACACCGCGCCCGGTGTCGATGAACGTGACGGTGAAGGGATTGGGCAGGTTGGCCGTCGGCAGCGCGCCCTCGCGCAGTGCCGCCTCCACCTGCGCCGGTTCCGCGTTCAGGATGAAGCCCTGCAGCGGATTGGGGCGCGGGGCGGCGCCGTCGTGGACCATGGTGACGGTGAAGTCGCCGATCTTGAACCGGAAGAAGCCCGGCGCCTGCTGCCCGGCGGGCGCGGCCCCCGGCAGCGCGCCCTGCGCCCCGGCGCCGCGGACGAGCGCGGGGGACGCCAGCGCCACCGCCGCGGCGGTGATCAGATCGCGTCGTTCAATGGCCATGGTTTCGATGCCTCCCTGTTCCGTTGCGGAGGTTAAGCGTCGCCCGCCCCGCTGTCACAGCGAAAAGGCGACCACGGCCTCCAAGTGGGGCGACCACAGGAATTGGTCCACCGGCGCGGCGGACAGAACGCGGTAGCCGCCCTCCTTCAGCGTCCTCGCGTCGCGCGCGAGCGCGGCCGGATTGCAGGACACGTAGACGACGCGCGGCACCCGCGCGCGCGCCAGCAGCGGCACCTGCTCCGGCGCCCCGGTGAAAGGCGGGTCCAGCACCACGGCGGCGTAGGGCTTCAGTTCAGCGGGCAGGAGCGGTTGCCGAGCGAGGTCGCGCCGCACGGCCTTGATCCGAGCGCCGGTCCGCCCCGCCGCCGCGGCAAGGGCGCCGACCGCCTCCGCCGAGACCTCGTAGGCGGTGACGCGGGCGCGCTCCGCCAGCGCGAAGCTCAGGGTGCCGACCCCGGCGTGCAACTCGGCGATCGCGGCCCGCGCCGTGAGCCGTTCGGGCAACCCGTCGAGCACCGCGCCCCGGATCGCCGCTTCCCCGGCCGGGCTGGCCTGGAGGAAAGCGCCGGGCGGGGGATGCACAAGCGCGCCGCTGAACCGGATGGCGGCCGGTCCGTGCTGGGCCGCGATCTCCGCCGCGCCCTGGCCGAGCGCCCAGGCGATCCGCGGGAGGCCGTGCGCGGCGGCGAAGGCCGCAAGCCGGCTCCGCCCCGCCGCGTCCACGGGGCCGTCGGTCCGCAGCAGCAGGTCCGGCCCGGTGTCGAGCAGGTTCAGCACCGCCGACCCCTCTCGCTTCAGCGCCGACAAACCGCGCAGCAAGTCCCGCAAGGGATCGAACAAGGCGACCAGCCGCGGGTCCAGCACTTCGCAGGTCTGGAGGTCCAGCACCGCCCCGCCGACGCGCGCGTGGAAGCCGAGCGCCACGCCGCCGCCGGGCTGCCGGCGCAGCGCCAAGTCCGCCCGACGGCGTGCGCGCGGCGGGGTGCGGAGGAGGGCCCCCACGGGCGCGTCCGGGAAGCCGGCGCGGGACAGCGCTTCGACCAGCTTGGCGCGTTTCCATTCGGCGTAGGGCGTGTCCGCCCAGTGCTGGAGGGCGCAGCCACCGCAGGCCGCGAAATGGGGGCAGGGTGGCTGCACGCGATCGGTGCTGGCGCGGAGCACCGCTTCCGGCTCGGCCGACCAAGCGCCGCCGCGCCGGCCGGGCGTCCGCACGGCCAGCGCCTCGCCCGGCAAGCTGCGCGGCACGAAGCACGGATCGCCGTCCGGCAGGCGTGCGAAGCCGTCGCCGGCGGCGCCGAGCGCGGTCACGTCCAGGTTGATCGTGCAGGAACCCTCAGCCGGATTCATCGGCGAGCGGCAGGTGGCGGGACGCCAAGCGGACCTCGGCCAGGAACAGAGCCAACGCGGCGATGAGCGCGACCATGGCGGCGATCAACAGCGCCGCCAGCACCCAGGCGACGCGCAGCCCGAGGAAGGCCCCGCCGAAGGAAGCGACGATCAGCGAGCAGAGCAGGATCGCAGCCAACACGCAGGCTCCGATTGCGCGGTGCAGGCACCAAGCCCGCCGCACCAGCCGCTTCCGCTCGCCCGGCAGCGCCGGGGAAAGGCCGTTTCGGATCGCCCTTTCCCGGTCAATCAGCCGGCCGAGGCGGCCGGTCAGCACGTTCAGCGCGGAGAAGATGCCGGTGAGGAGGAAGGCCGGCGCGATCGACTGGGTGATCGCGCGCTCGATCTCCTCGACGTCCTCCGGGCGGAAGGCCCAGGCGGGAGCACCGACGACGCCTTCCCCGGAGCCGACCGCAGGCCGACTGCTCAAGCGCCGAAGGCGTTCAGCCCAGTGATGGCACGCCCGAGGATCAAGGCGTGGACGTCGTGCGTGCCCTCGTAGGTGTTCACCGTCTCCAGGTTCATGACGTGGCGGATCACGTGGTACTCGTCCACGATGCCGTTGCCGCCGTGCATGTCACGGGACACACGCGCCATGTCGAGCGCCTTGCCGCAGTTGTTGCGCTTGACCAAGCTGATCATCTCCGGGGCGACTTTGCCCTCGTCGAACAAGCGGCCGACGCGCAGCACGGCGTTGAGGCCGAGCGCGATCTCCGTCTGCATGTCCGCGAGCTTTTTCTGGATGAGCTGCGTGTTGGCCAGCGGGCGGCCGAACATTTTGCGGTCCAGCGTGTACTGCCGCGCCGCGTGCATGCAGAACTCGGCCGCGCCCATCACGCCCCAGGCGATGCCGTAACGCGCTCGGTTGAGGCAGGAGAACGGGCCGGCGAAGGACTTCACGCCCGGCAGGCGGTTCTCCTCCGGCACGAAGACCTCGTCCATCATGATCATGCCGGTGGTCGAGGCGCGCAGGCTGAATTTGCCCTCGATCTTGGGGAAGGTGAGGCCCTTCATCCCCTTCTCCAGGATGAAGCCGCGCAGCACGCCTTCGTCGTCCTTGCACCAGACCACCGCGACGTCGGCGATCGGGGCGTTGGTGATCCAGGTCTTGGAGCCGGAGATCGAGTAGCCGCCGTCCACCTTGCGTGCGCGCGTCCGCATGGAGGAGGGGTCGGAGCCGGCGTCAGGCTCCGTGAGGCCGAAGCAGCCCACCCACTCGCCGGAGCGGAGCTTCGGCAGGAACTTCTCGCGTTGCTCCTCGGAACCGAAAGCGTGGATCGGGTACATCACGAGCGAGGACTGCACGCTGAAGGCGGAGCGGTAGCCGCTGTCCACCCGCTCCACCTCGCGCGCCATCAGCCCGTAGGCCACGTAGGACACGCCGGCGCAGCCGTAACCCTCCAGCGTGGCGCCGAGGAAGCCCATCTCGCCGAACTCGTTCATGATGGCGCGGTCGAAGCTTTCCTCGCGGTTCGCTTTCAGCACGCGCGGCATCAGCCGCTCCTGGCAGAACTGGTGCGCGGACTCCTTCACCATCCGCTCCTCGTCGGTGAGGAGTTCGTCGAGGAGGAACGGGTCCTCCCACTTGAAGGTGCTGGCGCTTCTGCTCTTGGGGCTGATGACGTTCATGGCTTCCTCCTCGCCGCGCCGCGTGCCGGACGTGGCCTACACAGGCACCAACGCCCGACTCCGCCCGGCGTAGCGGCCGATCAAGCTGCTTCCTGTTCGGTTTCCGCTTCCGGAACCGCTTCCCGGCGGGTGCGCGGGATCGGGATGAGCATGAAGGCCGGCACGGCATCGCCGAAGCCCCGGACCGCCGGCCCGAGGTCGTCGCGGTCGTTGCGCCGCCGCGGCGGCGCGTCGTCCGGCGGCCGCCGGTCGCGGCGCGGACCGCGCTCGCTCGGAGGGGCAGGGGGCGTTGGCGCGTTCTCGACGGCCTCGCCGCCGCCGCGAGCCGGCGCCCGTTCCGCTGTCCTGGCAGCGCGCTCCGCGTCGTCTGTCC
>CADCTL010000218.1 GCA_902805625.1 uncultured Acetobacteraceae bacterium
ACGAGTCCTGCACGCCGAACGAGGTCGTCGCGGAGCGGGCGCTCGAACTGCGCCATTGAAAAAGCATGACCGGGGCTGCGAACGACCGCGGATGAGGTGCCCGGCCTCCGAGAAGCTCGAAGTCACTCGCCTGGTTGAGGTGTCCCCTCTGCCGGTGCGCCGTGCGCTGCGGCACCTCGGCGTGCCGCCGGCCACATCATCGAGCACTGGCACCAGACCCCGAAGAACCGCATCCTGCTCGAGAACCACCACCTGCCCGCCGAGCTTGCGGTGCGGATCGAGGCCTTCACCGACCACCACAGCCACTGTCACACCACGAGAGCCTGAACAATCTCACGCGGCTGACGTCCGCTTCGGCAAGGGCCCAAGCCATCCTGCGCGAGCGTGAGCGCATGCGGAGATGCGGAGCCTCGCCGCATAGGGGGAACCAAAGGAACGCCGTCCGGACCGGGCCGCAGCGAGGGAGGAGCAACGGTTTGGAAACACGCCGCGGATGCTTCGGGATGGGTCGTGCGGACGGACGCCGGCGGGGCCGCCTCCGGAGGACGGCCTGTGCGGCGCAACGCGGCCGCGGTTTCGTCGGGCACCGCACCGCGGCATCCACCGCCCGGCGGACTCGGGCCGCGACCTGAATGCCGACCCTGCGCCTCATGGCCGACGACCTGACCGGAGCCTTGGACACGGCGGCGGAATTCGTCGGCCTCGCCGGTCCTGTCCCGGTGTTCTGGAGCGGCCTGCCCACCGACGCGCCGCCGCCGAGCGCGGCGCTCGACACCGGCACGCGGGAACGCACGGCGGCAGAGGCGGTGGCCGCCGTGGAGGCGCTGGCCCCGGCGCTGCGCGGGGCCGACGTCGCTTACAAGAAGCTGGACAGCCTGCTGCGCGGCCACGCGCTGGCGGAGGTCGCGGCGTGCTTCGGGCGGGGCGGCTGGACGCACGGCGTCTTCGCGCCGGCCTTCCCGTACCAGGGCCGCGCCACCCGGGGCGGGCGGCAGTTCGCACGCACCGCAGGCGGAGAGTGGGCGCCGGTGGGCGACGATCTCGTCGCCGCCCTCACGGAACGGGGTTTGCCGGCGCGGGCGGGGCGGCTTGACGGGCCGCTGCTGCCCGGACTGACGGTGTTCGACGCCGAGACCGACGCCGACCTCGCGCGTGTCGCCGAGGCGGGACGCCGGGCCGCCGAGCCGGTGCTGTGGTGCGGGAGCGGCGGTTTGGCGCGCGCGCTGGCCGGCGGCGCGGCGACACCTCCTTCCGACGGCTTGCGCTTTCCGGTGCTGGGCCTGTTCGGTTCGGACCAGGCGACCACCGCGCGGCAACTCGCCGCCTGCGGCGAGGCGTGGTTGAAGCTGGCCGACGGCGGGCGGGCCGGCGCCGCGCTGCTCCAGAACCGACTGGCGACCCGGGGCGCGGCGTTGGTGAGCCTCGACCTGCCGGCGGACCTCGATCGCGGGACCGCCGCTCGGCGCATCGCCGACGAATTCGGCCGCCTCGTGCGGACGATCCCGCGGCCTGGCACCCTCATCGCCGCCGGAGGGGAAACGCTGAAGGCGCTCTGCCTCGCCCTCGGCGCGCGGTGCCTGGAGGCCGTGGGGCAGGTGGCGCCCGGCGTCCCGCGCTCCGTCCTGCGCGGCGGCGCTTGGGACGGCCTCGGCGTGGTGTCCAAATCAGGCGCCTTCGGGGCCGACACGCTCTGGTGCGACCTCCTCGCCGGCAACGGCCTACCTACCGGGAGCAACGACGCATGAAGCCGCGCCACCTCGCTATCACCATGGGCGACCCGGCCGGGATCGGCCCCGAGATCATCGTCAAAGCCTGCAAGACGCTCGGCACGCGGATCGCCGCCGGCGACCTCCGGCTGCTGGTGATCGGCAGCGGCCCGGCGCTGGAGCGCGCCCGCGCGGCGCTGGCGCCGGACCTTTCCATCCCGCACGTCGCGGACACCGACGGCGAGTGGCCCGACCTCTGCTTCCTCCAGGCCGGACCCGAGGGCGAGCCGATACTGCCCGGCCGGTTGTCGGCCGATGGCGGCCGCTTCGCCTATCTCGCCGTGGAGCGGGGCGTGCGGCTGGCCGAGGCGCGCAAGGTCGGCGCCATCGTCACCGCGCCGCTGAACAAGGAGGCGCTGAACAAGGCCGGCTTCCACTACGCCGGCCACACCGAGATGCTGGCGGCGCTGACCGGCGTGAAGGGCTCGGTGATGCTGCTGGCGCACGGGAACATGCGCGTCAGCCACGTCTCCACCCACGTCGCGCTGGAGGACGTGCCGAAGCGGCTGACGCCCGAGCGCCTCCGCTTGGTGCTGGACCTGACGCACGAGGCTCTGCTGGGCCTCGGCATAGCCGAGCCGCGCATCGCGGTCGCCGCGCTCAACCCGCACGCCGGCGAGGGCGGGCTGTTCGGCCGGCAGGACATCGACGTGTCCGCGCCCACGATCGCGCAAGCGGTGAGGGACGGGATGCGCGTCCTCGGCCCGGTGCCGGGCGACACCGTGTTCGTGAAGCTGCGCGCCGGCCAGTACGACGCGGTGGTGGCGATGTACCACGACCAGGGGCACATCCCGGTGAAGCTGCTGGGCTTCGAAGTGGACCCGGCCACCGGCGAGTGGCGCGACCTGTCGGGCGTCAACATCACCCTCGGCCTGCCGATCATCCGCACATCGGTGGACCACGGCACCGCCTTCGACATCGCCGGCAAGGGCGTCGCCAACGAGCGCAGCCTGATCGAGGCGATCGAGTACGCCGAGCGCCTGTCCGCCGGCCGCGCCTGACGCCTGCAGAGCGAAAAATCCCCGCCCCATGCCCGAAGTCAGCGCATCCATCGACCTCTGCGCGCTCGAAGGCGTCCGCTTGGTCGGCCCATTCCTGGCGCGCGCGGTGGCGGGCAGGAACGACCGCGAAGCGCGCGCCGGCCGGATCCTGGCGATGCATCGCGCCGCTTTCTGAACAACCGCGAGGGAGTGACGACCATGTCGCAGATCGCCAGCCGCGAGCCCGACCTGAGCAACGCCGGGCTGTTGGCGCCCGCCCCGGGCGACCCGGCCCGGATCGAAACGTTCATCCCCGCCCTCCGCGTGCAGAACCACGCCGCGAACCTGATGCCCCTCGCCAACGGCGACCTCGCCTGCGTGTGGTTCGGCGGCACGCAGGAAGGCGTGCCGGACATCTCCGTGCAGTTCTCCCGCCTGCCGAAGGGCGGCGACCGCTGGTCGGCGCCGGAGACGCTGTCGGACGACCCGACCCGGTCCGAGCAGAACCCGATGCTGTTCCCGGCGCCCGACGGGACGCTCTGGCTGCTCTGGACCGCCCAGATCTCCGGCAACCAGGACACCGCGATCGTCCGCTGCCGCAAATCGCGCGACCACGGCCGGAGCTGGGGGCCGATCGAGACGCTGTTCGGCCCGCGCGCCGACGGCGGCACATTCATCCGGCAGCCGCTGGTCGTGCTGGACAACGGCGACTGGCTGCTGCCGATCTGGGTATGCACGACCACGCCGGGCCGCAAGTGGGTCGGCGACGAGGACACCAGCGCCGTCAAGATCTCCTCCGACGGCGGCCGCACCTGGTCCGAGCACGCGGTGCCCGGCAGCACGGGCTTCGTCCACATGAGCATCGTGGACCTGCGGGACGGCACGCTCGCCGCCTTCTTCCGAAGCCGCTGGGCGGACAACATCCACGTCAGCCGGTCCACCGACGGCGGCCGCACCTGGTCGGAGCCGGGGCCGGGCGAGCTGCCGAACAACAACTCCTCCATCCAGGCGGCTCGGCTCGCCAACGGGCGCTTGGCGATGGTGTTCAACGCGTCGAGCGCCGCGGACGCGACCGAGCGGCGCCTGTCCCTCTACGACGACATCGAGGACGGGGCGGACGAGGACGCGACCCCGGAGCCGCGGCCGGAGCCGGGCAAGCGCAACACCTTCTGGGGCGTGCCGCGCGCGCCGATGACCGTGGCGATCTCGGAGGACGGCGGCCGCACTTGGCCGCGCCGCCGCGATCTCGAAGTCGGCGACGGCTACTGCATGACGAACAACTCGCGGGAGCGCCTGAACCGCGAGTTCTCCTACCCGAGCGTCACGCAAACGCCGGACGGCGCCCTCCACATCGCCTACACCTACTACCGACAAGCCATAAAGTACGTGCGCGTCGCAGAGGAGTGGGTCGGCCGCTCGCCGGCGGCGAGCTGAGCAGAGCGCGCGGTTCCGCGCGAACGCGAAAGCCGGTTGCGACAACGCCGGCGGTGACGGGAGGGAAACGATGAACAGACGCGCACTCATGTCCGGAGCGGCGGTCGGCGGCGCCGGCCTGCTGGCGGCGACGGCGATCCGAGCGCAGGGCGCTTGGCCCCACGGCAAGCCGATCCGGGTGATAATCCCCTGGCCGCCAGGCGCGGCCAACGACACGCTCGGCCGGCTGCTGGCGCAGCGTTTGGGAGAAAAGCTGGGCGCCACGGCGGTGCCGGAGAACCGCACCGGCGGCGCGGGCCTCGTCGGCACCAACGCGGTGCTGCAAGCCGCGCCGGACGGCTACACCCTCCTCGCTTCGGCCTTCAACACGGCGGTGATGCCGCTGGTCCTGAAGGGTGCGACCTTCGACCCCCAGCGCGACCTTGAGGTGATGGCCCGCACCGCGCGGGCGCCGCTGGTGATGGTGATGACCGGAGGCCGGCCGCAGCGCACCCTCGCCGAAGTCATCGCGGCGGCGAAGGCCAAGCCGCGGGAGTGGAGCTTCGCCATATCGTCGCTCGGCTCGGCCGGGCACCTCGCCACCATCGAGTTCAACCGCCGCACGGGCGCCGACCTCGACATGGTGACATACCGCGGCACGCAGCCGGCGCTCACCGACCTGATGAGCGGCAGCGCGCACCTGCTGATCGACCCGAGCTTCGCGCTGCTCCCCGCGACGGGCGACGGCCGCGTCAGGGCGCTGGGCATCGCGGCGGCGGAGCGGTCGCGGCTGGCGCCGGACCTGCCGACGATGGGGGAAGCCGGGCTGCCGGGCTACGAGTTCCAGTCCTGGTACGGGGTCTGGTCGCCGAAGGGCACGCCGGCGGAGATCTGCCAGCGCGTGAACGCGCTCATGGTCGAGACGATGCGCGACCCCGCGGTGGTGCAGCGGCTGACGGGGCAAGTGCTGGAGCCGGTGACCGAGAGCATCGAGGAGACCCGCGGCTTCATCGGCGCCGAGATCGCGCGCGCGACCGAGCTGCTGCGCAGCGTGAACTACCAGCCGGAGTGAAAGAGGTGCCGATCGGAGCAACGCCGGCCATGCCCTCGGACGAAGAGCCGCGGCTCGCCGTGGTGACCGGCGCCAGTTCGGGCATCGGGGCCGCGGTCGCGGAGCGCCTGCTGCGGGACGGTTGGCGGGTGGTCGGGATCAGCCGCGGCGCCCCGGGCTTGGCGGCGGAGAATTTCGCGCACCGCTGCGCCGACCTTTCCGATCCGGCCGAACTGCGCGCCGCCATGGAAGGGTTGCGGCCGGCCGCCTTGGTTCACGCCGCCGGGCTTCTGCGCAACGCTCCTTTGGGGCGGCTGGACTCCGCCGACGGCGAGGCGATGTGGCGCCTCCACGTCTCGGCCGCGGCGGCGCTGGCCGACTTGGCAGTCCTCCGCATGCCGGACGGCGGTCGCATCGTGCTGATCGGAAGCCGCACCGCGTCGGGCGCGGCGGGGCGCAGCCAGTACGCCGCCACCAAGGCGGCGCTGCTCGGCATGGCGCGCTCCTGGGCGGCGGAGCTGGCGCCGCGCGGCATCACCGTCAACGTGGTGGCGCCGGCCGCGACGGAAACGCCGATGCTGCGCGACCCGGCACGGGGAGCCGTGCCGCCGCGCGTGCCGCCGATAGGGCGCTTCATCCGGCCCGGCGAGGTCGCGGCGCTCACCGCCTTCTTGCTGTCGGACGAGGCGGGCGCGATCACCGGGCAGCAGATCACCGTTTGCGGCGGCAGCTCGCTGTGAGGCGGACCGATCGCCCACCCGCGGTCAACAGAAGGCCGATCCCGTGACCCACCTCCACCCCCGCGGCGTGCTCTGCGCCGGCCTCGCCCCGCTCCGCTATAGGCGGACCGCACGCCGGACCGCGGCCTGTTCGCGGAGCATTGCCATCGCCTGCTGGCGGAAGGGTGCGACGGCATCGCCGACCCGCGGCTCAAGACCGTGCTGTACCGCGTCCCGCAAGTCTCGGCGGTGCCGATCCCCTTCGCGTTGATCGAGCGGCCGCGTGCGGTGTTCCGCGGCGTGTTCACCGGCATGAAAGACTCCGCTGGCGCTTTGGCGAACATGGAGGCGTAGTGGAGCGCTTCCCCGGCCCCTCGGTGCTGCCGGGCGCCGATCCGCTCATGCTGCCGCTGTTCCGGAAGGGCGGTGCGGGCTGCACCACCGCTACTTCCAACGTGATGGCGCAGGCCTTGGCCTTCATTTGCCGCAACTGCGCAGGCGGTAGCTGGGCCGCGGACGTCGAGGCGGCGCAGGCGCGCGTCGTTTCCGCCCGCTTCCGGCACCGACCAAGGCTGCTAGCCTGTGCAAGGGGCGGCTCCGAGGGGCCGCGCCGCCGAAAGAGGAAACGCCGATGCACCATCCCCGCCGCGCCGTGCTGGGCGCCGCGAGTTCCGTCGCCGCGCTCGCGGCCGCGCCGGCCGCGTGGGCGCGCTGGGAGGACACGGTCCGCTACCCGGACCCCGCGATCGAGATCCTGGACCCCTCCTTCACGCGCCACCGCCTGTTCAACGCCGCGGTGGAGCGGCTCTGGACCGGCGCGCGCTGGAGCGAAGGGCCGGTCTGGTTCGGCGACATGCGGGCCGTCTTCTGGAGCGACATCCCGAACAACCGCATCTTGCGCTGGGACGAGGCGACGGGAAGGGTGGCCGAGTTCCGCAAGCCTTCCAACCACCCGAACGGCAACACGCGCGACCGCGAGGGTCGCCTCGTCACCTGCGAGCACGACGCGCGGCGCGTGACGCGGACCGAGCACGACGGCCGGATCACCACGCTGGCGGACAGCCACGACGGGAAGCCGCTGAACTCGCCGAACGACGCCGTGGTCAAGTCGGACGGCTCGGTCTGGTT
Organism: uncultured Acetobacteraceae bacterium; assembly: GCA_902805625.1. Lineage (GTDB taxonomy): Bacteria > Pseudomonadota > Alphaproteobacteria > Acetobacterales > Acetobacteraceae > Craurococcus. The sequence goes on from CADCTL010000218.1 coordinate 7,058, forward strand.
CACCGACCCGCCCTGGGGCATCAACGGCGTGTACGAAGGCACTCGGCGGGCGGAGCCGCAATTGCCCACGAACGTCTACCGGCTCGACCCGCAAAGCCGCCGGTTGGAGGTCGTGGCGGGCGACATCCGCAACCCGAACGGGCTGGCGTTCTCGCCTGATGAGCGGCGGCTGTACGTCATGGACGGCGGGATGTCGCCGCGCGTGATCCGCGTGTTCGACGTGGCGGAGAACGGGACCGGGCTGGCCAACGGCCGGGCCTTCTACCAATGCCGGGACGGCGAGACGCCCGACGGCTTCCGCTGCGACACCGACGGCAACCTGTGGTGCGGCTGGGGCATGGGGCCGGGGCTCGACGGCGTGCGCGTCATCAACCCGGAAGGCAAGGCGATCGGGCACGTCCACCTGCCGGAGCGCTGCGCCAACCTCTGCTTCGGCGGCGAGCGGCGGAACCGGCTGTTCATGGCGGCGAGCAAGGGCCTTTATGCCCTCTACGTGGGCGCGCAGGGTGCGGGTCTCGGTTGAACGGCCTCGCCCGCTCTGCCGTCGTGATGCCGGTGGTCCCGCTTGGAGGACCATCGGCCCCGCGGTCCGAGCCTCCGTTGCCTATCGCCCGGCATGGTTGGGATAGGTCCGCAACGGATGGGACCGGCGACTCCCGAGGCCGGCCCGGCGCCCGAACCCGTCTTGGCGCGCACCTGTGCGTCCCCTACAGCGCGTCCCTGCCATGCCCCCCCGCGCGAGCTCGCCGCCCCGCCTCGATCAACGAATCGGCTCCAGCCGCGCCGGATGGCACCGCCGCCGCCGCCCGGAAGCCTGAATCCGTGCGGCTGAACCCGCCCCCGCTGCGCCGCCGGCGCCTGCTGGTTGCCGCCTCCGCCGCGTGGCCGCGCGGCGGCCGAGCGAACGCGGACGCGGCGCTCGACCCGGCCTCGCCCGAGGGCGGCGCGCTGGTCGCCCGGCTC
>CADCTL010000219.1 GCA_902805625.1 uncultured Acetobacteraceae bacterium
GAACTTGGCCCTGGTCACCGTCTTCCAGTTCCAGGAGCACCTGAGCGACCGGCAGGCGGCCGACGCCGTGCGCGCCCGCATCGACTGGAAGTACGCGCTCGGCCTCGAGCTGACCGACCCCGGCTTCCACTTCAGCGTGCTCACCGAGTTCCGCGCCCGCCTCGTCGCCGGCCGGGCCGAGCACCTGTTGCTCGACACGATGCTGGAGCGGTTCAAGGATCGGGGCCTGGTCAAGGCCCGCGGCAAGCAACGCACCGACAGCACGCACGTGCTGGCCGCCGTGCACGACCTGCACCTCCTCGAGCTGGTGGCCGAGACGTTGCGAGCCACGCTCGACGACCTGGCCGCGGTCGTGCCGGACTGGCTGCGCGGGGTCGCCCGGCCTGTCTGGTTCGAGCGGTACGCGCGCCGCATCGAGGACTACCGTCTTCCCAACAGCCAGGAGAAGCGCGCGGCGCTGGCCCTCGAGATCGGCGCGGACGGCTTCCTCCTGCTCGACGCAGTTGACGCGCCGAGCACGCCGGCTGCGGCGCGTGAGGTGCCGATGGTCGGGACGCTGCGCGACGTTTGGCGGGTGCACTACGCCCGCGATGGCGGGCGGACACGCTGGCGGGCCGGCACGGAGTTGCCGCCGGTGGGCGAGCGGGTGCAGTCGCCGCACGACGCCGAGGCGCACTACAGCGTGAAGCGGCAGCTCGCATGGCTCGGCTACAAGGTGCACGTCACCGAGACCTGCGACGACGATGCGGCGCACCTGATCACGCACGTGGCGACGTGCCCCGCGATGCAGCCGGACATGGCGAGCACGGCGGCGATCCACGGGCACCTGGCCATCAAGGGCCTCCTCCCGGCCGAGCACTTCGTGGACGCGGGCTACGTCGACGCGGGGCTGCTGGTCAGCAGTCACCGGGACCACGGAATAAGTCTCGAAGGACCCGTCCGAGGCGTGACGAACTGGCAGGCCCACGCGGGACATGGGTACGAGCAGCGCCATTTCGCGATCGACTGGGAGCACGAGCGGGTCACCTGCCCGCAGGGCAAGGCGTCGGCGACCTGGCGGACGGCGCAAGACGAGGACGGCACCCCGCGCATCCAGGCCGTGTTCAGCCGCACCGACTGCAGGCCCTGCGCCGCAAGGGCCCTCTGCGCACCGGGGAAGGGCGCGCGCCGCTTCCTGTACTTCCACCCGCGCCCGGAGCATGAGGCGCTGAACGCCGCCCGGGCGCGGATGAGCGACCCCGTCTGGCAGGAGCGCTACCACGTGCGAGCCGGAGTGGAGGGCACGCTGTCGCAGGGCGTGCGCGCCTTTGGGATGCGCCGGAGCCGCTACATCGGGCTAGCAAAGACCGGGCTGCAGCAGGTCTGCATCGCCGTCGGGATAAACGTGCTCCGGGTCGTGCACTGGCTGGACGGGCTGCCCCGCGCCAAGACGCGCGTCACGCGATTCGCCGCTCTCGCCCAAGCCGCCTGACTTCGCCGACAGTATCAGGCCCGGGTCGGCCAGCAGGGCACGCTGACGCGCGTCTGGGCCAAGCGCGGCTCGCGGCCACGCGCGCCGCGCGACCGCCGCTACACCTCGGCCTGGCTGTTCGGCGCCGTCTGCCCCGCGCGCCGCACCGGCGCCGCCGTGGTCATGCCCGAAGCGAACATCGCGGCCATGGAGGCGCACCTGGCCGAGATCGGCCGGCGCGTGAGCCCGGGCGCGCACGCCGTCCTCGTGCTCGACGGCGCGGGCTGGCACTCCTCGCCCAGGCTGCGCGTGCCGGACAACATCAGCCTGCTCCCGCTGCCGCGCTATGCGCCGGAGTTGAACCCGGTCGAGAACGTCTGGGAATACCTGCGCCAGAACTGGCTCAGCCACCGCGTGTGGGAGAGCTACGAGGCCATCGTCGCGGCCTGCTGCGATGCATGGAACGCCCTGATGCGCAGCCCCGAGCAGATCGCGTCCATCACCACCCGGTCCTGGGCACAGGTCAAACTCTAGGGCGGGACCTGTTGAAAAACCCCGCCCTGCGCGTGCCCGGCCCAAGCAGCAGTGGTCCGCACCTTGGCTGCGCCGCAAGGCCTTGTCTCTCACACCCGGTGCAGCCCCTTTTTCAACAGCCCCGGGCGGCTGGTATTACACCACCTGTTCCTTTGCCCTCCGGGGTCCGGCGACGGGATCGGCACCGTTGCCGTCGCCGGCTTCCAACCAGCCCTCGACGTAGCCCCGGCGGACGACGACCAGCGTCACCGCCGCGAGCGGGGCGGCGAGCGCCACGCCCAACAGCCCGAACAGCAGCCCCAAGGTGAGCTGCGCAACCAGGAGCAGCCCCGGCGGGAGGTTCACCGCGCGCGACTGCACCAGCGGCGTCACCACGTTGCCCTCGAGCACCTGGATGGCGACGTAAAGGGCCGCCACCGGCAGCACCAGGGGCGGATCCTGTCCCAGGGCCAGCAACACCGCCGGCACGGCGGCCAACACCGGCCCGACGATCGGGATGAAACCCAGGAGCGCCGCGATGACGGCCAACACGCCCGCCAAGGGCATGCCGATCAGGATCAGGCCGATCCAGGACAGGCCGCCCACCAGCGCCATGGCGATGAGCTGCCCGCCGATCCACCAGCGGAGGGCGCCGCCGCAGTCGCGCAGAATGCTCTCCGAAGGCGCACGCAGCGAAGGAGCCAGCAGCCGCCGCAGACCGCTCAAGTAGGGGGTCGGCTGGGCGGCGAGGTAGAAGCCGAGCAGAAACACCACCAGGGCGTTGCCGAGCGCGCCGATGGTGCCCGCGGCCGCCCCCGCCGCGATGCCCGCGGCCGTCCGGCCGTAGCCGAGCAGGAAGCGCGGTTCGGCCACGTCCAGCACCCAGGTGACCCAGTCGTAGTCGGTCGCCCTGTCGCGCAGGCCGCGCACCAGGTTCGGCAGGCTGTCGTAGAGCGTCTCGGCTTCCGCCACGAGGGCGGGGGCGGCGGCCCGGCAGCCAACCCAGAGCAGTGCGCCCACCGCTGTGACAACCAGGAGCAGCGCGCCCCAGGCCGGCAGGCCGGTGCGCTCCGCGATGGGGGCCGCCGCGCCGCGCAGCATCACCGCGACCAGCACTCCCGCGAAGGCGAACAGCGGCACCTGCGGGGCGAGCCACAGCAGCGTCAGCACGGGCAGGACGAGCACCACCAGGGATGCCATCGCCCTCCGGTCCCTGTGCTGCGTCCCGGGGGTCGTATCCGAACCGCTTTGCGGCCCAGGATCGCGGGCGAGCGCTTCCGGCGGTCGAGGCGGCTCCATGTCCGGCGTCATGGAGCCGCGGCCGATGCCGTTGCAAGGCCGGGCCGCCATGCCGTGCCAATCAGCAGCCGGGCCGCGTCTGAGCGACGGGCACGGCCTGCGGCACGCTTCCGACCGCACGCGGCTCCATTCGGATCGTGTGGTTGTCGCTGTGCGCGCAGCGGGCAAGCGACAGGCATCGGTTCGTCGCGCGGCATCCCGCCTAGGGCGGGGCGGTGGCTGCCCGTGACAGGGTCATGTTCGTTCTGCGCCGAGACCTGCCGACCGGCTGCGATCCCGACACTCATGCGCGCCTTCCCACTGCACGCGGCAGGGTAGTGAGGCGGACGGCCGGGGTCACGCCGGAAGCGCCGCTGCATGTGGCGCCGCACCGAACCCGGTGGATCGCCGGAGGTGCAATGCCGAGTGCGGCCGCTCCGTCGACCGAGGGCAGAACAACCGCCCTCCGGGGCCCGCGACGGCGGGCCGTACGCAGCTCGGCGCAGCCGACGTCGCGGTCAGCGCGCCAGCGCGAGGGCGAGCCCCACGAGCCCCAGGTGCGAGAAGGCCTGCGGGAAGTTCCCCACCTGCCGGCGCGCCTGCGTGTCGTATTCCTCGGCCAGCAGCCCGACGTCGTTCGCCAAGCCGACCAGCCGGTCCAGCATCGCCAGCGCTTCCGCGCGGCGTCCCTGCAGCGCATAGACCTCGCCCAGCCAGGCGCTGCAGGCGAGGAACGCGCCTTCCCGCGTGGGCGCCATCCCTTCCAGGCCCGCATCAGGCCGGTACCGCAGCACCAGCCCGTCCTCCATCAGTTCGCGCTCGATGGCGGCGACGGTGCCGCGGACGCGCGGATCGTCGGCGGGCAGGAAGCCGACCAGCGGCAGGCGCAGCAGGCTGGCGTCCAGCTCCGGCCCGCCGTAGCTCTGGGTGAAGCTGCCGCGCGCGGCGTCGAAGCCGCGGGCGCAGACCTCCTCGAACACCTCCTCCCGCAGGGCGCGCCAGCGGTCCAGCGGCCCGTCCAGGCCGAGATCCTCCGCCGCGCGCAGGGCGCGGTCGAACGCCACCCACACCATCACCTTGGACTGGACGAAATGGCGGCGGGGGCCGCGCACCTCCCAGATGCCCTCGTCCGGTTCGCGCCACACTTCCTCCAGATGCCTCAGCATGGCGCGCACCATCGCCCAGCCTTCGGGAAGGTGCGGCAGCCCGACCCGGTAGGCGGCATGGAAGGCGTCCATCACCTCGCCGAAGACGTCGAGCTGGAGCTGCGACCCGGCCGCGTTCCCGACCCTCACCGGCGCCGCGCCCTCGTAGCCCGGGAGCCAGGGCAGAACCGCTTCCGGCAACCGGTGCTCGCCGGCGACGCCGTAGAGCGGGCGGACCTGGGCCGGGCTGCCGGCCACCGCGCGCAGCAGCCAGTGGCGCCACGCCTCCGCTTCGCCGAGGTGGCCGGCGCCGACGAGCGCGCGCAGGGTCAACGCCGCGTCGCGCAGCCAGCAGTAGCGGTAGTCCCAGTTCCGCTCGCCACCCAGCGTCTCGGGCAGCGAGGTGGTGGGCGCCGCGACGATGCCGCCGGTGGGGGCGTAGGTCAGCGCCTTGAGCGTGAGAAGGGACCGCCGGACCATCTCCGGGTGGGGGGCGTCCGCGTCGATGCGGCAGTCGGCCAGCCATTCGCGCCAGCGCCGCTCCGTCGCCGCGATGGCGCCGGCGGCGTCCATCGGCGGTCCCGGCGGGAGGTGGGACGGGGTCCAAACGAGGTGGAAGGGGATGCGCTCGCCCGCCGCGACGCCGAACTCCGCCACCGTGCGGAGGCCTTCGCCGCGGACCGCGACCGGGGTGCGGAACGCGACCTGGTCGGGGCCGCATACCGCCAGCAGCGTGCGATCCGCCAGGCGGTGGACCCAGGGGACCAGGGCGCCGTAGTCGAAGCGGAGGGCCAGGTCCATGGCCATGGGGACCCGGCCACCGCGCCCCTCCACCAGGCGCACCACATCGGCCGCGCCGTTGCGCAGCGGCATGCAGTCCACCACCGCCACCACGCCCTCTGGCGTCTCGAACTCGGTGTCCAGCACGAGCGTCCCCGGACGGTAACGGCGGGTCACGCGGAGCACGGGGCAACTCGGGGCCAAGCGCCAGCGTCCGTGGTCGTGCGTGCCGAGCAGGGCGGCGAAACAAGCAGCGCTGTCGAAGCGGGGCAGGCAGAGCCAATCCAGCGAACCGTCCCGGCCGACCAGCGCGGCGGTTTCGCCGTCGCCGATCAAGCCGTAGTCCTCAAGGGGCAGAGGCATGCGATCCACTCCCGACCACGACGAACAGGCCCGCCATCGGCCTGGCCCCGGACCGGCTCGCGCCGACCGAGCGCGCAGCCGAAGCACCGGCGGGAGGCAGGCGGACCGGCTCCGGCCAGCCCCGGACGCGGTCCCTCCAAGCAGTCTCCCGCACGCGGCGGCAACGCCCTGCTTGGCCCTCCCGCCAGCCCCGTTCGGGAATCAGTACCGCAGCACCGCGGCCGCGGAGGCGGCCTCGGGGATCTCCTCCCTCGGCAGGACGTAGACGCCGCCGCCCTGGCCTAGCGTCTGCGCTGCGGCGGCGTCGAGCAGATCCTCGCCCGTCGCGGCGAATTCCTCGCTCACGGTCACCTTGTCGGCGGCCGCGTCGAAGCGGCCCCGGAGATCGACGCCCTCGGCCAGCAACAGCGTATCGACGCGCCCGGCGAAGGACGCCCTGACGATGTCCTCGGTCCCGGTTGTTCCCCGGCTGTCGCCGCTTCCGAGCAGCGCCGCGAGGCGTTCCACCGCGCGCTTGCGGTCCCCGTCGAAGCGCGGCCGCACGACGGCGTAGGCCGAGGCGTGCAGGTCGCGCCCGTCGAGGGCCTCGGGGTTGATCTCGACGACGCCGGCGAGAAGGGGACCCAGGGTGGTGAGCTTCTGGAAGTGCCCGCCGATCTCCGCGTCGGCCGCGACCACCACGGGGATCCGCTCCGAAGCCAGATGGCTTTCCAGCGCGGCGGCGGTCCGGCGGACGAACTCGACCGTCCTGGCCTTGCGCCAGTCCTCCGGGCTGTCGCCGTAGACCTGCGCGTTGCCGATGTTGATCGAACCGGTATGCGGCCGCGCGACCGGGGCCGCCTGCACCGGGTTCTCGTAATCCGGCCCTCCCGTGACCTCGTCCAGGCCGCGGGGCAGGTCGGCTTCGTCGTCCTCCACCATCGAGAAGCGCGAGGCGTCGAACAACCGCACGGTGTCGGCCGTGATGGTCAGCACGAGGAAGGCGCCGTCTTGCGCCAGGACCGGCAGCAGCGGCTTCACGTGGAAGCCGGGACCCACCACGACCCGCTCCGCGAGCGTGATCGGCACCTTGTGGCGGCGCATCCCGCCGTCCCACAGGAACAGGGCGAGGCCCTGGTCCTGGTGCTGCCAGAAGCCGTAGTCGTCGACCAGCGCCGCGGCCGGCGCGAGCAGGGCTTCGGCCTCGGCGGGCTGGACGCCAGCCGTCCCGAGCTTTTCGCGTGCTTCGGCGGCGAGGTTCTTGAGCCGGATGGGGTCCTGCCGGGTTTCGCGCCCGAGGACGTGGGTCGGCAGGAAGATGGACACCCCGAGCGGCGGGGCGGCCTCCATCAGCGTGGTCAGGTCGGATCGCGTGAACATCGGCGCTCCTGGATGACGGTCGGCGTTGTCGCGGCGGGGGCGATCCGGCTCAGCGCCTTTCGTTGTCCCGGATGGAGGCGGCGCCCTTGGTGTCGTCCAGCCTGCCGAAGGCGCTCTCCAGCAGGTTCCTCATCTTGGCCGCGGCCCCGCTGTAGGCTCCTTCCAGCGTCGCCGCTTGGTGGGTGACGGCCACCGGCTGCCGGCCGGCCGGGCGGGCCTCCATCAGGCAACGCTTGTCGGCCGCACCGGCCCTCCCGGCGTTTTCGTCGCTGAGGTGGACCTCCATCCGCGTGAGCCGGCCGCCGAACCGCCCGAGCGTGGCGTCGACCTCGGCTTCGACCAGGCGCGCCAGCGCGTCCCGGCCTTCGACGTTGTCGTCGGTGTTGATCTGGACCTGCATGTGTTTTCTCCTTGGGATGCGGCTCGCCGAGTTCGATGCCACGGCGGCATCGCGGGACGAAGGTCGTGTGGCGCGGGTGGCGTCCGACGCACGCTCGCGGCGGGGTTTGGTCCAGGCGTCGAGTCCAACGGTCCTCCGAACAACGGTGGGCCGCCATGACGAATTGCAGCCGTACGCTTGGCCATGGAGTGCACGGCTCCGGCAACCGCACAGGAGCAGCCTTGCCCGCCGTCGTCACTCAACCGCGCCGGAGCTTGAGCGTCTTGGCCATCCAGGCCGGGTTCGGCCCCCGGCGCCGGCCGTCGTCGTCGCGCAACCCCGCGGGGACGGCCCCGTTCAGCGCCCGCGTGTCGGTCCTCGGCAAGCCGAGCAGCGCCCGCGCCCGGGCCAACAGGTCGTCGAACGCCAGGACGCCCACCTCGGCGACCGCCGGCGCCGTGCGCAGCGCCGCGACCGCGGCTTCCAGCCCGAGCTGCCCGGCCTCCGCCGTGCGGCGGATCGCGGGCAGCGCCGCGGCCCCGGCCCGGCGGCGCCGGACCACGTTGCGCACGCACTCCTCGAGCGGCGTGGCCAGGCAGAGCACGTG
>CADCTL010000220.1 GCA_902805625.1 uncultured Acetobacteraceae bacterium
TCGTCGCATCTTGCGCCCGGCGTGTCGGGCGGGTCGTATCCGGGGAACGCGCAGGAGATGTCCCGTGATCCGCTTCCACTACAGCCTGGCCCCGAACCCGATGAAGGTCGCCCTGTTCCTGGAGGAGGCCGGGCTGCCCTACGAGGCCGTGCCGGTCGACACCCGCAAGGGCGAGCAGTTCGCCCCGGCCTTCGCCGCGCTGAACCCGAACAACAAGGTGCCGGTGATCGAGGACGGCGAGGCCACCGTGTTCGACAGCAACGCCATCCTGCTCTACCTGGCCGAGAAGACCGGCCGGTTCCTGCCCCGCGAGCGAACGCCGGCGGCGCGCGGCGAGCTGCTCTCCTGGCTCATGTTCGTGGCGACCGGCGTCGGGCCGTATTCCGGGCAGGCCGTGCACTTCCGGCATTTCGCGCCCGAGCCGAAGGAGTACGCCGCCACCCGCTACCTGTTCGAGGCGCGGCGGCACTACGGCATCCTCGACGCGCGCCTGGCCGGGCGCCGCTACGTGCTGGGCGAGGACTACACCATCGTGGACATGGCGGTCTGGGGCTGGGCGCGCATGGTGCCGTTCATCCTGGGCGACGACGCCTGGGCGGCGATGCCCAACCTGAAGCGGCTGCTGGACGAGATCGGCGCCCGGCCGGCCGCGGAGCGCGCGCTCGCCCTCAAGGACCGCCACGCCTTCAAGGCGGAGATGGACGAGGAAGCCCGGCGCCACATGTTCCGCCACGCCACGCCCGCCGCGGCCTGATCGCGTCGGGCCAAGCCCTCGCCGCCTTTCGCCCGCGCCGCCGTTCTTGGCTTATGCGATCCCGAGCGGCCGCCGCGCGGCTTCAACGCCGTCCACCACGCCCGCCGCCGGCGCGTGCTGGACGGCAAGACCGCAGCGAGGTCGTCCGAACCGGCCGAAACGGCGCTCCTCCCCGCCGCGGCGGCCTCGCCGCCCTCGCCGCCGCCGGCGGCGCCGACACGGCGGGGTTCAACCGACCGCCGAAACCGCCCCGGATCGGCCGCGGACCTCGGCGGCGCGGCGCAACGCAGGAGAGGCGGGCATGGAACAGCGGCAGCACCGCATCGAGGTGGCGACAAGCGGGCGCGGGCTGGTGGAGGTCACCGCCGGGGTCCTGCGCTGGGTCGCGGACCAGGGGATCACGACCGGGCTGCTGACGGTTTGGTGCCGGCACACCTCGGCCTCGCTGCTGGTGCAGGAGAACGCCTCCCCCGACGTCCGGGCGGACCTGGAGGATTTCCTCCGGCGCCTGGTGCCGGACGGCGGCGGCGGGCGCTACCGGCACGGGGACGAGGGGCCGGACGACATGCCGGCGCACATCCGCGCGGCGCTCACGCAGACCCAGCTCTCGATCCCGGTCGCCGAAGGGCGGCCCGTGCTCGGGACGTGGCAGGGCATCTACCTCTACGAGCACCGGACCCGGCCGCACCGGCGGGAGCTGGTGCTGCACCTGGTCGGCGACCGCCGCTGAGGCGGGCGGCGGCGGGGACGAGAGGCGGCAAGCCCGTCCGGTTCTCGCCGCCGCGGTGGCACCGTCAACTTGGGACGAGGTTGGCAACCTGCCCTCGGTCCGATAGGCGCCTGGCATGAGCTCGCCGGCCGCCAAGTCGCCCCATGCGGGGCACCGCTTTCCGGCCGAGGTCATCGGCCACGCGGTGTGGCTGTACTTCCGCTTCCCGCTCGGCCTGCGCATGGTCGAGGAGATGCTGGCCGCGCGGGGCATCATCGTCAGCCACGAGACCGTGCGCCGGTGGGCGCTCAAGTTCGGCCAGGAGTTCGCCAACCGGATCCGGCGGAGGCTGCCGCGGGCCGGCGAAAAGTGGCACCTGGACGAGGTCGCCACCAGGATCGCCGGGGTGAGGCACTGGCTGTGGCGCGCGGTCGACCAGACCGGGATGGTGCTCGACGTGCTGGGCCAGAAGCGGCGGGACAAGCGGGCCGCCGAGCGCCTGCTGCGCAAGCTGCTGAAGCGGCAATGCCGGGCGCCGCGCGTCATGGTCACGGACAAGCTGGCCAGCTACGGCGCGGCAAAGCAGGAGTTGCTGCCCGGCGTCGAGCACCGCCGGCACAGAGGGCCCAACAACCGGGCGGGGAATTCGCACCAGCCGACGCGGCGACGGGAGCGGCGGATGAAGCGCTTCAAGTCGCCGCCGCAAGCGCAGCGGTTCCTCTCCGCCCACGGCCGGATCGGCAACCTCTTCCACCTCCGCCGCGACCACGTCACCGCCGTCGAGCACCGTGCCGCGCGGACGCGGGCATTCAAGGTGTGGGCAGACATCAGCGGGGTTGCCGCCGTGGCCTGAGTGCCGCGCGACCCTCGCCGTCGGGCCGCCAGCACGGGCGCCTCGGGCCAACAAGTTGACGGTGCCGCGGGCATTCCGGCGCACCGCCGGCGGACATCAGGAGGAGGTTCAACGCGGCCTGGAACGCCAGCAGCGCCCGCCGCAGCCGTTGTTCTGTCGCCGCGGCCCGGTCCTGGACCGTCACGCGGCCGCCTCGGCGCCCGCGGACGCCGGCCGGTTTGTCCGGCGCGGCCGGCAGGCCGTGCCGGGCACGCGGGTGGCGAAACGCAAGGTCGGTTTTCCTTCACGAACATGCCTTCGGTGGGTGCTCCATCAGGCCGTGGGCGCGGCCGGCGCAAGCGTGATCCGGTCGAAAGCCTCGTTCTGGGGGTCTGGGGAGATGCCGTAATGGGCCTGCATCGGAGGTGCTCTCCGGCGCGGGTCTCTTCCAGAGTGGTGGCGCAGCGCGCGGGCTCGAGCGGTTCGGGTCCGGCCATCAGGAGGAACGGCCATGGAGCACCATGTCGGGATCGACGTGTCGCTGGAGCTGAGCAGCCTGTGCGTGCTCGATGCGACCGGGAAGGTCATCCGGGAGGCGAAGGTCGCGAGCGAGCCGGAGGCGCTGGTCGCCTTCCTGCGCGGGCTCGACCTGCAGATCGCGCGGGTCGGGCTCGAGGCCGGCCCGCTGTCGCAGTGGCTCTACGACGGGTTGCGCGGGGCGGGCCTCGAGCCGGTGCTGCTGGAGACGCGCCACGTCAAAGCGGACGATGAAGATCGCGCCTGACCACCTCGCGCGCGGCGCGTTCGTCTACGTCCGGCAGTCCACCGCCGACCAGCTCGCCAACAACCACGAGAGCCGGCGGCGCCAGTACGGCTTGGCCGAGCGCGCCCGCGCCCTCGGCTGGACGGACGTGACGGTCATCGACGACGACCTCGGCCGGTCGGGGGCGGGCGGCGTCAGCCGCCCGGGCTTCGAGCGGCTGCTGACCGCGATCTGCGAGGGCCGGGTCGGGGCCGTGTTCGCCATCGAGGCGTCGCGCTTGGCGCGCAACGGGCGCGACTGGCACACGCTTATCGAGTTCTGCGGCCTGGTCGGGACGTTGATCGTCGACGAGGACGGCACGTACAGCGCGCAGGACCCGAACGACCGGCTGCTGCTGGGCATGAAGGGGGCGATGAGCGAACTCGAGCTGTCGCTCCTGCGCGCCCGCTCGCTGGAGGCTTTGCGGCAGAAGGCGCGGCGCGGTGAACTCTACTCGACCGTGGCTGTCGGCTACTCCAGGGCGGGCCGCGGCAAGATCGAGATGGACCCCGACCTGCGCGTGCGCGAGGCGATCAGGTTGGTGTTCGCCCGGTTCGCCGAGATGCAGAGCATCCGCCAGGTCTTCCTGTCGCTGCGGGCCGATCGGATCGCGCTGCCCTACATCGACCACAGGCAGGCGGGGGAGCGCCGGCCGCTGTGGAAGCTGCCCGTCTACGCGACGGTGAACAACCTGCTCACCAACCCGGTGTACGCCGGCGCCTACGCCTTCGGCCGGACCGGCAGCCGGACCACGATCGAGGACGGCCGCAAGCGCGTGCTGCGGGGCCACCGCAAGGACCGGTCGGAGTGGGCGGTCTTGCTCGTCGACCACCACGAGGGCCATCTGCCTTGGGCGGAGTACGAGAGGAACCAGCGGCTGATCGCCGACAACGCCAACGGCAAGGGCGTGATGGCGCGCGGCGCGGTGCGCAGGGGCGAGGCGTTGCTCGCCGGGCTCGTGCGCTGCGGCCATTGCGGGCGCAGGCTGCTGGTCAGCTACAACGGCGCCAAGGGCGACATCGGCCGCTACAACTGCGACGCCGTCCGCAGCAACCCCGGCGCCGCCCCCTGCATCTCGTTCGGCTCCCTGCGGGTGGACACAGCGGTCGGGGCCGAGGTCGTGCGCGTGCTGCAGCCGCTCGGGATCGAGGCGGCGGTGCACGCGATCGCGGGCGGCGAGCAGCGGGCCGGCGAGAAGCGCCGCCAGGTCGAGCTCGCGCTCGAGCAGGCGCGGCACGAAGCGGCCCGGGCACGTCGGGGATACGACGCGGTCGACCCCGACAACCGCCTCGTTGCCGGCGAGATCGAAAGGCGTTGGGAGGCGGCCCTCGCGGCCGTGCGCGCGCTGGAGGCGGAGCTGGAGGGGGTGGTCCGGCGACAGCCGGCGGCCCCGGGCGCCGAGGAGCGTCGGCGACTGCTGCGGATGGGCACGGATCTCGAGGCGGCTTGGCACCACCCGGCGGCGACCGCCGCCACGCGCAAGCGCATCGTCCGCGTCGTGCTGCGCGAAGTCGTGGCGCGGGTGGAGGGCGACCGGATCCAGCTCCTGCTGCACTGGCAAGGAGGCGACCACACCCGCCTCGAGGTGAGGAGGAACCGCAGGGGCCGGACGCGCTGGGCCGTCGAGCCCGAGACGGTGGACCTGATCCGAGCCTGCGCGCGGCTGATGCCCGACAAGGCGATCGCCGGCATGCTCAACCGGACGGGCCAGCGGACGGGCCGGCTGAACGGGTGGACGCAGTCGCGCGTGCGCAGCTTCCGCAACACGCACGGCATCGCGGTCCACACGGAGGGCGAATGGGCCGAGCGCGGCGAGGTCACGCTGCCCGAGGCGGCGAGGCTGCTCGGCCTCAGCCCCATGACGGTGCTGCGCCGGATCCGCGCCGGCGATATCCCCGCCGAGCAATACTGCAAAGGCGCGCCGTGGGTGATCAAGCGACACCACATCGAGGATTGGCGGCTGGCAGAACGCACCACGGCGCGTCGCGCAGGTCCGCCATCAGCGGATCCAGACCAACAAGCCTTCGGTTTCCAGTGACGTAGCGAGATGGGCATCATGGCGTGGGATCGGGCGCGGTGGTGTCGCTGACCTACCGGGCGGCGGTGGACGATCCCGGACGGTTCGCCAAGTCCAAGTCGGTGGGCGCCTTCTTCGGCCTGACGCCCAAGCGCTACCAGTCGGGCGAGGCGGACGTGACCGGCGGCATCACGCGCGTCGGCGACGCATCCGTGCGCACGGCGCTGCACGACGCGGCCAACGCGTTGCTGACGCGCGCGACCCGGTTCAGCACGCTCAAGCGCTGGGCGGTGGACGTCGCCAAGCGGCGGGGCATGCGGAGGGCCAAGGTGGCGTTGGCGCGCAAGCTCGCCACCGTGCTCCACCGGATCTGGGCCGACGGGACGGAGTTCCGTTGGGGTCAGGACCCGGCGGCGGCGGCGGCATAACCGCGAGGAGGCACACGGTTCGGGGCGGGGCCAGGCGGCCCGGCTCCCACGACGTCCCTTCGCCGGGACGCGGAGACGGTGAGGCAGGTTCCGTTGCAGTGGCCGGGGGCGATCCCGTACCACGCCGGGTAGATTGCCCCGCCGGCTCCCTCATGAAGCATCGGGTGGCGGCCCTGCGCCGACCACGGGCAGAAGCACGAAACCGGCGATTGGATGCGCTCTGGAGCTTGACGACCAACGGCCCATTACAGAAGCAGGGGAACCGAAAGGTCGATTCGGCTCGAAGGAGGTTTTGACGGGCGGCTCTGCCCACCGGGCCGCGGCACGCGCCTCGACGGTTCAGTTCGTCGGGCGCACGCCATGGGTGCGGGCCCGCTCGGCCCAGTGCAGCCGGTTCTCCTCCACCACGCGCCCCAGCTCCTCCGGCGTGCCGGCGCGCGGCACCATGCCGAGCGGCCCGATCCTCTCGGCGAAGCCCGGTTCCGCGGCCACCATGCGGACGTCGGCGGCGATCCGCTCGCGCAGCGCGGCGGGCATGCCGCGCGGGCCGAAGAACGCCAACGTCCCCCCGAAGGTCAGGTCGGGGAAACCGGCCTCCGCCACGGTCGGCACCTCGGGGGCGGCGGGGGAGCGCACGGGGTTGGTGACCGCCAGGAGCTTCACCTGCCCGGCGCGCGCCTGCGGCAAGGCCGGGGCGAGCGGCAGCATCAGCAACTGCAACCGGCCCTGCGCCAGGTCGGGCAGGGCGAGCACCGGCGAGCGGTAGGAGACGTATTGCATGTCGAGCTTCTGCTCGCGCACGAAGCCGACCATCGCCAGTAGGGGGAGCTATGGCCGAAACTGGGTGATGGCGGTGCGAGAAAGGCGGCGTATCGAGGCGGGTGACGAGCCTGCCAGAACCTCCCGAAGGAGCGATACGCCACGATGAGCGATAGCACCGTTGTCCCACTCCGCCACCCCGACACGATCGAGGATCCGCTGACGGCCGTGCTGAGGTGCGGCGCCCGCCGGCTGCTGGCGCAGGCGGTGGAGGCGGAAGCCGAGGCGTTCCTGGCCGAGATGAAGGGTCTGCGGCTGGCGGACGGGCGCGAGCGCGTCGTGCGGCACGGGCATGCTCCGGAGCGCCTGGTCCAGACCGGCATCGGCCCGGTCGCGGTGCGGCGGGCCAAGCTGCGCGACCGCGGCGCCGGCGAGGCCGGTGCCGAGCGCATCCGCTTCACCTCGGCCATCCTGCCGCGCTGGGCCAGGCGGACGCGCAGCCTGGATGCCTTGCTGCCGGTGCTCTACCTGCGCGGGGTCTCGATGGGCGACTTCGGGGAGGCGCTCGCGGCGTTGCTGGGAAAGGACGCGCCGAACCTGTCGCCATCGGTGGTCGCGCGGTTGCGGGGCGAATGGGAAGCGGACCACGCGCGCTGGCAACGGCGCGACCTGTCGGCGCGGCGCTACGTGTATGTCTGGGCGGATGGCATTTACCTCCAGGCGCGCATGGAGCCGCAGGCCGAGTGCATGCTGGTGCTGATCGGCGCCACGCCCGAGGGCAAGAAGGAGCTTGTCGGTTTCCAGGTGGGGCTGCGCGAGAGCGCGCAAAGCTGGCGGGAACTGCTGGTCGGCCTCAAGGCGCGAGGTCTGGCCATCGCGCCCGAGCTGGCCACCGGCGATGGCGCCCTCGGCTTCTGGAAAGCGCTCGAGGAGGTTTCTCCGGCCACGCGGCATCAGCGTTGCACCGTGCACAAAACCGCCAACGTGCTCGACAAGCTGCCGCGCTCCGTCCAGCCGGCGGCCAAGGCCGACCTGCGCGAGGTCTGGACGGCGCCGGACCGCGCGACCGCGGAGGCGGCAATGACGACGTTCGCCGAGAAGTACGGGGCCAAATACGCCAAGGCGGTCGCGTGCCTGGCTAAGGACCGCGAGGCGCTGTTGGCCTTCTACGACTACCCGGCCGAGCACTGGGACCACCTGCGCACGGCCAACCCGATCGAGAGCGTGTTCGCCACCGTGCGCCACCGCACGGTGCGCACCAAGGGCGCGCTGTCGCAGGACACCGCCCGGCTGATGGTGTTCAAGCTCGTCATGGCCGCGGCCAAGACTTGGCGCCGGCTGAAAGGCGAGAACCAGTTGCCCAAGGTCGTCCAGGGCGTCACCTTCCGCGACGGCGTCGAGGTCACCGACACGCCAGCACACAACGCCGCCTGATCACGCCGTCACCCAGTTCTCGACATAGCTCACGGATGAGCGACCTGTAGCTGAGAGCCGACCATCATAACCCGGCTCGCCTGA
>CADCTL010000221.1:0-4623 GCA_902805625.1 uncultured Acetobacteraceae bacterium
ACGGTCCGCACCGGGGTGGACTACGGGCAGGTGCGCCGGTCCGTCCCGCACCGGCGCGTCGTCTGGACCGGGCCGGTGGACGAGTACTTCGGCTTCCGCTTCGGCAAGCTGCCCTACCGCAGCCTGCGGTTCGAGCACCGGACCCTGGAGCGGGAGCGGTTCCAGCCGGTCGGCACCGTGAACTACCCGGCGGAGGAGGTGCCCTACACGCGCATCAGCGAGTACAAGCACATCACGGGGCAGTCGCACCCGTCCACCAGCGTCACCTACGAGTTCCCGAGCGCCGAGGGCGACCCCTACTACCCCATCCCCCGCCCGGAGAACCAGGCGCTCTACAAGCGCTACGAGGCGCTGGCGGACGCGGCGCCGGACGTGTGGTTCGTCGGGCGGCTGGCCACCTACCGCTACTACAACATGGACCAGATCGTCGGGCAGGCCCTGGCGACCTTCAACCGCATCGACGCCGCCCTGCCGCCGCGCGCCGCCAACGACGCGGCGGAACAGCGGCTGGCGGCCACGGGGGATTGAGGGCGGACCGCTGCCGGCCGCCGGGGGCTTCTCCTCCGAACGGATGACGCGGCCCTCGCCGCCTCCTGCTCCCATGCGGGCCGCCGAGCGATCGGCGACCCGCAGGGAGAGCAGCCATGATCCCCTTCCGCGCCGTAGCCTTCGCGGCACTCGTCTTCGCAACGGCCAGTGCCGCCGCCGAGGCGGTTCCGGGCGCCGTCGCGGACAACCCGCGGGCGGTGCGGCCCGGCCCGGCCCCGGACGATCCGGACCGGGACGACGCCGGGGTGTTCATCTGGGACGCTTGGGGCGACTGCGCCGTCGTTCCGCGCTTTTCGCAGGACGTGATGGCGCACGGAGCGCCGACCGGAGACCAGGAGAAGGACAGCCTGGGCTTCCGCGTCGCCGACCACGACGGCTGCGCCGGCGGCACGGCGCGCTGAGGACCGGCGGCGGTCCGGTTGCCGGTGCCGGCGGCTCTCCTGCTGGGTCGCGTTGCTACGAGAGCTTCGTCGCAGCCCTGCGGTGGCGATGGCCGATCCGGTTCGCGGCGGTTGGCGCTCTCGTGCTCTCCGCGGGCGCGATGCTCCGGCCGGTCCTGCTGCGCTGAGGGCGCGGCCTCAAGCCACCTCGCGGTGCGCGCGCTTCAGGTCGGCGACGAAACGCTCGTACTCGCGCGCCTTGCTGTCCGGGTCGGGGAGGCGGAGCAGGTAGGAGGGGTGGACGGTCGGGAAGATCGGCGGGCCGTCGGCCATCGGGATCACCTCGCCACGGGTCTTGTTGATGGCGAGCGGCTTGCCCGACAGGGCGCGGAGGGCCGTCGCGCCGAGCGTGACCACGAGTTGCGGCCCCACGAGGTCGATCTCGCGCTTCAGGAAAGGCCGGTAGTAGGTGATGTCGCCGGCGTCGGGCGACTGGTGCAGCCGGCGCCGCCCGGTCGGCTTGAATTTGAAGTGCTTCACCGCGTTGGTGACGTAGGCCTCGTTGCGCGGGATGCCGGCCTCTTCCATGGCCTTGTTGAACATCCGGCCGGCGGGGCCGACGAAGGGCCGTCCGGCGATGTCTTCCTCGTCGCCGGGCTGCTCGCCCACGAAGACCAGCGGCGCCCCGACCGGCCCTTCGCCGAACACCATCTGCGTGGCGTCGGCCGTCCAGGCCGGCAGGCTGTTCAAGGCGAGCATCTCCGCGCGCAGGGCGGCGAGGCCTTCGGCGGGATCGACGGCGGCGGTGAAAAGATCGGCTGGCATGGCTTCGGTAACGTCGGAAGCGACGACGGGCTGCCTTCCCCAATGAACATTACGCTGCCGCCATAAGGCAGGGGCGGAGGCGCCGCGCTCCACCATGGCGGCCGCCCGGCGCGGCGCGTCCGCGATCAGGCGCGGGATGAGGCGCGCTTCCGGCAAGTTGCGCCAGTACTTCACCGGCATCTCCGCGCGCATGGCGCCGGGCTTGAGGCGGGCCGGGTTGAAGATGCTGGCGTAGTAGGCGCGCCAGAGATCCTCTTGCGCGTCCTCGGCCGGCGCGTCGGCGCGGCGGGCGCCGGGGCCCATCGTGAGGGTCGCGCCGTCCCAGTGGGCGGAGGCGGTGGGCGTCAGGATGGACCAGCGCATCCCGGCGAAGCGGCGGACGAAGAAGCCGGCCTCGGCTTCCAGGATGTGGTGCTCGGGCTCGAACCAGGACACGAAGCGCGGGCCGTCCGCCGTGCGGATTTCGCGGAAGCGGACAAACGCGTGCATCTTGTGCGCGTCCCGGCGGACGGCCTTCGCCATGGCCTCCAGCCGGACCACGTCGGGGTCGGTGGCCACCCGCATCAGCGCCGGTTCGCCGTGGGTGAGGCGCCACAGGGCGCGGTAGAGCAGGGCGAAGCGCTCCGGGTCGCGGTGGCGGATCGCCGTTTCGGACAAACGGACGAAGGCGCGGGGGACGGTCGGCGCGGAGCGGTTGGCGTCGGCGGCAGGCGTCCTCGGTGTTTCGCCGGCCATGCATCGTTCGGACAATTCCTCGGTGGCGCGGCGAGCGGCCGGCGCAGGGCGGACGGCCCCCGAGAACTCTTCCGGCCTTTCGCCGGCACCACGCAGTTCGAACAAATCCGCAAAGGCGCCAGGGACGGCCAGCGCGAGGCAGATACCGGCGACCGTGCCCGAGACGATGCCGGCCGTGGAATCTCCCAATCCTTCACCGTTCACGCGCCGTTCGGACAAACCCATCGAGGCGTGGGGTGCGGCCGGCGCGCTCCCGGTGGTGGCGTGCGGAACGGTGCTGGCCGCGGCATCTCCCGGCCTTTCGCCCGCGATGAACCGTTCGGACAAATCCTCGGAGGCGTGGGGGACGGTCGGCGCGCTCCCGGCGGTCGCGTACGAGATGGTGCTAACTGCGGAGGTCGCCGGCTTTTCGGCCGCCGTGGGCCGTTCGGACAAGTGCCAGGGGGCGCGGGGGACGGCCGGTGCGCGCTCGGTGGAGGCGTCCGGGGCGGAGGTTTTCGGGTTTTCGGCCGCCGTGGACCGTTCGGACAAATGGCCGGGGGCGCGGGGGACCGTCGGCGCGTCCGGGACGGCGCCGGTTGCGAACAGCCCCGGCGCTTCGCCGGGGACGCGCCACTCGACGGCTTCCGGCGGCACCTCCGCCGCGAGCAGCCGGCGGGCTTGGTCGCGCCATCCCGCGAAGTCGGCCGGGCCGTTGAGGAGCACCCCGATCGCCTGCATCGCGGCGCCCCGGGCTACAGGAGCGCGAGTTGCGCGGCGGCGGGGCGCGCGAGGGCGCCGAACGCGCTCGCCTTGGGCGCCACGAGGCGGCGCAGGTCGGGGCGGTCCAGGAGGTTGCCGCGGGGGCGGTGGTCGGCCGTCACCAGGAAGGGCAGCAGCTTCGGGAGGGACAGGCGCAGCCGGGCCAGGTCCTCGGCGCGGACGGAGCGGTGGCGGCGGGCCGCTATGATCTTCTCCACCGTCTTGGCGCCGAGGCCGGGGACGCGGAGGAGCATCTCGCGCGGGGCGCGGTTCACGTCCACGGGGAAGCTCTCGCGGTGGCGGAGCGCCCAGGCGAGCTTGGGGTCCACGCCCAGGTCGAGCATCCCGCCCTCGGCGCCGGCCATGATCTCGTCCAGCTCGAAGCCGTAGAAGCGCAGCAGCCAGTCGGCTTGGTAGAGGCGGTGCTCGCGCAGCAACGGCGGCGGTTGCGGCGGCAGGAGGCTGGAGGCGTCCGGGATGGGCGAATAGGCGGAGTAGTAGACCCGCTTGAGCCGGTAGCTGCCGTACAGGTTGACGCTGGTGCCGAGCACGGCGCGGTCGTCCGCCGCGTCGGCGCCGACCACCATCTGGGTGGATTGGCCGGCGGGCGCGAAGCGGGGCGCGGCGGCTTTGGAAGCGGGACGCCGGGCGGTGGCCTCCCCTTCCCTCGCCTCGTCGATACGGGCGCGCATCCGGGCCATGGAGCGGCGGATGGCGGCGAAGTCCTTTTCCGGCGCCAGCTCCTTCAGGGACTGCTCGCGGGGCATTTCGATGTTGATGGAGAGGCGGTCGGCATAGCGCCCGGCTTCGGCCAGCAGCTCGGGCGAGGCCTCGGGGATGGTCTTGAGGTGGATGTAGCCGCGGAAGCCGTGGACCTCGCGCAGCTCGCGCGCCACCCCCACCACCTGCTCCATCGTGTAGTCGGGCGAGCGGATGATGCCGGAGGAGAGGAACAGGCCTTCGATGTAGTTGCGGCGGTAGAAGTCCAGGGTCAGGCCGACCAGCTCGGGCACGGTGAAACGGGCGCGCTGCACGTTCGATTGGGCGCGGTTGACGCAGTACGCGCAGTCGAAGACGCAGGCGTTGGTCAACAGCACCTTCAGGAGGGAGATGCACCGCCCGTCCGGCGCGTAGGCGTGGCAGATGCCCATGCCTTCCGTGCTGCCGATGCCGCCGGCTCGGCTGTCCCGCTTGTCGGTGCCGGAGGAGGCGCAGGAGGCGTCGTACTTCGCCGCGTCGGCGAGGATTTCGAGTTTGCGCCGCAATTCCATGCCGTCGCCTGTCCCCCACCGACCGGCGAAACGCCTCGCCGCGCACGTTCGTCATATGTTCCGTTCTAAGGCGGAATTCAACCTCGCGCGCCGCTGGACAGGGCCGGCAAAGGCGCGGTGCG
>CADCTL010000221.1:4633-7809 GCA_902805625.1 uncultured Acetobacteraceae bacterium
TCGCCTCCCATACGGGCTTTCCGCGGAGGACCACGACGCGGGGAACACCCGATGCGCAAGACCCTCGCCGCGGCCGGCCTTTGCTTGGCCTTGTTCGGGACCGCCGGCCCCGTGGCCGGCCAGGGCGCGGCCGGTCCGGGGATGGACCGCCCCGAGCCCGGCCAATTGCTCGCCGAGCAGATACGGATCGTGCTTCAGGCGCGCGGCTATTCGGACCTCGGACGGATGGAGCGGGACGGCGACACCGTCCTTGTTTCCGACGCCAAGCGCTACGGCGAGGCCACCGGCCCGTTGCGGCTCGACGCCAAGACCGGGCAGGTGCGCGACGAACGGCCGCTCACCGGCGCCCAGGCGCAGGCCCTCCTGCGCGACCGCGGCTTTTCCGAGGTCCGGGAGGCCGGGCGCGAGGGCGACGCCATCCTCGCCACCGCCCAGCGGGGAAGCACCAGGGTGGACGTGCGGGTGGACGCGCGGAGCGGGGCCGTGTCGCAGCGGTAACAGGCCGACGCGCCGGCGGAGGGGTGACGCGCCGCCGCCCGACCCCATGTGACGTTGTGTGACCGATCCTTACATCAACCGCATCGCCACCGCCGTCCCCCGCCACGAGGTCCACGGTGCGTTTCGGCGCTTGGCGGACCGGCAGATCGGCGACGCGCGCACCCGCACCGCCTTCGCCCGCCTCGCCGAGAAGTCGCAGATCGACACGCGCTTTTCCGTGCTGGAGCCAGACGCGGAGGCGCGGGGCACCACGGACGGCTTCTACGACAGGGACCGCTACCCCTCCACGGGCACGCGCATGGCGCGGTTCGAGGCGGACGCGCCGGCGCTGGCCGAGGCCGCGTGCGACGCGCTCGGCCTAGAGGCGGAGGGGCCGCGCATCACCCACCTCGTCTTCGCCACCTGCACCGGCTTCGCGGCGCCCGGCCTCGACCACTGGCTGATCCGCCGCTACGGCTTGCCCGGCCACGTGGAGCGCACGATCGTCGGCTTCATGGGCTGCCAGGCGGCGATCAATGCGTTGAAGCTGGCGCGGCAGGCGGTGCGGAGCGACCCGGAGGCGCGGGTGCTGGTGGTGAACCTGGAGCTGTGCAGCCTGCACCTGCAACCTTCGGACGACCTCGGCCAGCTCATGTGCTTCCTGCTGTTCGCTGACGGGTGCAGCGCGGCGCTGGTGACGGGCGAGCCGGAGGGGCTGCGGATGGACGGGTTCCGCTCCGCCCTGGTGCATGAGGCGCGCGAGCACATCACGTGGCGCGTTGGCGATTCCGGCTTCGACATGACCCTCTCGGGGCTGGTGCCGCTGACCCTGGCGCGCGCCCTGCCCGACCACTCGGAAGCGATCTTGGACGGCGTGGCGCCGGAGGACATCGACCTCTGGGCCGTGCATCCCGGCGGGCGCAGCGTGCTGGACGCCGTGGAGCACGGCATGGCGCTGCCGCAGGGGGCGCTGGCCGAGAGCCGCTCGGTGCTGCGCGAGAACGGCAACATGTCCTCGGCGACGGTGATGTTCGTGCTGCAACGGATGCTGGCGGACGCGCGCCCCGGCCAGCGCGGTTGCGCCCTCGCCTTCGGGCCCGGCCTTTCGGCCGAGACCATGCGCTTCACGGCGGTTTAGGGCGGCCCGGGCGGAGGATGCGCGGAGGGCCGCCGCATCCGCGGCAGCGCTGGGCCGTTGCTCCTCCCGGCGCAGGCGCGACACGGCGCGCGCGGAACGGAGGGTGTGACATGAGCGACGGTCCCGCGATCAAGGAGCACATGGCGGTGGTGGGGTCCGACGGGCAGCACGTCGGCACGGTGGACCGGCTGGAGCGCGGCGGCATCAAGTTGACGCGGGACGACGATCCGGGCGGCGCCGGCGAACACCGCACCATCCCGCTCGGCTTGGTCGCCGCGGCCGAAGGCGGACAGGTGCGGCTGACCCTGACGGGGCAGCAGGCGCGGGCCTTGGCGGTGGGCGGGCTCGATCCGCGGGAGGTCGTGGAGGACGGCACCGTCCCCGTCCGCGGGGACGAGGGCGCCGCGGAGCGCGGGGCCGGTGCCGGGGCCGGCGTCGAGGACGACCGCGGCGGACCGGGCGCGGGCGGCGGCTTCAGCGGTGCCAACCCCGGCGGCACGGGCGCCGGCGGCACGGCCGGCGGCTACCTCGGCGGCGGCGCGGGCATCGTGGACGACCCGAACATGGACCCGAGCGCCGCCCGCGACCCGCAGGGCTGAGCCGTGCTGCGCCAGCGGAGCGCCGCCGACGAGATCATGGACGACGCTTCCGTCACGGAGGCGGAATTCAGTTCGGCGCTGACCGATCTCGAACGCATCAACCGCATGAGCCTCGCCTACCGGCCGGTGCTGCGCTGGCTGGATCGCGTGGTGGCGGCGAACGGCGGCGCACGGCGGCTTTCGGTGCTGGACGTGGGCGCGGGCGGCGGCGACATGCTGCAAGCGGTCGCCGCTTGGGGCGAGAAGCGCGGCGTGGCGCTCGACCTCGCGGGGCTGGACCGCAGCCCTTGGGCGGGCCGGCACGCGGCGGGGCGCGGGAGGCCCGGCCGCTGGATCACCGCCGACCTGTTCGACCTCGACGAGGGCGAGCGCTTCGACGTGGTGCTGTGCAGCCTTTTCGCGCACCACCTGCCCCACCCGGTGCTGGTGCGCTTCCTCCGCTGGCTGGACGCGCGGGCGGAGCGTGGCTGGCTGATCAGCGACCTGCACCGCCACCCGGTGCCCTGGGCCGTGGTCTGGGCGGGCGTGCGGCTGCTGCGGATGGACCCGATGGTGGTCCACGACAGCACCGTTTCCATCGCGCGCGGCTTCGCCCGCTCGGACTGGGAGAAGGCGCTGCGCGAGGCGGGCGTGGCGGCGGAGGTCCGCTGGGCCTTCCCCTTCCGCTGGCAGGTGGGAACAATCCGCGGGTGACAGGCGCGGAGGTCGCTGAGATGGACGGTTTCGCGTTCGCGGCGGATCAGCCCCGTTCGCGGGAGGACGAGTGCGAGGTCGCGGTGGTTGGTGCCGGCCCCGCGGGCTGCGCCGCCGCGATCGTCCTCGCCCGCGCCGGCCGCCGCGTGCTGCTGCTGGACCGCACGCCGGAGGCGCGCGAGAGCGTCTGCGGCGAGTTCCTCGGCCCGGACGCCGCGGCGGCGCTGGCGCGGCTCGGCCTCGACCTCCCCGCGCTCGGCGCCGTGCCG